>NZ_JBFUFK010000047.1:0-95184 GCF_056403475.1 Rhizobium sp. P2_G9 | reverse complement strand
CTGTTGGGCCGGCCGGCTTGGCCGTACGTCTGGTACGACRCGCGCCKGCCGGCCCAACAGRCGACTCCGCTTSAGCCAACAGAATGGCTCCAAATAGGTGCGGCGCGCTCTAGACAATTGTCAGCCGTACAAAGCGAATTTTCTTGCAATGACTTCAACACCTTGATGGAACTTTGACATGGCTCGCAAAGATGTGTTCGCAAACATAACCGCACCGCAAAATGCAAGCTCCGAGCGCCGCGCGACGCCGGGATATGCCACGCGCGGGGCGTCGCGATCCATGGTGAACTCGTTGAACGAGCTCGCCGAAAAGGCCGCCCTCGCGGATCAGGGGCTTTCCGGAGAGTCGATCGTCGAGCTGGACGTCGCCGATCTCGACAACTCCTTCGTCTCCGATCGCATGGGCGATGACGACACTGCCTATTCCGAACTGGTCGAGGCCATCAGGGAGCGGGGCCAGGACACGCCGATCCTGGTGCGTCCACATCCGGAAGCAGCCAGCCGTTATCAGATCGTCTTCGGCCACCGTCGCGCGCGGGCGGCGAGGGATCTCGGCAGGAAGGTCCGCGCCATCGTCAAAAACATCTCCGATGCCGACCATGTGGTCGCCCAGGGACAGGAAAACTCTGCCCGCGAAAATCTGTCCTTTATCGAGCGGGCGATGTTTGCGCAGAAACTGCTCGATCTCGGGCATGCGAAGCCGATCATCCAGGCGTCGCTGGCCGTCGACGCTCCCATGCTGACGCGGATGCTGTCCGTCTCCAGCCGCGTGCCGGGGGATATCGTCGCCGCAATCGGTGCCTCGAAGTCCATCGGGCGTGATCGCTGGATAGACCTTGCCCAGCAGATCGAAAAGCCATCGACGCTGGCTCTGGCAAAGCAACTGATCTCGCGTGAGGCATTTGCGGCTTTGGCATCAGACGCGCGCTTCGAGTTTGTCGCTGCTGAGATCAAGAAAGCCGGCCGGCCGGCAAAGCGGCTGAAGATTGGTGGTGAGTGGCAAGCAGCCGACGCAAGCGTCCGAGCCGAGTTCAAAAGCAGCGGCAAGAATTACTCAATCGCCCTGAAATCCACCGATGCTACCAAATTTGGTCGCTTCATCTGCGAAAATCTGGAGCGGCTGCACCAGGAGTTCGTTCAGTCGACGGAGACGGACAAAAAGTAACGTAGAAAGCAAAACTCCGCTGGCGCCGATTATCATTCGCGCGCATCGACCGACACGAGCTCGCCGGCAGGAAAGCAGTGCTGACGAGCAAGGGCAAGATCAACGGCACCGGAAACGAGCTGAAGAACGCCCTGACCGGCAATCAGTGCGCCAACACGCTAGCCGGCAAGGATGGCGCCGACACGCTGTCCGGCGCCGGCCTTGACACCTTCGCCTTCATTAATCTCTCTGACAGCACGGCAAAGGCATCGAGCCGCGACACGATCCTCGACTTCGCCTCCGGCGACCATATCGACCTTTCGGCCATTGATGCCAGCAGCAAGGCCAAGGGCATGCAGTCCTTCCCCTTCCTCGGCGAGCACGATTTCGACGGCAAGGCCGGCGAATTGCGCTACGAGAAGCAGGGTTCGCACATCCTCATTCATGCCGACGTCGATGGGGACAGGCATGCCGATTTCGCCCTGCAGGTCGACGATGTCACGAAGCTCACGCAGCATGACTTCCTGCTTTAGGCCGATCGAGGATCTGCTGGCTCGCATAAGAGCAAATCACTCAACATGATTTCCATGCGTTACGATCGAGCGAGATTGCCCTCGACACGCAGCAGCGGCCGCTCCGCCGACACCGCATCGATGCGGCGACGAGACAGGAAATTCAAGTTGTGGTCGTCAGGAGGCGATGTCGTGTTGAAATAGCCGACGGACGAAAGCCGCATATGTCAGTCATACGCGGCCCGACCGAAAGATTGCGCCTCGTCATCCGGCAGGATTGCAAGCTTCGCCACCAGCGCCACCAGCTCGCTTTGACGTGAGACATCGAGTTTTGAGAATATCCGTTTGATGTGATTGCGGACGGTGCCGATGGATATGCACAGTTTCCGGGCTGCGGTTTCCGGGCTTTCACCGGTGCCGAGCGTGGCCGCCACGCGGGATTCTGTTTCGGTCAGGCCGAGCAGCCGGAACAGGGAAGATACGTTTGGCGCACCGCCGCTGTCCAGGTCGACAATGATGATCATGAGGCTGGCCGACGCCAGGCACGCCGGAAACAGATCCCGCGACTGGGCGCGCACCGGTACCGCATTGACGAGCAGCGGCCTCTTGCCTGTCCGGCGTTTGAGCGCCACCGAACCAACCGGCCGCTGGCCGGCGGACGTTGTGAGCGCCGCACCAAGCAAACGGTCGAGTTCCGCCCGCTGGCCGGGCAAGCTTGCAATCATCTTTCCGTCCACGATCCTGAAGCCGTCGTCGCCCATCCGGTGGGCGACGTCATTGGCTGCAACCACCGTTCCGGACCTATTCAGCAGTACAATGCCGCAATCGCCTCGATCCATCAGCGACCACGCGCCCTCAAGCGCTTCGCCGACAGCATTCACGCGCAGGGACATGGCCAACGCCTTTTCCGCATGGGCGGTCAGTGTCTCGAAGACACGCCGCTGATGCGGATCAGGCACGCCTTGAGCCACATGCGACGGCGCCATCATCACATAGCGCCCGGAGGCGGCGATCTGACCGGTGCCGCGCATCATGCAATGGGCCATGTCGAACGGCCTTGCATATTCCTGATAGAATTGCAGCCGCTTCATATCCTCCAATGCATAGACGTCGCCATCCCATATGCATCGCCCCATGACGGGCGAGCGCCGTTCATAGACCATGAAGGGGGAGGAGGAATACCAGTCCCTGGAGAAGCTGGCACAGGCCTCCTCCAGCGGATTGCTGGCATAAACGAAGGGCGTGGCCTCATTCTGTCGGATCGGGCCTACCATCAGTCCCATCGCGCCGGACAGGGCCGCGACATCATCCAGCGCCCGCGGCCAGAGGTCAGGGGCAAGCACGGCGTCGTAGAGAAGGCCGATCGCGCTGTTGATGTTGTCGAAACCGGTGCGCGTATCATTAAACATTCAATATCCCTGGTAAATCGGCAAAAGAAAAAATCGTCCAGCAAACACAAGACGTTCGGCAACGGTGAATTCTTCGGAAGGCATTCTACGCCGTCAGTGGAGGCTGCCGTCATTGATAATCGAAAGCTTCCCGGCCAGCGCCACAAGTTCGCCTTGCCGGGAGATGTCGAGTTTGGAGAAGATTCGCTTGAGGTGGTTTCGGACGGTGCCGACCGACATTCCAGCGATTTCGGCAGCATATTCCGGGCTGATTCCGGAACCGATGATCGAGGCGAGGCGAGACTCGGTCGGGGTCAGGCCGCTGAGGGCAAACAGGTTCTGACTTCTTTTCGCGTCGCTGGCATCCGGATCGATCGCCACGACCAGAGCGCCATTGCCGGCATGCAGCAATCCTGAAAAGGCGGTTTCCGGGCGGCGGCGCAGGGGAATGGCATTGATGAGTATCGGCTTTTTGCCATTGGGCCGGCGAAGCGCGACTGGCGCATTGGCGATATTGCGGAAATCCGGGTTGAGCGCCCGAGCCAGCAGCTGGTCCATTGCGGGTTGATCGCCGGGAACGCAGGCACGCAACTGCCTCTGGCCGAGGCGGAAGCCATCGCCGCACATGGCCATCGCCCTGCTGTTCGCCTCTACGACGCCGCCCGTCGTGTCGATGAGGAAAACACCGCAATTCTGGTTGGCCAGCAATTCGGCGAGGCCACAGAACGTATTATCCTGCCCCGCGAGTTGAGCATGCATAACAATCGCCCTCGCCGCATGACCGGACAAGATCTCGAAGACCTTCAGCTTGCTGGCCGATGGCAATTCGTCGGTTCTCGAAAATGCCGAGATCATTGCGAAGCCGGCATGTGTGGCACTCGGCCGGGTGGCGCGCATCACGCCATGCATAAACTGATAATATCGGCCAAATTCGTTGTAGAACGGATCTCGTCTGAATATCGTCTCGTCCAGCACATCGACGTCGAAGACCGGCCTGTCAAAGGTCGGATTTCTTTCGAAATAAATATTGATTGGGCAGCGCTCGATCCATTCTTCGTAGTAGACCTGCCCGGCTTCCTGAACGTCGGCGCTGACATAGAAGGGCGAAACCGGCTGTCTGGCGAGCCCCTTGTCGACGATCGGAAAAACGGTGATGCCGCAAGCACCGCAGAGATTTACCACATTGTCCAGCGCTTCGGGCCAGAGTTCGGGATTGACGGTGGCATCATAGAGACGGGCGATCGCGGCGTTTAGCGCCTCGAGACCGGGTAGCAGTTCATCGCCCATACGTCATCCTTAAGAGAAGCCCCGAAAAATATGTTTGCATAGCAATCGACGCGCGGCCACCGGCATTTGTTCGCGATCGAGAAAATAATGCCCCATGCATCCCATTTGGGACACTCGCAAGCACTTTCAAACGCGTAAAGCACGCTTTCGACACGGCCATGTGCCGGTTACCTCCTTGCTCGGCGAGACCAGCAAAGAAGCTGTGCCGCCTGGTGAGGGGACGGGAAAACACGATCAAAATTGCGCCAATTCTTGAAGGAAATTCGCTTATGGCACTGCAGATCTACAATTCAAATTCCATCGGTTCAGGAATTCAGTCCAATCTCAGCACCACTGATAGCGTCTATATCGGCGCCAGCGGCTTTCTCGGTAGCACCGATACCTTTGGCGTTTACGGAACGGGCGCCTTCCATTCCGTGACCGTCGAAGGCAGCGTTGTCGCACTTGATAATGCGATCTATCTCGGCGACAGCGCAACGTCGGATTCCGGCCAGCAGGTGATCATCGGCGAAAATGCCGCCGTTGTCAGCACCAGCCACTTCGCGATCGTGGTGGACGGTTTTGCCAGCACCGTCGAAAATGATGGCGCCATCGATGGCGATATCGGCGTCTACCTCGCTGGCAATGCTGCAAGCGGCGCATCGGAATTGGTCAACAACAACAAGATCGACGCGACAAACGCGTCTGTGCAGAGGGCCGGCTCCGAAGATTTCCAGTTTACCAACAACGGTGTCACCGATAGCGAAACGAGCTTTGCCTATAATGGCTCTCTCGCAACCGGCGATCAGACGATCGTCAACAATGGCAAGATGACCGGCGCGATATTTTTTGGCACCGGCAACGACGTCTATAGCGGCGCGACCGGGATGATTGTCAGCGGAACGGTTCACGGTTTCAACGGCGACGATACGTTCACTGGCGGAAAATATGCCGAATATTTTCAAGGGGGTGACGGCCGCGATCTGATAAAGGGCGGCGGTGGCGCCGATCACTTCATCTTTGTCGATGCCGCCGAAAGCACCATCGCCAAAGCCGGGCGCGACCTGATCTCCGATTTCAGCCACGCACAGCATGACAGGATCGATCTTTCAGACATTGACGCCGAGGCTTCAAGCTCCGGAACGGACGAGAAATTCTCCTTCATCGGCACGGACGGTTTTTCCGGCGCCGAAGGCGAGCTGCAATACAAATTCGTGGGCAACAGCACCTTTGTCCAGGGCGATACTGACGGCGACAAGCACGCCGATTTCTCGATCGAGTTGAAGGGCCATATCGCGCTCCACGCGAGCGATTTCATTCTTTGAGGCAACAATTCCGGGCGATCGCCGGTCATCCGGCGTCGCATCTCTCGTTTGAAAGAAAAAGCATGGCACTTCAAATCTACAATTCGAATATTATTGGTGCAGGTACGCAGATCAATATCGGCGCGACTGACGACCTCTATATCGGCCCGGACGGGTTTATCAGCTGCACGGACAACAATTATGACATTCGCGGAGCAGGCTCGAACCAATCCGTGACCATTGAAGGCAGGGTTCTCGCGCAGGATTGGGCGATCATGCTCGGCAACGTCCTCTCAACCCAATCCAATCAACGACTTGTCATCGGACAACATGCGTCTGTCCACAGCCTGGAATCTTACGCCATCGGGATAAGCGCCTACAACAGCTACGCGGAGAACAACGGCGTTATCCTGGGAGCCGAAGGCATTACCATGGACGCTTTCGTTCCGGGTTGGACGGGAACCGGCACGTCCGTGCTGGTGAACAATGGCATCGTCCATGCGACAAAGTTCGACGCCGTCGAGAGAAACGGCCCCGAAGATTTCCACTTCATAAACAATGGCACGGTCCGAACCGACGGTGCATCATCAGCGTATTACGGCGTCACCTGCACAGGCGCTCAGATATTGACCAATAACGGCAAAATGACCGGAACCATCTACCTTGGCAGTGGCGACGACATTTACAACGGCGCGCACGGCAGGATCACCGGTGGATACACATATTGCCGTGCCGGCGACGACACTTTCACCGGCGGAGTATTCGCCGAATATGTCGAAGGCGATGCCGGCCGCGATATCCTGAAGGGCGGTGCTGGCGCCGATCATTTCATCTTCACAGCCGCCGCCGACAGCACGGTTGCCAAGGCCGGCCGCGATCTGATCCAGGATTTCGGCCACATCCAGCACGACAAGATAGACCTGCTGCTTATCGACGCCGCAGTCTCCAGCAGCGGTACCAACGAGGCATTCTCGTTTATCGGAACCCAGGCTTTTTCCGGCGACGAAGGCGAACTGCGCTACAGTTTCGAGGGCAGAAGCACATTCATCTATGGCGACACGGACGCCGACAAGCACGCCGATTTCGCAATCGAACTCAAAGGCCACATCGCACTGCATGCGGGTGACTTCATCCTGTGACGCCAGCATGTGCGTTTGCCTGTCACCGGCAATCGCATCTCTCCTTTGAAAGTGAATGTCCATGGCACTGCAAATCTATAACACGACGATCTCAAGTTCCGGTATTCCGGTCGCTCTCGGCCAAACGGATGACGTCTATGTCGGGGTAAACGGCTTTATCAGCAGCACCGGCACTCTCGGCGCCGGCGTCTACGGGACAGGCTCAAACCATTCGGTCACCGTGGAGGGCAGCGTTGTTGCTTCGTATCTTGCGATTTCCGTTGGCGATGATTCGGCTCTGGATTCCGGCCAGCAAGTGACCATTGGCGAAAATGCCACCATTGCTAGCACGAGCTACCATGGGGTCATGGTGTTCGGCTTTGCCAGCACGGTCGAAAACGATGGCATTATTGACGCCGAGTACGGCATCTACCTTACCGGCAGTGCCGCAAGCGGCGCGTCGGAGCTGGTCAATAACGGCGAAATCGACTCTACAGAAGCGTCAGTGAAAAGAGCCGGCTCCGAAGACTTCCAGTTTATCAATAACGGTGTCACCGATAGCGAGAACAATTCCGCCTACGATGGCTCTTTCGCAACCGGTGACCAAGCGATTGCCAATAACGGCAAGATGACTGGCACGATCTTTTTCGGCAGTGGCGATGACACGTATAGTGGCGCGAACGGGATGATCGTCAGCGGAACAGTTGAGGGCTACAACGGCAACGACACGTTGACCGGGGGTAAATACGCCGAATATTTTCAAGGCGATGCCGGGCGCGATATCCTGAAGGGCGATGGTGGTGCCGATCATTTCCTCTTCGCCACCACCACCGACAGCACCATCGCTAAAGCCGGGCGAGACCTGATCCAGGATTTCAGCCACGCCCAGCATGACAGGCTTGACCTGTCGGGTATGAACGAGAAATTCTCCTTCATCGGCACATTGGGTTTTTTCGGCGCCGCAGGCGAGCTGCGCTACAGTTTCAAGGGTGGCAGCACCTTCGTCCAGGGTGATGCCGATGGCGACACGCACGCCGATTTCTCCATCGAGCTGAAGGGCCATATCGCACTGCATGCGGGTGACTTCATCCTGTGACGTCAGCATGTGTTTCGATGGGGCGTTGACCGAGCATTTTGAATGGCTAGCCTGGCGGCACGCCAAATCGCGCAAATAAGCCAATGAGAAACCGTGCCTCGACCTGGATCGGTGTGCGGCACAAAACGGTCAGATTTTAAAGCCTGTTTACAATCGCTTTGCCGACAGTACCATCCCTCATGTTTCGTCCAGAGGTTCTCGTCATGAAACAATGCCTTGCCGTCATGATATCCAGTCTGCTGTCCCTGGCGGCAGGACAGGCGCTCATGGCAAGCGAACGCGATTGTAACACGGACAGCTTCCAGGCCGACGAAGTTTTGGCCCTCGGCGCCGTCCGATCGAACATCACCCGACTGCATTTCCTGAAAAATACGGACGATGGCCTTTGTCCGGCGGCCGTCAAGCGTTGCCGGGAACCCGACTATCTCGTCGGCGGCAATACCGTTGTCATCGCTGCGCGGGCCGGTGGCTTTCGCTGCGCAATCTATTTCGACAGCAACGACCGCGGTCACGTCGGTTGGCTGCCGGAAACAGGGCTTGATATCAAGCCTCCATCCGACGCCGTCGACTGGACGGGAGAATGGAGTTTCGGAGAGGAGCACAACATCTCTGTGAAGCGCGATGCAGCAAGCGGAGGGTTGGAGATTGAAGGCGATGCGACCTTTGGCGGCAGCGATCCGGGGCGGGTCAAGCGCGGCGCAGTCAATACCGGATCGTTCTCGGCCAGGATCAAACCTGACGCCACCGTCGGTCGCGCATTTTTCGCGTTCACCGCTACTGGTGGGGAAACTTTACCGTTCGATCAAGGCCCGGAGACCGCATGCCGATTGCGCATGCGGCTTGCCGGGCCTTATTTGCGTGCCGACGACAATGGTGAGTGTGGGGGCATGGGCGTCACGTTCTCCGGTTTTTATCACCGGGTGCAATGACCGGAAGCAGCGAACAGCGTTTGCAACAATGTCCGTTTGCCTTCACATCCCGGCGATCCGAGTCTTTTGTTGAACGACACCTGCATGAGCGAATCTTGATGCGCCTGGCCCTACAACCCTTCCCTCAACGGAATAATCAGTCGTGACAGTTACATCGCCTCCGCCGACCTCCGACGGCAAAGCTCTCAACATTTCCTTGAGAACCGCTGCAATCATATGGGGGTTGACAGGCCTGTTGTTGGCTTTGTTCTGCGCGGTAGAACTCAGCATGATGGGGTTCCCCGATGGGCATTTTACGCCATACGAGCTGGAAACCAGCGGATTACGCCAGATTCTCGTCGGTGTTTGCCTGGCGCAAAGTCTCTATTTCATCGGTGTGGGGGTGATCTGTAAAAAGGTGAGGGCTGTTCGGTTGTGCCTGCAAATGCTCATTGCCGCGACCTTCGTCGTGGCGCCGATGCTGATCGTACCGAACTGCGCCGAACTGCAATCATGCACCAGGGCCTATGAGTGGATCACGGATGCACCCATGGACGACGGTGCCGGCGGCTGAGCCGGCAGATGGTCAGGGACGGCACCCCGTCAGGGTAAACACGTCATAGGTTGCCAGAGCGGGATTGGCCTGGACGAAAGTCTCTTTCATGGCGAGCGATCGGCCGAAATCCGCGAGCAATATGGCCTTCGGCGCAATCATATCCTCGTCCGTCAGCAGGTTCGCGCTGCTTTCGCCCAGACCATAGATATTTCCGGTCCAGAGCCAGCATCCGCCGCCATCGGCGCTTTCATCTGGTGTGCATGCCTGGCTGATTTCACCGTCAGGTCGCGCGTTGCTGCCCGCGTTCCAGGTGATGTCGCCTTCGAACACTTCGGAGACGTTGGGTAGACGCAGTTGAAACAAGCCGGTCGTCAGCGCAGCGTCCTTCGCCTTGTCCTTGGGCCTGAACTGGATCGCTGCACCGGAACGACTTTCCCGGTAAGCAGCATGGTCCAGCCTGCAGGCCGCTGCCGTGGCCTGGTCGACCGGCAACAAGATAAGCAAAGGCAGAAAACAGATCTTAAGAGGTATCATGGTGCGCGATCCTGCATTGGAGATGGCGTCGAAACAGCAAAGGTCACAGGTCCCTCATTCGTGAAGATGTTGTCGCCGGCGTTTCATTTCACCCGACAACGGCATCAACGATCAAACATCTCAAAATAGCCGGCACCGGCATCGGTCAGCAGCGGGCGCGCCTGCTTGAGCGGAACCGTCAGAAGAACTTCAGTACAGGCAAAAATCGCGTGCGGCAGCGTTTTCAGGGTGAAAACCAGACTGTCCTCGGTAAAATAGACGCCGAGATTGCTGCGCACGAGGTCGTCGAAGCCGCAATCGGTCTCTGTTGCTGCATCGAATCTCTCACGCTTGCTGACAACGAATTTGATGAGGTCCTCACTCGGTTCATATCGCAGGCCTGATTRATCGTCGACCGTGGCGGGGTCGACAACGGTGTCATCTTCATTCTTGACCAGCCAGCCCTTGAGCAGGGCTTCGGGGGCGAGAGCCTCGCCGGTCCTCACATCCGCGAGCAGATAATGCGAGAAGTTTTCCGGATACGCGCCGCCGCAAAAGTAGCTGCCATCCTCCCAAAGACCGAGCAAACGCGGTGTGAGATATGCGATGCTGACACTGTCATTGCCATCATAACCGTTCGTCTGGCCGCCAAGGTCTTCGCTCCAGCCGTAGCCGAGATATGCCTTCTGGAGACAATCAAAACCGAAGTATTCCCATTTCAGCCGTTGTTGCAACAAATAGGCGTTGACGGGTGCGACGTCCGCGCCGCCCAGGCTGACAATCGTTGGATAGGAGAGCCCGACCCGCGGATCCTTATCCATCCTAAATCGGCCCCGGTCTGCTACGGTCTCTTCGCCCTTCTCGAACGGATAGTGCATTTTCAGAAAATCATCGGGCAGGTCGCCGGCCGTCAAGACGCCGGGAAGGCCGATATCAAAAACCTTGAGCGGATCGAGTGCATCCAGATCGGTGCTACTGGCATCACCGAGATCGCGGCTGGCCACACGAGCAAGTGTGATATGCAGCGACCTGCCGCTTTCCCGGTCATGCCAGATGCCGGATAGCCGGGCCGCGTGAGCCTCCGCCGTCAACGTCCAGTCCGCACCGATCGGTGCGTGCTCGACGGTTTTCCCGTCACTTTTCCTGCACAGCGCCGGTGTGCATGGCCGCTCTTCTTCAAGCGTCATTCCGGTCTTGCTCCGGACGCCATGCAAGGGAATGTCGACGCCTTTGGCAATATAGGCATAGCGCCCCACAAACGCGCCATCCGGACCCGCCTCCGTCAATTCGACGATAACAGGCAAATCGCCAAGACGACCTTGGTAAGTCGAAGCTTCCAAGGCGTAACAGCTTTGCGCTGTTGCGAGGATAAGGAAAAATGCATGAAGAATACGCATGTGGTTCATCGGCGCTCGCAAGGATGCAGGTTGGTGGATGGGAAAGACTGGTTGGCGCGGAAAAAGATCTACATCAGCCGTCCTTTGCCGGACAGGCGCTGCCGCCATCCGAATTGTATCGCTGCTGACAGGCACCGTCGCGACAACAGTCCGAGGGTGTCACACTTTCAGGCTGAACCAGCGCCACGCCTTCTCCAGCCGAGGGTTCCCCAAAACGCCTCGCCCGACATTGCCAAACCCACTGAGGAAGACATAAAGGGCGGCGGTGAGCAATGCCAGAATGACGACCAAGTCCGACGCGAAGCTGAAGTTGTTCGACGCCAGTGCCCGGAGGATGTTGTCGGCATTTGTGAGGGCAGAGCGGAAGAAAATGACCGAGAAGATGATTTCCAGCATCCCAAAAATGAGCCGGGCGTTTTCCCTCAAAATGTGGAACAGCATGCCGATACTTACAAACAGAACCGCGGCGGCAAAAACGAGATAATAGTGTCCACGTCCGGGATGGTCATACTGCCATTGTTCATCCTGTATTCGGAAGGACAGGGCAAAGCAGGCAAACGGCAAGAGGACCAGCAGCGCCAGAAATGCAATTTGCCCGTAGCTGCGCCCAAACATTCCTGATCCCATCCACCTTTTGCAGGACGCGCCTGCGGTTCAACACGGCTTCGGCTGCCAGTCCCATGTCGCCGATGAAAGCCGGCATGGGGAGATTTGTCCTCACCGTACAAAGCGCTTCTGCAAGCTTTACGTCTGGCGTGGAACGGAAATTCTTCATTCACACCACCATCTCCACCTGTGCCGCAACCGATGGCCATGGCATCGATCGCGGCTTCGATCTTCAGAACGTGAAGTCGGCGGCGCTCAGATGATTGATCTTCACGCCCTCCAGCGTGATCGAGTCATGGGCGGTAAAATTGATCACCACCGCTGATCCGGCCTGCTCGATGTGATGCGCTTTGAGATCGGCGAAATCCGCGAGCCCTTTGACATGGCCGAGATCGATGACGTCGTGATCCGAGCCGTTGGCATCGAAGTCCTTGATGGTGTCGGCACCGTCGCCGGTCGTGAAAATGAAATGGTCGGCGTCCGCCCCGCCATAGAGTTTGTCGGCGCCCTTGCCGCTGGTGATGATATCCGCACCCGCGAGCCCCTTGAGGACGTTGTTGCCTAAATTGCCGGTGATATGATTGGCAAGCGCATTGCCGGTGGCATCGATATTGGCCTTGCCGGTCAGCGTCAGATTTTCTACGGCTCCGCCAAGCGTATAGCGGATTGAGGCAAGCACTGTATCCGTGCCCTGCACAGCGAGTTCCTGAACATCATCGCCCTTGGAATTGACAATGTAGGTGTCGTCGCCGAAGCCGCCGATCAGCACATCATTGCCGCCTTTGCCGTCGAGCCGGTCATTGCCGCCATAGCCGATCAGGTATTCGTCCCAGCCGGTGCCGGTGAGCTTGTCGGCATGGTTCGAGCTATCGATATCAGCTGCAAAATGTCGCTGGTAGATGCCAGTGGCGTCTCCAGTCTCTTCGCCATACCATGCGACCACCCAACCGCCATCGGCAAGCGCAGTGGTTACGGGAATGAGTTGATTGCCCGTGGTATAGGCGTTGACCAGTGTCTCGGATCCTATTGTCGCGCCATCCTCAGCATAACGCTGCTGGTAGATGCCAAGCAGGTCTCCGGCTCCTTCGCCACACCATGTAGCCAACCAGCCGCCATCGGCGAGGGCCGTCACCGTGGGATAGACTTGGAAATTGGTGGTATAGGTATTGATCAGCGTCTCAGATCCAACCATGTTGCCATCGGTGCTGTAGCGCTGCTGGTAGAGGCCGCCGCTATCTTCCGTACCCTCGCCATGCCAAGTGACCAGCCAGCCGCCGTCGGCAAGCGCGACTGTTGAAGGATAAACCTGGCCACCGGTGGTGTATGCGTTGATCAGTGTCTCAGATCCCACTGTATTGCCATCGGCGCTGTAGCGCCGCTGATAAACCCCTTGGCTATCGCCTGTTCCTTCGCCATACCAAGTGACGACCCAGCCGCCATCGGCAAGCGCGGTGGTCGAGGAATAGTCTTGATTGCCGGTGACATAGGTGTTGACCAGCGTCTCCGTCCCGATTGCCTTGCCATCCGCACCATAGCGCTGCTGGTAGACGCCAAAGGCGTCTGCCGCGCCCTCGCCGGTCCATGTGACCAGCCAACCGCCATCGGCAAGCGCGGTGGTCGAGGGAGAGGCTTGATTGCCGGTGACGTAGCTGTTGACCAGCGTCTCCGTCCCGACTGTCGCGCCGTTCGCGCCATAGCGCTGCTGATAGACGCCAGCCGCGTCTTCCACGCCTTCGCCGTACCAGGTCACCAGCCAGCCGCCATCGGCGAGCGCAGCGGTCGAGGGACCGTGTTGATTGCCGGTGACATAGGTGTTGACCAGCGTCTCAGCCCCCACTGTCGCACCGCCCGCGCCATAGCGCTGCTGGTAGACGCCATCATTGTCTTCCGTGCCTTCGCCATACCACGTGACCAGCCAGCCAACATCCGCAAGCGCGGTGGTCGAGGGACCGTATTGATTGCCGGTGGTGTAGGTATTGACCAGTGTTTCGTCGCTTCCGCTTGCATTCGATGACATAGCTTCGGTTCCTTGGGTGGCGAGTTATTCTAAGCGCTGGTGGAATTCGATGTCCGTCCGACAACAGGTCGATTTCCAGGGGAAGTGAAAGGCGCAAATCAAGCGCATCCGCATAGACGAACTCTCCGTTGGCCTTGCGGATTGCCTCGATCAGAAAATGAAATCCGAGGCGTGCAGATCCGCCTTGGAGACGTGCTCAAGGACAAGCTGATCGGTTCCCGCGTGGATGATCAGGTCGAGGCCGGATGTGCTGACACGATGGGCTATCAGGTCGGCATAATCCGTCACGACAGAAAGGCCCGAAAGATCAATGCGGTCGGCGCCGAGCCCGAAATCGGTGACTCGGTCATGACTGAAACCGGTCTTGAAGATGAAGGTATCGGCACCCTTGCCACCGGTCAGGATATCACTGCCGCCATCGCCGGAAAGATGATTGTCGCCGCTGTTGCCCTTGATGTCATTGCCAAGCGCATTGCCGGTGGCGTCGATATTTTCGCAGCCAATGAGCTGCAATCTTTCCACATTGGCCTGAAGCGCATAGCTGACCGTGGACTTCATCGTGTCGAAGCCCTCGCCGGCAAACTCCTTGAGCCGGTCGTGGGAATTATCGACGATCATTGTATCGTCTCCCGCGCCGCCCCAAACCTCCTTGGTCAAAACGCCGCCGCGATTGTCAAAAAAGTCATTGCCGCCTGCCATGTCGATGCGGCCTTGCATCCGGCCATCGTTGATCACGCTGTCGTCACTGACATAGCCGAGATAGGCATGCCCGAAACGGCTCGCCGATATGAGCCCGTGGTTGATGGCCTTCGTTTTGTCTCCCGCTTCCGCGACAAAAAAGATGGCGATATTGTCGGCTTCGATACGGCCATGCGAACCGTTGACGACGAGATCGCCTGATGTGGCAAAGATGCCGATAGAGGCGGAAATCAGGCCCTGATTCCGTATTGCTCCGACTTGGCCGGTCACGATTATTCCATAGCCGGCATCCGTCTGGATCGATCCGAAATTGCTGACAAAGGCCCCGTCACCCCGAAGGTCCAGTCCCGTGCCTCCCGATATTGTGCCGGTTCTGCCGATGTTGACTTCGACATCGTCGCCATAAGACTGGATCCCTATGCCGGACAGCAAGGTGGTTTCGATGCCTCCGTCGATGCGATAGGCATTGCGCGCAAATACGACATCTTCGAAAAAGCCGTACTGGGTCGCGGTGATCGTCGCCCCCTTGACCAGATGCCAGGCCGTATCGGAAGCGTCAGCCGTCATTTGACCGGCATTGTCGCCGGTGATGTCTTTCGTGGTCATGCGTGAGCCGTCGTTGTTTTCGGGTTGGCCGAGGAGACTTGCTGTTGCCCGGCCGGTTCAGGACCCCTCGCCAAGCGAGGAGCGGTTTCGGATGGGCGATAAGACAGGGCTGTCCGGCATGAATCTGGATCAGAAAATAAAATCTGACGCGTGCAGGTCCGCCTTGGAGACGTGCTCCAGGGTGAGTGTATCGCTGTCGATTTCCGGCCCATCGGCCAAAGTCCATGCTTCGTCGGAATTGTCGATGGCGAAGACAGCCGATCGCGTGGTGATCGCATTGGTAAAAGTCATTGAAACCTCGCTATTTTCCTGAGCGCGAGCAAGAGTTGGTTGCGGCTCAGGACTGCCAACAGCCGGAACAATCCCGGTTCGGGAAAAGGCCTACAGGTTTCGGCTCCTCGGGGAGTGTCCCATTTGGGATAGAGGCCGGATTTATTTCTGAGGCTCCGGGACAAGGCGCGGAATTGGAGCGCAACGATTGCATTCGGTGCCGCCGGTCATCGCCTCGAGTGGTGCCTGACAGCCCCTGTCGTTTCCAATGCCGGCAGTTGAAGGGATTCGTAGGCGCCCTGTTACCGGCCGCGCATTTGCGTGCGACGGCTTCGGAGACACGCCCGGAGCGCTCCGCGGTTTACTCTATGCCTATTTCTTCAACGATGTGCTGGCCCGCCCTCACGACCGCTCGAAGGGTTCGCCGAGGGAGGCGACGCCATTCAGCTTCAGCAGGCGGCGGTCGGCTGAAATGATGCCGAGCACGATGATCGTGACGAGGTAAGGCAGGCTCGACAGCAATTGCGATGGCAGATCCAGTCCGGTCGCCTGGGCGGCGAGGCCCATCAGCGATACGGCCCCGAAGAGACAGGCGCCGAGAAAGATGCGGCCGGTGAGCCAGGTGCCGAAGACGACCAAGGCGATAGCGATCCAGCCGCGGCCGGCAATCATGCCGTCCGCCCAGAGCGGCGTATAGACCACGGAGGCATAGGCGCCGGCAAAACCTGCCATCAAGCCGCCAAAGGCGACGGCGGCGACGCGGACGGCGATGACCGGGTAGCCGATGGCATGTGCGGCCTTTGGGTTCTCGCCGATGGCGCGGATGACGAGGCCCAGCTTGGAATAGGCAAACGTTGCCCAGATCGCCAGCGTCGCGGCCAGCGAAAGCCAGACGACTGCGTCCTGGACGAACAGCTTGCCGATCACCGGGATTCCTGAGAGGCCGGGAATGGCGAGCTTGGCAATCCCCTTGACCGTCAGCGCCTCGTAGCTCTTGCCGAACAGCGCCGACAGCCCCTGGCCGAGAATGCTGATCGCAAGGCCCGTCGCCACCTGGTTGGCCCGGAAGCCGAGTGCCACCAGGGCAAAGACCAAAGCGAGCAGGGCGCCTCCGATGCCGGCGGCGATGAAAGCCAGGATGTGTCCGCCGCCGTGATAGACGATGATGAAGGCAAGCGACGCACCGAAAGCCATCAGGCCTTCGACGCCGAGATTGAGGACCCCGGCGCGCTCGACCACCAGTTCCCCGAGGGCGGCGAGCAGAAAAGGCGTCGCCGCCGCGAGCATGCCGGCAAGGATGAACTCGATGGCGTTCATGATCTGCTCCGGTGGGCGGCGTGGCGCCATTCGAGGCGATAGCGCACGAAGGCGATGGCGACGAGATAGGCGAGCAGCAGGCTGCCCTGGAACACGCGCACGGCCGCGATCGGCAGGTTTGCCGACACCATGGCATTGTCGCCGCCGATGGAAAGGGCCGCCATGATCAGCGCCGAGAAGATGATGCCGATCGGATGCAAGCCGCCGAGATAGGCAACGATGATCGCCGAATAGCCGTAGCCGGTGGAGATCGAGCGCTGCAGCTGCCCGAGCGGTCCGGCGACCTCGGCAGCACCAGCGAGGCCGGCCGCGAAACCGCCGATCAGCAGTGACAGCCAGATCGCGCGGCCTTGGCTGAAGCCGGCATAGCCGGCGGCGCGTGGCGCAAGGCCGCCGACCTGCAGCTTATAGCCGGTAAAACTCTTTTGCATGAAGAGCCAGGCGGCGAAGGAGAGCGCAAATGTGATGAGCAGCGAAACGTTGACGCGCGTGCCGGGGATCAGGATGGGCACCATCGCGTCATACTGGAACATCACCGATTGCGGGAAATTGAAACCGGCCGGATCCTTCCAGGGACCAAGCAACAGGTAATTGAGCAGCTGCGCCGCCACCAGGCTCAGCATCAGGGAGACGAGGATTTCGTTGGCATTGAGCCTGACCCGCCAGAAGGCGGTGATCGAGGCCCAGAGCGCACCGCCGACAGCGCCGAGAATGAGCATCAGCGGCCAGATCCACTGCCCCGTCGCCTGCGGAAACCATATCGGGATGGCCGAGGCGAAGATGGCGCCGAGGATGAACTGGCCCTCCGCGCCGATATTGAACACCTTGGCGCGAAATCCGATCGCCAATCCCTGCGCGATCAGCAGCATTGGCCCCATCTTCAGCAGGACCTCGGAAAACGACGACCAGGAGAAGAACGGCTCGATGAGCATGGCATATGTGACAGCCACGGGATCGCGGCCCATCAGTGTGTAAAGCACGAGATTGAGGATGAGGGCTATCCCGAGCGCCGCTGGCGGCGCCACGAGCGCCGCGGTCAGCGAGGCATGCTCCCGGCGAACAAGTGCGGGAAGGAAGGTCGCGGCGGAAACGCTCATGCGGGGACTTTCTCCGGTGAGATATGCGCCCCGATCATGTACCGGCCGATTTCTTCGGGGCGGGTGTCGCGGGTGACCAGCGGCGGGCTGAGCCTGCCGTGATAGAGCACTTGAATGGCGTCGCAGAGCTCGAAAAGCTCCTCGAGTTCTTCGGAAATCACCAGGATCGCCATGCCCTCGTTGCGCAGTGCGACAAGTCGCCGGCGAATGGCGGATGCGGCACCGATGTCGACGCCCCAGGTCGGTTGCGCCACGAACAGCAGTTTTGGCGAGAGCATGATCTCACGGCCGACGATGAATTTTTGCAGATTGCCGCCGGACAGCGCGCCGGCCTCGGCGTTCGGGCCGGGGGTGCGGACGTCGTATTGCCGGATACAATCCGTGGCAAATGCCGTTGCCTTTGTCTTGTTGACCAGCCCGTGCCTGAGGAGACCGAGCGGGTGGGCGGTCAAAAGACTGTTGAGGACGAGCGACATTTCCGGCACGGCGCCGCGTCCCAGCCGATCCTCGGGAACGAAGGCAAATCCGAGTTTTCGGCGGGCCGCCGCATCCAGCGTCCCCACATCCTTGCCCATCATCAGGATCCGGTCGCGCTGGTCCCGCGGCAGCATGGTTTCGCCGGAGATCAACGCTGCGAGCTCGCTCTGGCCGTTGCCCGAAATGCCGGCAATACCGAGGATTTCGCCGGCACGCACTGTCAAGCTGACATCGGAGAGCGATACGGCAAACGGGTCGTCGCGCCGATGGTCGAGGCCGATGATCTCCAGCCGCTTTTCGCCGCCGGAATGCGGCAGCGCCGGCATCGGCTCCGGCATGTCGCGGCCGATCATCAGCTTCGCAAGATCATGTGCATCATGGTCGCGCGGGTCGACATTGCCGGTGACGCGGCCGCCACGCAAAATGGTGGCATGGTCGCAGATCGCGCGGATTTCCTCGAGCTTGTGCGAGATGAACAGAATGGAGACGCCGCGGTCACGCAGTCGCCTGAGCGTCTCGAACAGCTTCTCCACCGCCTGCGGCGGCAGAACCGATGTCGGCTCGTCGAGGATGAGCAGCTTCGGATCGGTCATCAGGCAGCGGATGATCTCCACCCTCTGCCGCTCGCCGACGGAAAGCACATGCACATGCGCAAGCGGGTCGACCTCAAGACCGAAATCCTGGCCGAGCTTGCGGATGCGTTGCATGAGATCGGCCTTGCGGCCCGGCACGACCAGCTGGATATTCTCGACGACGGTCAAGGTCTCGAACAGCGAGAAGTGCTGGAAAACCATGCCGATGCCATTGCGCCGCGCCTCCGCGGGGGAGGCGAGGCTCAAAGGCTCGCCCTGCCAGACGACGGTTCCGTCGTCCGGCTGCTCGACGCCATAAATCAGCTTCATCAGCGTCGATTTGCCCGCCCCGTTCTCTCCGAGGACCGCATGGATCGACTGCGGCGCCACATCCAGGTCGATCTCGCGATTGGCCTGGATCTGTCCGTAGCTTTTCGAAATGCCGCGGAGCGACAGAAGGGGCGGGGCCATGGCTTACTTCGGCAGCGGCGTGGTGACACCCTTGACATGCCAATCCATTGCGACGATTTCCGGATCGGTCATGGTCTTGCCGGTGGCGACAGCTTCGCTGCCGTCTGCCTTGGTGATCGGTCCGGTGAAGGGCGAGAAGCTGCCGGCGGCGATCTTGGCTTCCACATCCTTGATCTTGGTCATCGTGTCGGCCGGGATATCCTTGCTCCAGTCGACGACCTTGACGACCTTGTCGGCGACGCCGAGGAAGGTGTTGGCGCCCTTGAACGTGCCGGCGATGTGGGCATCGACCGATGCCTTGAAGAAAGGCGACCAATCCGTTTCGACGCAGCCGAGATAGGTCTTGGGCGCATATTTCGTCATCGATGAATTGAGGTTGAAGACGTAGATGCCGGCCTCTTCGCAGGCCGAAATGACCGAGGGCGTATCCTGGGCATTGGAGAAGATCACGTCGCAGTTCTGCGCGATCAGCGCCTTGGCGGCTTCCTGCTCCTTGGCCGGATCGAACCAGGAATTCACCCAGACGACCGACACTTCGATATCGGGCTTCACCGCCTGGGCGCCGAGTGTGAAGGCGTTGATCGAGGTGATGAGTTCGGGAATGGCGAAAGCCGAGACCGAGCCGAGCTTGCCGGTCTTGGAAAGCTTCGCCGCCGCCATGCCGAGCAGATAGGTGCCCTGGAAATATTTTGCCGCAAACGGCGAGAAATTCGGCGCCACCTGGAAGCCCGAAGCATGCAGCACGGTGACGCTCGGATCACGGCGGGCGAGCTGCAAGGCGCCGTTCTGGTAGCCGAAAGAGCCGGCGATCAGGAACTTGTTGCCGTCGGCAACGGTCTTGTTCATGATCCGGTCGGCATCCGGGCCTTCGGCGATATTTTCGAGAATGGTGACCTTCACCTTGTCGCCATAGGCCGCCTTGACCGGGTCGAGGCCGGCAGCGAGCGCATGGCCCCAGCCGACATCGCCGATCGGCGACGGCACGACGAGCGTGATGCCGAGCGGCTCGTCGGCAGCAAAGGCCACGCGGCCGCCGAAAGCGCCGGCGAGGCCGGTGGCGGCAAGGCCCTTCATCAGTGTTCTGCGGGTCATATTGTAGAGCATGTCAGTTCCCCTCGTTTTGAGTTGCTAGAATTCCAGTTTGGCAAGCGCTGTTTCTGCGTCGGCGGCAAGCTTGGCTTCGTCCAATGCGGGAAAGGCGCCCTTTTCCCAGACCACGCGGCCATTGATCATGGTCAGGTCGGTCGGCGCTCCCACGCCCACCTTGGCAATCAGGCTGAGCGGATCATGCCGCGTGCCGACATAATCCATGCGCCGCGTGTCGATGGCGAAGAGATCGGCGGCCATGCCGGGCGCCAGCCGGCCGATGTCGTTGCGGCCGAGCAATGCGGCCCCGCCCGTCGTCGCATAGCCGAGGAAGTCGGCCGGTTCGGGCACAGGATGGGCACGCGTCGAGGCGACCAGGCATTGTAGCATATAGGCGGAATGGATGCAGTGCATCAGATTGGAATTGTCGTTGGAGGCCGCACCGTCGCAGCCCAGCCCGATGCGCAGGCCGAGCGCCGACATGGCGGGAATATCCGTCACCTCGGCGCCCACCAGATAGACCGGTTCGGGGCAATGGGAGACACCGCTGCCGCTTGCCGCCATGGTGCGCAGCTCGTCATGGGACAATTCCCAGCAATGGGCATAGAAGGCGTCCGGCCCGGCAAAGCCGATTTCCTCAAGATAATCTACTGTCCGCATGCCGTGACGGGCTGCGATGACCGGGCTCTCGCCCTCGCCGACATGGGTATGCATCTGCACGCCGCGGTCCCGCGCCAGCGAAACCGATTGCACGAAGGTCTCACGGTAGCAGTTGACCGGCTGGCAGGGCGCGACCACGACCTGCCGCATGCTGAAGCGGCTGGCGTCGTGATAGCTGTCGATCAGCCGCGCGCAGTCGGCGATGAACTCGTCCGTCGTCTCCAGCATTTCGTCCGGAATGGTCGAGCCTTCGGATTTCGGCAGCGTATTGCCGCCGCGGCCGGCGTGAAACCGCATGCCGAGCAGTTCTGCGGCCTCGAACTGGCGGTCGATCAGCCGTTTTCCGGCGCGGCGGGGAAAATTGTACTGGTGGTCGAAGGCGGTGGTGCAGCCATGCTTGATCAGCTCGGCCATGGCGGTCACCGAGGAATGGTAGAAACAGTCCTCATTGAGCCGCGAGAAGATCGGATAGATGCGGTCGAGCCACTCGATTACCGACAACTTGGTCCAGTCGAGATCGGCGCGATTGCGCACGAAGCACTGGAAGAAATGATGATGCGTGTTGACGAGGCCGGGATAGACAAACCAGCCATCGGCATCCTGCGCGGTGGTGCCGGCGGGCAATTCACCCTTGTGCAGTCCTTCGCCAATGGCCTGGATTGCCGGACCATTTGTCAGGATGTCGACATTGCGGCGGACGCTTGGGCCAGTTCCATCGTCGACGATGACCGCAGCGCAGTTCCTTAGCAAGTGGCCGGCCATGTCACGACCCTTCCAGATCGAGCTGCGGCTCGGGCTTCAGCTCGTGCAGCCGGTGGATGCCGGGCATTTCAATGAAATGATCGAGGCTGCGGATGGCGCGCGACCAGAGCCGGATCGTCGGATAGGGATCGAGCGACACGCCGCCATCGGGGGCCAGCGCCACATAAGGAAAGCAGGCGATATCGGCGACCGTCGGCCGATCGGAGGCGAGGAAGCGCATGCCCCGCTGGCTCTGTTCGAAAAGCCCGGCCTCCAGTTCGCGCAGCGCCGCTATGCCCTGGCTCTGCAGCATGTCGATATTGCCGGGGCGGAGCAGCATTTCATGCAGGCGCGCGCCGCCGAGATTGGCGGTCAGCCGGTGCGAGAAGGACAGCCATTGCTGGATGCGCGCCGCTTCTTCCGCCGCGCCGCTGCCCAGCCATTCCGGTGCGGCCTTGGCGGCGACATAGACGAGCATGGCGCTGGATTCGGTGAGGATCAGGTCGCCGTCCTCAAGGATCGGGATCGAGCCGCCGGGATTGAGCGCCATCAGTTCCGGGCCGCGATGTTCCAGGCCGGGATGGAAATCCACCGGCCGGAGATCGAGCTTAACACCGCTCAGGGCTGCCATCAGGCGCACCTTGTAGCAGCTCGGCGAGAGAATGTAGTCGTAGAGCCTCATTGTGCCACCAGCTGTGCGCCATAGAGATAATTGTGGCGTTTGAGCCAGCGGCGATAGGCGATCGAGGTTTGGTCGGCGCGGGTCGGTGTTTCCATACCGGGATCGAGCGGCAGCAGCGCCGGAATCTGGTTCTCCAGGATCGAGCGATCCTGCAGGAAGATCGTCTGCTGGAAATGAATGAGGTCGGTCATCGGTGTGTCGTCGTCATAGAGCGCCATCCACGGCCAGACGTCGCACAAATCCTCGGCCAGCGGCTGGACAAACAGGGTGATGACGTCCCATTCGCCGGGGCGGGGCGGGCAGGTCTTGTAGAGGACCGAACAGGTCGGCGCCGGCACGCGATACATATATTCCGTGGTGATACCGCCGCTGGCCGATTTGGCCGCCTGCGGTTGATAGAATTTCACCTGCGTCGCCCAGACCTCGTCGACATCGTCCCGGATCTCCACCTTGTAGTTCTGCACTTCGGTATGCGGTTCGGCGCCGAGGATATCGGTGTGCACAAAGGGGAAATGGGCGATGTCGAGAAAATTCTCCACGGCGCGCAAGGGCGAGCAGCGCACGCGCACCACGCCGACATCGACCAGCCGGCGGCCGGGCTGGTCCGCCTCGGGAATAGGGAATAGCTCCTTGTTCGGCTTGCCGATCGAGGACCAGACATGGCCGTAGCGGACGCAGATAGGCAGCGCCTGGCCGCTTGCATCCGTTACTCTTGGCTGACCGTCGGTGCCGAGCGCAACGTCGATCGGCTCGCCCATCAGCGCCGTCCGGCGTCCTTGTGCGTCGAGTTGGCTATAGAGGCCGACCGGATACCACTCATCGATCATCGCGTCATGCGGCATGTCGCGATTCCTTTCGTTGAAATTCCTCGGCAGCGCGGCGCAGGCTTTCGATGGCCCGCGATGCGGTAATGCGTTCGGGCGAATTGGAACCCTCCGCCAGCAGGACGTGGATCAGTGTTTCGTCATCGCGCTGCGGCACGAGCAGCAGGCGCATGGCCGGCGCGTCAGATGACTGCCAGACGAGACCCTCCGGTCCTGCCGTGGCGCCAGCCGCTGCTTCGATCGCCCCCAATCCGGCCTTAGCTGTCAGAGAGCGTAGAGGAGCGAGGCCAGCAAGCTGTGGTAGTCCGGCACTCGGTTCGCCGACGGCGACCCATATGATCCCGCTGGCCTCTTCGACCCTATGCGTGACGACGCGAATCGTCTCCGGCGGGGTGAGGCCGGGATGGGCGGGAATACGGACACAGGTTCCGGCCTGCGAATAGCTCCAGCCGTGATAGATGCAGGACAACACTTCGCCGCGCACGAAGCCGTGGGAAAGACGCATGCCACGATGGGGACAGCGATCCGCCGAGGCGGACACCTGCCCGGATCGGCTTCGCCAGAGGGCAGCAGGACCAGCGGGTGTGAGCGCAGGCATGACGGTTGCTGTCGGCAAATCCTGGGAAAGGGCGACGGGTATCCAGGAGTCTCTCAGGTCGGACAGCATGACCTTACTTTCTGTACTTCATATCGATGTTTATCGAGCGAAAACGTAAACTTGAAGAGATCGTCCGGACGCTCGACAGGGCACGTTTGCATAATTATTTCGCAATTGCAATCTTGATGAAATTAACGGCAATTCGGGTAGAAAGGCGTAGGCGAGAGCAATGCTAGGTGGTTCCCGGATCGATCGACAGGCGGTCAATCGTCTCGACCCAGACGTCGATCGGCCCGAGCGAGCATCCCATTTCCATCATGTCGATCAGTTCAGCGGCTCCGGCCAATTCGATCTCGATTCGGTTGGCGCTCGTGTGGGCGATTTTCTGTACGAGGCCGAGCTTTGCGGCGTGGCGCTGGATCCAGGGCACGAAGGACCGGGCATCCAGGTGGTCACCGCGGATGATCATCCGTTCCTGCAGTTGGGTAGGGCATTCGCCCGTCATCGTGGACCTCGTGGTTGGCGTCATGGCTTTTGCAGCATAGCGGCGGCATGAGCCGATGGTACAAAATAATTCTGTCGTCGAGAGCCCTCATCGTTTTGTTCTCGTATGTTGGACAAACGATACGACAAGCATCTGGTCGACTTGGAGGAGAAACATGGGTGATCTCGATAGGCTGATACAGTCGCTCCCCGGCGATGAACGGTATGCAGTTGTCAAGCGCGTTGAGGAGCTTGTGATTGCTAACAATTTGCGTGAACTGCGGGTGCTCGCCGGGCGAACGCAGGAAGACGTTTCCGCCGGAACCGGTTTTAAGCAGACCAACGTCTCAAGACTCGAGAAGCGCGCTGATATGAAACTTTCAACGCTTCGCGATTATGTCGAATCCCTCGGCGGCACTTTGAAAATCGTCGCGGATGTTGCCGGTAAGAAAGTCGATCTCTCCAGCATTGCAGAGCGCTCCCGACACGGTTCAAAGATGTGAGAGGGTGACTGGTAGGGGACGGGCCTTAAAGCCCGGACCCCTTGGCGAGATCAACGAGGAAGATTGATATCTGGAGGTCATTTCGGCGCTTCTGGTATCGCTGCGTTGCCGCCGGGAGATGCCCCTAAGATGGGCAGATTATCAGACAAGATAGTCCGCACCGCTCGTTAAAGCCAGTGCGTCTGTGAGCCGTTCCGCATGCACATGGTCTTCCGCGGCATTGCTTTCGAATTTTCCGGTCGCAAGGTCGAGCGTGCCGTCGGAAAACACGGCGAACTCGACATTGGTGAGGTGATCCGTGCCCTCGGCCTTGCTGGAGATTGTGCCGGCGGATTTGTCGAAATGGTATGAAGCGAAGTCGGATTGATAGTAGGCATCGTCCACGCCCTTGCCGCCATCGAGATCGTCGTTGCCGCCAAACCCTTCCAGTCGATCGCTTCCGCCGCGCCCCTCGATCATGTTGTGCCGGTTGTCGCCGAGCAGCCTGTCTGCGAAGTTGGAACCGATCAATCCTTCGATCGACTTGAAGATGTCACCCGCAGCGTCGTGGGTATTTTGCGAGCTATCGGAAATATCGGCGGTCACGCCCTTGGTGGCGAGTTTGTAACTTGCATAATCGAGACCTGCGCCGCCGATCAGCGCGTCGTGTCCGGCCCCGCCGTTCAATCGATCGCCCCCTGTTCCGCCGACCAGCTTGTCATCGCCCGCCAGGCCGTAGAGAAAATCACCGCCGCCGCCGGTCTTGAGCACGTTCTGGTCGGCACTTCCGATAACGAGGTCTCGATATGGCTTGGTGAATGTGCCGCCATGGGTGGTGTCGTAATCGTTGGGCAAATCCGGATATTTCTTCACCCAGGCGCTGTCTATCTTGGCGCCGTCAGTATAGTGCACGCCCCGCTCGATGATTTGTCCATGGGCGTCGTAAGCCATATAGGCAAGCTGTTGGACGTATCCGGCCTGCTTGTAGATTGTGTTGGCGAAAAGCTGGTTATCGCCGGCCGGCTCTGCGGGCGTCCAGTTGTCGGTGCGGCCGGTGAGAGCGTGGCCCAATTCATGGATGATCGCCGTGAACGGGAAGTCCTGGACCGCATTGCCGTGCTTGTCGATGTAGCTCGCATCATCGAGCTCCCGCAAATCAAGCCTGACGATGCCTTTATTGAGCAAAGCTTCGAAATCGCCTTCAACATATTTGAATGTGATCACGTGCTTATCGTCGTTAACCCAATGGTCGAACATCTGTCGTGCGATGGACGATTCCTGGTAGGCCTGTTTGATGACGCCAAGGATTGAATCGCGGTCGCTTTTCGAAAATGCTTCGTCAATTTTCGTGGCTTTCAAGATGTCTTTGACACTCACGGCCGGATCCTTTCATGCGCCAAATTGCAGGCTTCACAAAGCATATAAGGGCGCGTCGGAATCACAGGTCAAGTCAGTCACCGCTTGTTTCTAACCCGACACGTGGGGGAGGGTGCCTTAAAGCCCGGACGCCTTGGTCAGATTGACCCTGAAGCGGTCGCGCCGGCGCTGGTATTTGCGGGTCATTTCGGCACTGGCATGGCCGAGCTGCTTCTGCACATAGCGCTCGTCGACCTCGGCCGAAGAAGCCAGACCGGCGCGCAACGAGTGGCCGGAGAATTTTTCGGCCCGCTCACCCTCGCTGAGATCGCCGCGTACACCGGCGGCAAGCGCTGCCTTTTTGACCAAGCGTGCAACCTCCTGGTCGTTGAGGCGATCCGGACCGACATCCTTGCCTTGGCCGCGGACGCGACGGAACAATGGGCCCCTGGCGATCCTCGCAAATCTGATCCAGGTTTCGACGGCGATGATGGGGCAGGTCGCATTGGATGAGCCGCGACCGATTTCGACCTCGCGCCAGCCGGTCTTGCCGCGCAGGGTGGCAACCATGCCCTTGTCGAGGATCTCGATCCAGCCGCGTCCATCCTCGGTCTGATCGCGGCCAAGGTCCAGCCCGACGATTTCAGAACGCCTGAGGCCGCCGGCAAAGCCGAGCAGCAGCATGGCGCGGTCACGCAGGCCGCGCAGGGTCCCCCGATCCAGTGTCTCCAGCATGGCGATCARGTCTTCGGGCAGGATGGCTTCTTTCTGGTGCGGCGGGGCGGCGTGGATGTTGCGGATGCCGGCGAGCACGGTGGCAATGGCGCGATCTTTCCGGTCGAGCGCCATGCCACGCTGCGAACAATTCCAGCTGATCGCCGACAGCCGCCGCTCGATCGTCGACACCGTCATGCCTCGCGTTCCATGTCCGGCGGTTCCGAAGGCGCTGCCGGAGGCGAGGGCCGTGATGTAGAGACCGACGACCTGCGGATCCGGGGGGAGGGAGGACAGATTCTGGCGGCGGCACCAGCCGGCAAAATGCTTCCAGTCGGAGGCATAGGCTTTCCTTGTATTGGTGGAACTGGCGGCCTCGACATAGCTGCGCGCCCGATCCGCGAGGCGCTCAAGCTGCGCCGAAAGCGCGGTCGCGTCCATGACAGCGGAGGGGAGGGTTGCGCCATCAGGCTCCGTGCCGATTGCACCATGACCCCGATCGGAGAAACCGGCTTCTGATAATTTCGCGCTGGACATCGGGTTGCTCACGCCGGTGTCTCCCAAGGATTGATCACAAATACATCCGTGTCTTCGAAATCCCCGACATTGCGGGTGACGAGGATCAGGTCGTGCACAATGGCAGTTGCAGCAAGGAGCCCGCTCATATCGCCACAGGCCCGGATCGCACTGAGGCGGCCCCATTCGACGGCAATCTCGTCCGTCACCGGCAGGATACGGTCTGCATGGTCGTGACGCAGCTTGCGCAGCCATTCGGTGAGGTGAGCCACCGCTTTCGGATCCGACGTCTGTTGCGAGGCGATGCCGCGCATGATTTCGCCGAAGGTCAGTGCGCTCAAATAGATGCTGAGCGGGTCGACCGAGCGCAGCCAAGCCGCAGCCTGCGGCGTGCCGCGTCGCGCTTCCGAGATGATGTTGGTGTCGACGAGGTACATCAGACGCTCACGTCGTGGCGAGGGGTCTTGGCGCGCGCCTCGACCGCATCGGCGAACGGCTCGTCCCAAGCGGGACCGCCGAGCAGATCGTCGACCAGTGTCGGCCGGCCGGCCAGCAGCGCATCGTAGTCATCGGCGGATAGAACCACGGCCGTGCGCTCACCGCGCACGGTAACCACCTGAGGTCCCTCGTGGCGCGCCTTCTGCACCACTTTTGAGAATTGGTTCTTGGCGTCCTGTAGCTGCCATTCCATCCACTTGCTCCAATCTAGCTAGCCTGTCTAGCTATACGCTTCTGTTCGGCAACGGCTCAAAACCCGATGACTTCCGGTGCCCTTGGGCGCGCGGATTTTCCCTGATCACTTCTTTTCCGTATGTATTGACAAAAACGAACGATAATGCAAGATTATCATTCATTCTTTGTTAGCTTCATGATGTGCGGTTTGTGCGTTGAAGTTGGTAAGAAAGCGCTCGCATCTTCGTCATGATGCTGCCTCTGAGGGCTTTGGCTGTGAGCGCACGACAGGACCGCGCCGACCGATGCGTGAATACCTGGTTGATTAGTTTGGCATGGAGAATTGAAGATATCGTTGCGGCGCGGTGTTCGGTCGGCGCCGGCGCGTGGAAAGCCATGCCTCTCTAAGTTGGAACATGTACGGAACAAACTGGGCTGGAATGCGTTTCATCAAGTAGCGGTTGGCATGACCAGAACCTTAGCAGAGGCAACCGCAGGAGAATTCCATGTGGCCGGGCGATAGCGACGTTTTTGACCTCTTCTCCAAAACATATACGAGTGGCGCGCAAGAGACGCTGAGTTTACAGGAATATCTGCTTGCGTGCCGCGAGTCGAAAAGAATGTATGCCACGGCGCAGGAGCGAATGGTCGAGGCCATAGGCGAGCCTCAACTGATCGATACCAGTGCCGACGAACGCCTTGGGCGGATTTTCGGCAACCGCACCATAAAGATTTATCCGAGTTTCGCAGACTTCTATGGAATGGAAGACACGATCGAGCGGATGGTGGGCTATTTCCGCTATGCGGCACAGGGACTCGAAGAGCGCAAGCAGATCCTCTATTTGCTCGGGCCGGTCGGTGGCGGCAAGTCATCGCTGGCCGAACGCCTGAAGAAGCTGATGGAGCAGCAGCCGATCTACGTGCTGGCCATCAACGGCAAGGTGAGCCCCGTCTTCGAATCACCGCTAGGCCTCTTCCACCCCGACCGAATGGCCGACCTGCTGGAAGACAAGTATGGCATTGCCAGGCGAAGGCTCACCGGTCTGATTTCGCCCTGGGCCGCGAAACGTCTCGACGAGATCGGCGGTGATATTTCCAAGTTCAGCGTCGTAAAGCTCATGCCGTCGCGTCTGCGCCAGATTGCCATCGCCAAGACCGAGCCTGGCGACGAGAACAATCAGGACGTGTCCGCTCTGGTCGGCAAGGTTGACATCAGGCAGTTGGAGAATTTCAGCCAGGCCGATCCCGACGCTTACTCGTTTAGCGGTGGCCTCAACCGGACGACGCAGGGACTTCTCGAATTTGTCGAAATGTTCAAGGCGCCGATCAAGGTTCTGCACCCGTTGCTGACGGCCACCCAGGAAGGCAGCTATAACGGCACGGAGAATTTCGGTTCATTCCCTTACCAGGGCATCGTGCTCGCCCATTCCAACGAGTCGGAATGGCTGCAGTTCAAGCACAACAAGAACAACGAGGCTTTCCTCGATCGTATCCTGGTCGTCAAAGTCCCGTATTGCTTGCGCGTCACAGAGGAACGTCTGATCTACGAAAAACTGCTGCGGGAGAGCGAGCTTTCCAAGAGCCCTTGCGCGCCTGAAGTGCTGGAAAACCTCAGCCGCTTCACGGTTGCCACGCGTCTCACCCTGCATGAGAATTCCCCGACCTTCACCAAGATGCGGGTCTATGATGGCGAGAACCTCAAGGACACCGATCCCAAGGCGAAGTCGCTGCAGGAATATCGCGATGCGGCTGGTGTCGATGAGGGCATGACGGGCGTCAGTACGCGTTTCGCCTTCAAGGTTCTATCGGAAACGTTCAACTACGACACCAAAGAGGTCGCGGCCGACCCGGTGCATCTCATGTATGTTCTCGAACGGGCAATTCGGCGCGAACAGTTTCCGAAGGAGATAGAAGCCGGCTATCTTGATTTCATCAGGTCCGAACTTGCGTCCCGCTATGCCGAGTTCATCGGCCACGAGATCCAGAAGGCCTATCTCGAGTCCTATAGCGAATACGGCCAGAATCTGTTCGATCGCTATATCGCCTATGCCGATGCATGGCTCGAAGATCAGGATTTCAAGGATCCCGATACAGGTCAGATCCTCAATCGCGAGGTCCTCGACAGCGAGCTCTCGCAGATCGAGAAGCCCGCCGGCATTGCCAACCCGAAAGACTTCCGCAACGAGGTCGTAAAATTCACGTTGCGCGCCCGCGCCAAGAACAACGGCCGAAACCCCGGCTGGACCAGCTACGAAAAGCTCAGGGAGGTGATCGAGAAGCGGATGTTCGGCCAGGTCGAGGATCTTCTGCCGGTCATCAGCTTCGGCTCGAAGAAAGATAGCGCCACTGAAAAGCAGCACGCCCAATTTGTCGAGCGCATGGCGGAGCGCGGCTATACTGTGCGCCAGGTCCGGCGGCTCGTGGATTGGTATATGCGCGTCAACAAGGCCGGCTAAAATTCATCCGCTTAGACCTCTGTTTTGTCGCAGATTCTTGTCGGAAAACCATGGAAAGCTTTTCCGGAGCCTGCTGAGCACTGTCCAAGGGGAGGCAGGCCAATGCCGAATTTCATCGACCGCCGGCTGAACCCGAAGGACAAGAGTCTCGGGAACAGGCAGCGCTTCCTGAGAAGGGTCCATGAGCAGGTCAAGCGGGCGATCAGGGACCGGGTGAAGTCGGACAAAATCACAGACGTGGATGCCGCCCATGGCGTGCCCATGCCGAGACGCGGTGCCGATGAGCCAAGCTTCCGGCCTTCCATCAGGAGCGGAGACCGGGACTATGTGCTCCCCGGCAACGAAGAATTTTCGCCCGGGGACAAGCTGCCTAAGCCGGAAACAGATAGCGGCGGCGGTCAGGGCAATGCCGACAGCGGGCAGGCCGGCGGCGACGACGATTTTATCTTTGTCCTGTCCCGCGACGAGGTGCTCGATCTTTTCTTCGAGGATCTCGAACTCCCCGATATGGTCAAGCTCAGTCTCAAGGAAACGGTCATCTTCAAGTCGCGTCGTGTCGGTTTCACGACATCGGGAACGCCGACCAATATCAATGTCGGTCGCACCATGCGCAACAGCTTCGGGCGTCGCGTCGCGCTCCGGCGTCCCAGCGAACGCGAATTCCAGGAAATCCTCGACCAGATCGCGGAACTCGAAAGCAAAGGAAAGCTGTCGCAGGCGCAACGTCAAAAACTGCAGGTCCTGCGTGACGAACTCGACCTCTTGAAACGGAAGCGCCAGCGCATCGCCTATGTCGATCCGCTTGATGTGCGGTTCAATCGCTTCGAAAAGCAGCCGCTGCCGAACGCGAATGCCGTGATGTTCTGCCTGATGGATGTGTCGGCTTCGATGGGCGAACGCGAAAAGGACCTGGCCAAACGCTTCTTCGTTTTGCTGCACCTCTTCCTCAAGCGTCGCTACGAACGGATCGAAATCGTCTTCATCCGCCATACCGAAGAAGCGCGAGAGGTCGATGAGCAGACGTTTTTCTTCGACAAGCAGAGCGGCGGCACGGTGGTCTCGTCCGCACTTGAGGAGATGCAGCGTATCGTGCAGGACCGCTATCCACCGAACATCTGGAACATCTATGCGGCCCAGGCCTCCGACGGCGACAATGCGACAGGCGACTCGGAACGCTGTGCGCATCTCCTGCGTGAATCGCTGATGAAACTCTGTCAGTACTACGCCTATGTCGAGATCATCGACGAGCGCGAGAGCGACATATTCGGGACGACCGACAACGGCACGTCTCTGTGGCGCGCCTACCGCACGGTCCACGGCAGCATACCGAATTTTCAAATGACGCGGATATCGAAGCCAGCCGATATCTATCCGGTGTTCCGAGCGCTCTTTGCCCGTCATCAGCCCGTTGCAGTGAGGCAGAGGTAGGCGAATGGTGAAGCGCGCCGCATCAAACTTGCTGTTCGACGGCTCGGATTGGAATTTCGAAACACTTTCGCGCTCCTATGATGCGATCGAGACGATTGCAATCGAGGAGATGGGGCTCGACGTCTACCCGAACCAGATCGAGATCATTTCGTCCGAGCAAATGCTCGATGCCTATTCCTCTATCGGCATGCCGCTGATGTACCAGCACTGGTCCTTCGGCAAGAGGTTCGCCTTCGAAAATCAGCTTTATCGCAAGGGCCAGCGTGGGCTGGCCTATGAGCTGGTCATCAATTCAAACCCCTGCATCACCTATCTCATGGAAGAAAACACCATGCCGATGCAGACACTGGTGACGGCACACGCGGCCTTCGGCCACAATCACTTCTTCAAGAACAACTATCTGTTCCGGCAATGGACCGATGCTGGGGCGATCCTCGGCTATATGGACTTTGCCAAGAAATATATTGCCAGCTGCGAGGAGCGGCACGGTCTCAATGCTGTCGAGGAAATTCTCGATTCCGCGCACGCCCTCATGGATCACGGCGTCTTTCATTATCGCCGGCCGCCCCGTCTTTCGTCGGAGAAGGTCAGGGAACGGGCGCGGGAACGGCTGGAATATGAGGAGCAGACGTACAATGATCTATGGCGGACGCTGCCTGAAACGGGCGGTGCCCGCGACATGGAAGCCGTCGAGCGCGAAGCATCGGAGCGGAAAGGCAAGCTCAATCTCCCCGAAGAGAACCTGCTCTATTTCATCGAGAAGAACAGCCTCATTCTCGGGTCCTGGCAGCGGGAGATTTTGCGGATCGTTCGTGTGATCGCGCAATATTTCTACCCGCAGGCCCAGACCAAGGTGATGAATGAGGGCTGCGCGACGTTCGTGCATTACACGATCCTCAACAGGCTGTTCGACCAGGGCAAGATCAGCGAGGGGGCGATGCTGGAACTGTTGGCGAGCCACGCCAATGTGGTGTTCCAGCCGGGTTTCGACGACCCGCGTTACTCCGGCATCAACCCCTATGCTTTGGGCTTTGCGATGATGCAGGATATCGAGCGGATCTGCACGCTGCCGACTTCGGAGGACCGGGAGTGGTTTCCCGACATTGCCGGCAATGGCGACTGGCGAGGCACACTCATCGATGCCTGGGCGAACCACCGCGACGAGTCCTTCATCCTGCAATATCTCAGTCCCGCCTTGATGCGCAAGTTCCGCCTGTTCCAACTGTCCGACCGCAGCCGCGACAGGTTTTGCGAAGTCAAGTTCATCCATAACGAGCAGGGCTACTCCGCCGTCCGTTCGGCGCTGGCGCGAAACTATGATCCCGGCACGAGCCGGCCGGACATTCAAGTGGTCGACGTCGATCTGCTGGGAGATCGCCAGCTGCGTTTGCGGCATACGGTAAAAAACGGCGTGCTTCTGGACGAAAAAACCCGCGACGCGACCCTTGCGCATATACGCCGCCTATGGGGCTACGATGTCAGCCTTGCCGGGTACGATATATCCGGGGACAAAGTTCTCTATGAATGCTCAACGGCCACTGCTCGTTGATATGCGCTGAGAGTTCGCGGAAACGGAACCCGTGTTACATTCCATGGCAGCGGCAAACTGTGGAATGTGCAATTTACGATCGAATACGCTTTCGTGGACGGCCGTTGGCTGGCTATGAAATCCGAAGGTGGTATCTGGGAATAGCATAAGCCGTTCTTCCGCACGACTGTCACGTCGAGACCACGCAAATCTATGCAGTCGGGTGACCTACTCGACTTTGCTGAGCCAGCCCCAAACCTCAATCATCGTCCGCCGTTCCTGGTCTGCTTCCATGACAAACGGAGGCTCGATGCACGCGCCCGGCGCATGCTCGGCAAGTACGCTGAGGCTCGAGCCGACGCCATAGCCGCCATGAGTGACAAAGGGCCGCACCGTCTTGCCGGTCAGGTCGTGCCTGCTCAGGAATGAGCGGATGACCGATGGGGCGGTTTCGCCCCATATCGGAAAGCCCAGAAAGATCGTGTCATAGGCCTGAAGGTTCGGAACCGTCGCTTTGAGCGGCGGCTCGAAGTCTTCCTGCCGCTCGCGCTCCGCCTGTGCGACCATTTGCATATAGTCGGCCGGGTAAGGCTTGGCGGTTTCGATCTCAAACAGATCGGCCTCCAGCGCCCGGCTGATCTGGCCCGCGATAACGCGGGTGTTGCCGGAGCGCGTGAGATAGGCGACAAGCACCTTGCTTTGGCAGGAGGCCTGGGCGTTAGCCGGATCTCCGGCCGAGGCCAGACCGGCGGTCATGCCGAAGAGGAGGGCTCCTTTGAGCCCGTCCCGCCGCGTGATGGTAGGTTTGCTGTCCGAAGTAACCCTCTTCGGCATCTTAAAGGCCTGTCATCTTAAGCACGGCTTCCGGCAGACGTTCACCCTGCACCTCCACCTTGGCCAGGCCGGCGGCAATCTCCGCGAGGTCGGCCGCGGTGAGCTCAAGCTCGACCGCACCGAGGTTTTCCTCGAGGCGATGCAGCTTGGTCGTGCCCGGAATCGGCACGATCCACGGTTTCTGCGCAAGCAGCCAGGCGAGGGCGACTTGCGCCGGCGTCGCACCCTTGCGTTCGGCCACGGCCTTGGCAATATCGACCAGTGCCATGTTGGCCTTGCGGGCTTCCGGCGAGAACCGCGGCACGTGATTGCGGAAGTCGGTCGGGTCGAACCTGGTGTTCTCGTCGATCTTCCCGGTCAGGAAGCCGGCGCCAAGCGGGCTGAACGGCACGAAGCCGATGCCGAGCGCCTCGAGCGTGGGCAGCAACTCCGCTTCCGGGCCGCGCCAGAACAGCGAATATTCGCTCTGCACGGCGGCAAGCGGATGAACGGCGTGGGCGCGACCGATCGTGCCGACACCGGCTTCCGACAGGCCGTAATGCCTGACCTTGCCTGCAGCGACCAGATCCTTGATGGCGCCGGCGACGTCCTCGATAGGCACATTCGGATCGACACGGTGCTGATAGAAAAGATCGATATGGTCAGTCTTGAGCCGCTTGAGGCAGGCCTCAGCCACCGCCTTGATATGCTCAGGGCGGCTGTTGGTGCCGCCGGTCCGTGCGCCGGTTTCGAGATCGATATCGAACCCGAATTTGGTGGCGATCACCACCTTGTCACGGATCGGAGCGAGGGCTTCGCCGACCAGAACCTCGTTGATGAACGGACCATAAGCTTCGGCGGTATCGAAGAAGGTGACCCCGCGGTCATGGGCGGCACGAATGAGCTTGATCATTTCGGTTGTGTCCGCCGCAGGCCCGTAGGCTGAGCTCATGCTCATACAGCCGAGCCCCAGGGCGGACACTTCCAAAGTTCCGAGTTTACGTGTTTTCATGGTGTTTCTCCTAATTTTTGATCTCAGATCATCACGTAGCGCATCAGAATAAAGGCGAGGATTGCGCCCTTATGGGACGCTGCGGGGAGTGGGATGTCTGCAGCATAGTGCTTTCCGGTTGGTTCGACGGGCGGCTCGGCCGTTCCTGATCTGGTGCTCTGAATGTAGCGTTTGCGGCCGCTTTCGATTAGCTGCTATAATCTGCATGAACCTATTAGACGGACTAATGAATGGCGCAGGAAAACCTCAACGATCTCGTGGCCTTCCTGACGGTGGCGCGCGAACAGAGCTTCACCAAGGCGGCGGCCAAGCTCGGCGTGTCCCAGTCGGCACTGAGCCAGACCGTGCGCGGCCTTGAGGAGCGGCTGGGCATCCGGCTGCTGATGCGCACCACGCGCAGCGTCTCGCCGACCGAGGCGGGCGAGCGGCTAAGGCTCTCACTCGGGCCGCATTTCGAGGAAATCGATGCCGAACTGAGCGCGATCAGCGCATTGCGGGACAAGCCGTCCGGCACCGTCCGCATCACCGCCGGCGAGCATGCCGCGATTTCCATCCTGGCCCCGGCGATCCGGCGTCTGGTGCCGCAATATCCGGATATCCGTGTCGAGGTTATCGTCGACTATGGGCTGACCGACATTGTCGCCGAACGCTACGATGCCGGCATCCGCCTCGGCGAGCAGGTCGCCAAGGATATGATCGCGGTCAAGGTCAGCGGCGACATGCGCATGGCCGTGGTAGGATCCCCGGACTATCTCGCGCGCTACGGCAGGCCGGAAACACCGCAGGATCTCACGCGCCACAACTGCATCAACATGCGCCTTCCCACCCATGGCGGGATTTTCCCGTGGGAATTCGAGCATTGCGGCCGGGAGCTCAAAGTCCGGGTTGACGGCCAGCTCACCTTCAACAATATCGCCATGCGGCTCGACGCAGCCCTTGCAGGCCTCGGCCTTGCCTACCTGCCGGAAGACCAGGCGTCGCCATATTTCGACGGCAGGGGCCTCGAGCGGGTGCTCGGAGACTGGTGTGAACCGTTCTCAGGCTACCACCTTTATTATCCGAACCGCAGGCATGCCTCGCCGGCCTTCGCCGTGGTCATCGAGGCGCTGCGCTACCGTGAATGATTGCCGCATCACGGCTAATCAAAAATCTGTGATTAATAAGCACAACTAATAGCTTCATACGGTTTCCGGCGGCTAATGCCCAGCTGCGTTGTCGCCTACCTTGTCATCATCTCTACTTTGACAGGGTTTGACCTCATGAGCTTTGGCCGCTTCGTTCTCGCACTTCTCCTTTCGCTCGCCGGCTGGGCGGCCCATGCCGAATCCAACCGGGTCCAGTTCCCGGCCGACCTGGACAAACTCGTGCACTACACCACCATCCGGCGCGGTGAAGTCACCGAGCGCATCCTCACCACGCAAGAGGCGCTTGCGGCCGTCAAGAGCGGCCAGCCCATCCCCGACGGCACGCATTTCGTGCTCGTCGATTATCGCGACGGCAAGGTCTACCGCTATTTCGTCATGCAGAAAGGCTCCGGCTGGGGCAATGACTATGACGAGGTCCGCCGGACCGCCGACTGGCAGTTTCAATGGTTTTGGGCGGACAAGTCGGCCAACATGGACGAGAATACCGCCCGCTGCCAGTCCTGCCACACGGGCGCCCGGGCGGAACGGAATTACCTCTATACTTTCGACGCGCTGGGCGCGTTCGACGGCACAGCGGTGGAATAAGGCAAGCCCATGAGCCCGATTTTCCTGCTGCGCCTGGTCCTTGATTTCTTCGCGGTCGATCTGCTGATGGTCGCGATGGCCTACTGGTGGCTGGACAACGGAACCCATGAACTCGTCGGCACGGCCATGTTCGCCTTGCTGGTCCTGCACAATATCTTCAATCGCCGCTGGTGGGGGAGCCTTTCCCGGACCCGGCGACAGCCGAGGCCGGTGGCGACATTGGTGCTCAACCTCACGCTTGCCGCCGCCATGATCACCCTGCTGATCACCAGCCTGCTGATCTCGCGGTCCCTCTTCGGGTTCCTGGCAGTCGGCGGCCCGACGGCGCGCGATCTCCATATCCTCGCCGCCTATTGGGTCGTCATCATCGCCGCGGTTCATCTCGGCATGCACTGGCCGGTCATCTTGGGCGCTGCCGCACGGCTCGCCCGGATCACGCGGCCGAGCCAGGCCCGGCGCATCATACTGAGGATCCTCGCCGCCGGCGTCGCCGTCCTCGGGGCCTTGAGCTTCCTCGAGCTGGATATTGCCTCACGGCTGCTGCTCGTCCCGACCATCGTGTTCTGGGACTTCAATGAAGATGCCACGGGCTTCTTCCTCCGCCTCGGCGCAATTGCCGGCCTCGCCGCCGTGGTCGGCCACTATGGGCTCGTGGTTCTCCAGGCCTTGCAATGTCGCCGGCGGGCTGCGGCGTAAGCGCCGGACCCGATCACACCTAGCAACAAAAGGATGATGATATGACCCAAGGACTGGAACTGAACCGCCGCAACCTGCTGCTGGCAGCGGGGAGTCTGGCCGCCACCGCCAATGTCGGCGGCGCCCCGGCCAAGGCTGCAACGGAAGGCCCCGCCGTGAGCGTTGGCGGGGACATCGGCCGGCGCAAGCTCGGCTCGCTCGAGGTCTCAAGCATCGGCATCGGCGTGCAGAATATGAGCCGGACCTACCAGACCACGATCCCGACACGAACCGAGATGCACCGCATCATTCATGCCGCCTTTGACCGTGGTATCACGTTCTTCGACGCGGCCGAGGCCTACGGCCCGCACGAGGTCGAGCGGATTCTCGGCGAAGGCATCGCCTCTTTCCGCGATAAGGTCGTGATCACCTCGAAATTTGGCTGGAACATCGACCTGAAGACCGGCGAACGCCATCCCGGCCTTAACAGCCGCCCTGATCATATCAAGCTGGCGGTCGAAGGCATGCTCCAGCGCCTGAAAACCGACCGCGTCGATCTGCTCTACCAGCACCGCGTCGATCCTGAGGTGCCAATCGAGGACGTCGCCGGCGCCGTCAAGGACCTGATGGCCGAAGGCAAGGTGCTGCACTGGGGCCTGTCGGAAATGGGCCTGCAGACGCTGCGCCGCGCCCACAAGGCCTTGCCGCTGACGGCGGTACAAAGCGAGTATTCGATGCTGTGGCGCGGGCCTGAGACCGGTGCCATCCCGGTCTGCGAGGAACTCGGCATCGGCTTCGTGCCCTGGAGCCCACTCGGCGTCGGCTTCCTGACCGGTGCGATCGACGGCCGCACGCAATTCGCTCCCGGGGATATTCGTAGTGTCGAAGGTCGTTTCACCCCTGAGAATATTTCCCTGAACCTTGCCCTGGTGCAGCTGGCCAGGACATGGGCGGAGCGGAAACAAGCCCAACCCGGCCAGATCGCTCTGGCCTGGCTGATGGCCCAGAAGCCTTGGATCGTGCCCATTCCCGGCACCACGCAAATGCCGCACATGCTCGAAAATGCCGGCGCGCCTTCCGTCCGGTTCTCGGCGGACGAGATTGCGGAGCTCAATGCTTCGGTGGCAGCAATCAAGGTTGCGGGGGCAAGACTGCCCGATGCCGTCCAGGCCTATTCCGACGTGGAAGCGCCGCTGCGATCATGAATCGGCGCACCTCATCTCAATGAAGAGAAGCAGGCTGTCGTGCTGGCAGCCTGCGCGTTGCATGTGTGCAATATGCGGAACGCAAACGGTCCGGGCGAGAAATTCCTTTGGCTTGTCCGGGGCACCGACGTAGTTGGGCATCCCGTAGGCTTGATATGAAACGCCGCACAAATGAATTCAATGTCGATGATAAAGGACAACATGGTGTCATACACGGGGTGCAGATGCTCCGGAAACTTGGCTCACGGCCAATCTTGAACGCGCTTTTTCGCGTCCGATCAGCGCCGCTTCAGCCACCATATCCGGACATCGATGTCCTCTTTCCGCAGTCGTCAGGCGGGTGGGATGCTTTCGTTGCGCAAATGCACCTGTCTCTCCATCCTGATCGTTGCTGCGTGCCGGATCTTCACCACGCGCCTGATCCGTTGCGTCGCCGAGGCCGCGAGGGTGCTGCGTATGCTGCTGAATTCCTCCGGCCGTGCACTGAGTCCGAAGAAATGCTCGATGGCCTGGACAGAACGCCGCGCCGCATGCCCGTCGCCATAAGGATTGACGGCACGCGCCATGGCCTCGTAGGCCTGCGGGTTGACGAGAAGCTCGGCGACCGCTTTGAAGACGGCATCCTCGTCCGTGCCGATCAGGCGCGCGGTGCCGGACGCCACCGCCTCCGGGCGCTCTGTCGTGTCGCGCATGACCAGCACCGGCTTTCCGAAGGTCGGAGCCTCCTCCTGGACGCCGCCGCTGTCGGTCAGGACGATGAAGCAATCCCGCATCGCTTGGATGAAATCATGATAGTCGAGTGGCTTCGTGACGATCACATTTCTCAGACCCTCGAGCGGCGGCAGAAGCACGGACCGGACAGCCGGGTTGAGATGTGCCGGCAGGAGAAAGTTGACACTTGGGAATTGCCTGGCCAGCCGGGCGATGGCGCGCGCAGTCTGGGCCATCGGCTCACCCCAGGACTCACGCCGATGCGCGGTGATCAGCACGGTCCTGCCCTTGGAAAGTTTGATCAGGTCCGGATGCTCGACAGGAGCATTTCGGCGCGAAACGTGCAGCAGGGCATCTATGACCGTATTGCCGGTGACGACGATGTCCTTTTCCGCGACGCCATCCTTCAACAGGTTCGCCTTGGACGTCTGGGTCGGAGCCAGGTGCAAGGCTGCCAACTGCGTGGTCATGCGCCGGTTCACCTCTTCAGGGAATGGGTTGAGGCGGTCGCCGGTTCTCAACCCCGCTTCGAGATGGATGAGCGGAATTTTGCAGTAAAAAGACGCCAGCGCCGCAGCGAAGCAGGTGGTGGTGTCCCCCTGGACCAGCAATGCGTCGGGGCTCTGCTCCCTGATAATGTCCGACACCCCTGCAAGGACGCGGGACGTGATCGTTTCGAGCGTCTGCGACTGGGTGATGATGTTGAGGTCGTGGCTGGGTTCGATGCCGAACAGCCGGTTGACCTGGTCGAGCATTTCGCGGTGCTGACCGGTGACGGCAACGATCGGCCGGCAGAATGACGAGCGATGCAGCTCATCGATCAAAGGCGCTATCTTCACGGCTTCGGGGCGCGTTCCATAAACCAACAATATCTTTCGCATAACCACTCTCTTTCAGTTGCCCGGGTGGCGGCATTTGTTGAGCACGACGCCGAGGACGTTGGTGCGGTCGGAAAGATATCGTTCGCAGGTATCGACCTCCTCAAACGTGGTTCGTCCCGCTTCCACGACAAGGATCGCGCAGTCGACATTCGGCAGAAATGCGGTAACGTCGTCGTTCGGGAGCATCGATGTCAGGTCATAGAGGACGACATCGGGGGCCAATACCTGCCGCATCTCCTTGAGGACTCTGGCAGCCTCCCGGCTCTGCAGCACTTCTGCGGAATATTTCACCGGCCATCGATTGGCGCCGATCGCGAGATTCCTCTCATGTCGGCGCAGGACGGCGGTCATGTCGCAGTCGCCACGTAGAAAGGCTTCCATGGATGACGGCGTCTCGAGGTCGAGTAAATCTCCTATCCGGTGATGCTTGAGATCGAGGTCCAGGAGCAAAGTCCGGCAATCCATCTGATTGGAAAAGCTGAGCGCCAGATTGAGGGCGACAAGCGATTTGCCGCATCCCGGCGTCGGCGAGGTTATTGCCACCGATGTCCAGCCATTCTGCCTCAGCGTCTGGAGGACTTTGGTGCGGATCATGTCGATGGCGGCATGCGCTGCCGTCGAACGATCTCCCGTTATGATGCGGCTTCGGGCAAGGGTCTTGGGGTTGAGACGCATTTCCTGCAGGCCGGCCCATGCGTTTTCCCGCACCGTGGATGCACGTGCTTCGGCCAGTTGCTCCGTGGAGCGATCAGCGATGCGCAGTTGAGGGCTGTCCTGTATCAAGGCGGGAGCTCGCTCCATGTCTTTACCTCGCGGCCTGAATTTCTCTTTTGACGAATTGTTTGCACCGTGCTCTTCGAACGTGTCCAATCTGGCCTCCGTTCACACCAGCCTCGAAAGCAGTTGCCGAAACACCAGGTCTAGTGGCGCGTAATAGTAATGAACCAGCATGAGTGAGGCCGGGATCGCGCCGGCGGACAGCAAGACCGCAGCACCAGCCATGTAGCGCGAGACACGCCGCTCATGCGGGGTCCTGATCATCGGGACGGTGCCGAGCGGTTCTATCTGCAGCTTCCTGAGGTCTTTCGGGCGGCGCACCGTTTTGTTGAGGATCTCGAGAAGCAGCACCAGGGCAACCCCCAGACCCAGTCCGCCAATGCCGCCAAGGGCGATGATTATCTTGGGCTTCAGGCCCGTGGGCCTTGACGGTGGCATGGCGCCCTCAAGCAGAGAGAAGCGCTGTCCGTCGGTGCGGCTCTCTATCTGCTCCCCCGTCAATGCTTCCGCGCGTTGCGCAATCGCTGCATTATATTGCAGCTGGATGTTTTCACGATTTCGCTGCAGCGTGTTCAGCTCGGTTTCGGTCGCGGGCGTTGCAGCGATGGATTTGGTCAGTTCCTCGACGCGATTGGCCGCATCGAGCTTGTCCCGCGCGATCGCCTGCAATCGCTCCTCGATAACAGGCAATTGCAGTTCAAGGCCAAAGGCTGGCTTCTGCGGGTTGGCGGGATCTTTCGCCACAGCACCCGGCTTCAACGGGATCATGCCTTCTCGAACCTTTGCAATCCGGTCGCGAAGGGCGATGATGTTCGGGCTGTTCTCCGTGAACAGCGCGAGTTGCTCGGCGAGTGCCCGGTTCAGGTCCACCAGCGTCTGTTGCTCCGGTGTCAGTGGCGCTGTCCCAGTGATCTGGCCCGTGTTCGTGTAGGTCATGATCAACTGGTTCTTGCTTATTCTGAGCTCGGATTCCTCGCGGTCCAGTGTCGAAAGCTTGTCCTGCAGACTGCCTTGCTCGCTGCGACGAAAAGCAAGGCTCTCGGGCAGGGTTTCATTGTGTGACTTCATGAACTGCAGATTCTCGATGTCCAGCCGCTTGAGCTCATCGCTAAGCCTCGCGACTTTCTGGTCGAAGAACCGCAACGTGTCGCCGGCGCGGCCGGCCCGCTCGCGCTTGTTCCTGTTGAGTATGATCGCAACAAGTGCATTGGCGACATCCGCCGACAGCGCCGCGTTGTTCGCACGGAAGGAGACTTCATAGACGGCGATCCCCTGCTCCGGGCTCTGCGAATCGAGCTGCAGTTGGTCGAACTTGATGCGGGACCGCATATCCTGGACGATATCCTCGTCACCAGGTTGGGCGGGACTGTCGCGATAAACACCGAGTTTTCGCGCAAGGGTGAGCAGCGCGTCTCGCGTGGTGATCTGCTGTTGCAAGACCTGCAATTGAACCAGACCGCCCATCGGCACGGTGGATCGGGCAAGATCGGTGGGGATCTGCGGTGCTTCCACCAGAATCTTGGCGCTGGCGCTGTAGACCGGCTGCATATGGCGAACCACGAGTGTCGCCACCACAAGGAGCGCCAGCGTGATCGCCAGAATGACATGCAGGCGGCGCAGAAGCGCCCGGACGTAAAAGCCAATTTCCAGTTTATTCATGGGTGAGACACTCAATTACGCGAATACATCTTTGCCTGTCGACACGCGACATCTTCGAGCGATCCGGCTGTCAATCATAGCCCGCCATTGTGCGTTTCGGGCTGGCGCCACACGGACCCCACGTAAGCCTTTTGAGCGAGAGTGCAGCACTTTCGGGCAGATTATCCTGCCCGATTCATCCATCGAGCGAGCACGGATACCTCGCAAGGCGCATATCCGTCGTCTCGGCACGCAGCCTTCCTGCTTAGTCGTGGCAAGATCCCGGAGAACCGGACTTCCGCCTTGCGACCGGGGAGGTAGGAATTGCCGCAGGGAATGAAACTATCCCCAATCGCGTGGAGGGGTGCCTGACCTCCCCCGAAAGCCTTAACTCTGCTCATATTCACAGTACGAACCGGAAAAGTCATTCTCAGAGGCGTGTCCGGAGCTGCCGGACCATGTCTAGGCATTCATTGCTGGGAAAAACATGAACAATCCGGTGAAACTCAGCGTGGTCATACCACATCTCAACGAACCGGACGGCAATCTGCTTCGCTGTCTCAAGGCGCTCGATGCTCAGCGTACCGAAGAAACCACCTTCGAAATCATCGTCGTCGACAACGGCTCGGTGGAAATGCCGGAAGCCGCATGCGCCGGCATTGCCGACCTTCGGCTGGAGCGGGAGATCGTTCCGGGACCAGGTCCGGCGCGCAATCGTGGAGCGGCACTGGCGCGCGCCGATCTTCTGGCCTTCATCGACGCGGACTGCATCGCAGAGCCCGGCTGGGCCAAATCGATCATCGAATTCATGGCCGGCCGTCCCGACATCGCACTGATGGGCGGGGACATCGGTATCCTGATGACCGATGCGGGAAAGCCGAGTGCAATAGAATCCTACGAAAGCATCTATGGTTATCGCGCCCGCCTTTATGTCGAGCGCTACGGATTTGCCGCGACTGGCAACATGGCGGTGAGGAAAGACGTCTTCCACGCCGTTGGGCCTTTTGGCGGCATCGCGACCATGGAGGACACCGAATGGGGCCAGCGAGCGACAAGGTCTGGCTACCGAATTGCATTTCTTCAGGAAGCGAAGGTCCTTACTCCCTCCTGCAAGTCCTTTGGGGAGCTGGCCCGCCGCTGGGACCGCCATGTTGCGCACGAATTCGGAAACGTCGGAAGTGGTTTGACAGCAAGGCTGAGCTGGCTGTTTGCATGCGCACTGGTTGCCGCTTCCCCTCTCGGTGAAGTGATCGCTATCGCTCGATCCAGCCGTGTTTCGGGCTTCAAGAGCCGGTCGCTGGCACTTGCCTGCCTGGTGCGTATCCGGCTCTACAGGGCGCGGCTGATGCTGGATCTGGCGCGCCGGCGACGATTTCCCACCATGGTAGAGAGTTGGAACAAGGAAAAGATTTGACGGCGGCGCCGTGCCGGTGTGCAGGCGGGCTGAACGTCAGCGGGCAGAATCAGTATTCATCATGCCGCTGCCAAAGCAAAGATAGTGACAGGCTTCATACGCTTTCATCTCGATTTGCTTAAAATGGCGGAAATAAAACAAAACAAGGCGGGAGGAATAAATGCTGAGGGCGATAATAAATTACTCTTCCGGTCTCAATATTTCAGGATTCCGATCACGATTCATATATTCGCGGCTCAATTATGCAACTGTCAAACGATGCCTTGATGTCGTGCTGACGGTTTTGGCTGCGCCGTTCTTGTTGATACTCGTCGGTGCACTGGCCGTCCTGGTCAGGCTGGACGGTGGAGGGGCATTTTTTTGGCAGTCACGCGTCGGGCGTGACGGCAAGCTGTTCAAGCTCTGGAAGCTGCGGACCATGGTGCCGGATGCGGACTCGCGACTGAGCGAGCATCTGGCAAAAAGTCCCGAAGCGCTGGACGAGTGGACGCGTTGTCAAAAACTCGCGAATGATCCTCGCATCACACGAATAGGATTCTACCTGCGGAAATATTCTCTCGACGAACTTCCGCAGTTGTTCAATGTGTTGCGTGGCGACATGAGCCTTGTCGGACCCCGGCCAATGCTGCCGGAGCAGCGCAATCTCTACCCGGATACAGCCTACTTCAGTCTGCGCCCCGGCATGACCGGCCTGTGGCAGGTGAGCAAGCGCAATGCCTGCACATTTGCGGAAAGGGCGCAGATCGATACCCGATACGCACGCACGTTCTCGTTTCGCACGGATCTATGGATTCTTGCCCAGACACCGTTTGTCGTGCTGAAAGGAACCGGAATTTAGAGCATGTTGTATCGATTTGGAGCCATTCTGTTGGCCTGATATACGACAGGTCCAGATGTCGGTCCCTTTTCGGGGCGCAGCAAACATTCCCGCGGCGTGCGATCGGTCGGGCCATGCCCCGATTTTAACCATGTTTGAAGTTCGAAGAGGCTTGCGATCCGATCGTCGAGCCGGCCTTTGAGATGGTTTGACAGCACTATCCTTCTCGCTTTCGGATGAAATCCAGGAGAGGATTTCCACATTTTCCATGCCGGCATGTCACCTGATAGCGAGCGTACAACCTCTCGGCCGATGAATCCTGTCCCGTCTGTGACAAGTATGCGCATGAAAAAAATCTGCTCGGCGCCAGAAAAATTCAAGATAAAATGGCCGATTCTCTCTGCTACTCGAGCCAATTTCCGCCCGACAGCTGCTTCGCGGTGAGAAGATCCGAAAAAAGTACGGTCCGCTGGCCATTCTCCAACCTACACTTCGAGAAATAAGCTTAATTGTCGATCTCTCGCCTATGATGTGTCAACTTCGTCGACACAGAAACCGGCTTCGGCTCGCAGGTTAAGTAAAAATTCATTATTATTAACGAGCTCAGCGGGAATTTACTCCTTTTTTACACGAAATCTTCAGACATTACGCGATTTCGATCATGCTAATATTCTCCGCGATGCCCGGAAAGCGGCACGGAGAGTGCTTCTTTGTGAAATGGTATTTAAGTCTGTCAATGTATCGACGGGCCTATTCAAGAGAAAGGATCGGTCGGGTTTTAGTATCATCAAGTCCGTTCAAACATTGTCACGATCGTCGGGTAAACAACTCCACGACGAATACCGCGATCTCGGAACATGGGTGAAATAAGCGTAGACATACACACGTAATCTAAGTACTCAAACAACCTATACAGCTTCGATAAAATAGTGTATGTGTAAATCTACTAACGATCAATTGACTTAAATTTTATCCAAAAATGTTAACGCCGCGATACGCTCGCGGATAAAAAAATTAATAGATTCAATCATTAGAAGCGTGTGCAGTGATGTGTTTTTGGTGATGGGAGTAGACGCCATGAACTTGATGACAAGAAACAGTAAGGATGGCATAAAAGGAACTACTATTCTACCGATCGAACCGGAACTCGCCACTCCGTTTCGAGGGTCTGTTACAGCAGCTGTGTCCGGAACGCGTGAAACTTCGCTGGTTATCATCGACAATCGGGCTCTGGATCGGCAGTGCCTTGCACGATGCATAACCTCGACGCGGCCCGATGTTTCCATCCTGGCCTTTGATTCCGTGGAGGAGTGGCGTCGTAACCATGATCACGGGACAGTGCCGGGGGCGATATTGCTCAATATCGGCAGCGCCAGGATTTCTGACCGGATTATCGCCGATGAGATCAAAACGCTCGCATCGGAGTTCCCGACGCCGATCATCGTGCTCGCCGATTCAGACGATCCCACGGAAATCATAGGCGTACTCGAATGTGGTGCAGGGGGGTACATACCCTCATCGGTTAGTATAGATGTGTGCATAGAGGCCATCGCTTTGGCTATGGCAGGAGGCATATTCGTGCCGGCGAGTTGTCTTTTGGCTATGCGTCAATTCATCAATACTGCGGCCTCGACGGCCGGCCCTCTCAACGGCATATTCACGGCCAGACAAGCGGAAGTGGTTGAAGCTCTCCGTCGAGGCAAGGCAAATAAAATCATAGCCTACGAGCTCAACATGCGGGAAAGCACGGTAAAGGTTCATATCCGGAACATCATGAAAAAGGTCAAGGCTACAAACCGCACGGAAGTAGCCTACAAGATCAATGATCTCCTCCCAATGGATATTCAGCCGGCTGCCAGGCCTGACGCAAACGGATAGGAGAGGTCGAGACAATCTCTTTCGCTCGGAACGAAGCCCTTTCCTCGTTCCTTCGATCGTGAAGAAAAATGCTGGACCTTCCGGCCAGTATTATATTTTCGACCGTTGGCGCAACTTCGTCAGGTGCTGAAAAGCTGATATTACATCATCATTTTAAAACGAGAACAGACGCCCGCAGCCTGAAAGACGTCGGCTACCCGCCCCGGCGCACGGCTCGTCAGAGACACGCTTGTCCCGCGATCGGGCGTGTCAATCTGCTTTTTCGCGCCGGGCATGCGGCTGAAGCACGCAGGCCGCCACTGAATTTGGCGTTGGAATTTTTTTGAAACGCTCTAGAACAATCTCCATCCATCAGTGTTCGGAGGGGGGACAAGTCGTGCCGAAACGTTTGAGGACCGGCGATGCGATCGTGTCGCCTGACACGGATGCAGATGTTGAGTGCCGATTCGACGAGAGAACCGGCATACTTCACCTTATGATCGATGGTCCTCTCGCGGGAGGTCCGCCATCCGAAGGCTATCTTTTGGAACTCATTGCCCATCATCGCAGAAATCGGCCGCTCAATGGCATCGTGATTTTTAATCGACAGGACCCGAATTTCAACCAGGTTACCGCGATGCTGCAACATCGGTATTGATGGCTGGCGCAGCTCGGTTATTCGCCTGGCGAACCCATTGAGCGCAGGCGATTGAACCAGAAATCCCGCGCCGCGAGCAGTACTGGCGATCAGGGCCATCTTCGAAGCCGATTTAGTCGATTGACGAAGTGACGATCAAATAGCCCCATTCATTGCGGCCGGAATGAACCGGGATCAGGGGCGGCTTCTGTTTCTCGTCGCTAAAATTCATCACCCGCCTGCGCGAGGTCGGACTTGTCCCGCGCGCCCAGTTCCGCGCCGCCTCCGACTGCCACATTCAACGAAATGTAGTCTGCAGCGAGCTGTCTGATGGCCGCAACAAGCGACACTCTTGCATCTGCAACATTGCGCTCCGCTTCAAGAACATCCAGTACGGTCGCGGTCCCGGCCTTGTAGCTGACACGCGCCAGGCCAAGTGCTTCCTGGTAGGAAGAGACGAGCCGCCGCAGAGCGACAACCGTCTGACGGTCGCGATGCAGCGCGATCTGCGCATTTTCGACCTCTTCGACCGCGTTCAGCACGGTTGCTTTCCAGGCGATGTAATGCGTCTGCATGTTCGATCGGGCGATCTTGACCTCTGCCCGACGTGTCTGACCGTCAAACAACGGAAGATCGATGCTCGGCCCAAACGACCAGGACAACAGGCCATGGGACGCGCTGCGGGTAAAGGTCTTCGATCCATTGATCGACCCAATGAGCGCGATGCTCGGATAACGCTGGGCTTCCGCAACGCCGACATCGGCCGTGGCGGCGGCAAGCAGCCGTTCCGCCTGCCTGATGTCGGGACGATTGCGGATGAGATCCGCCGGAATGCCGACGTCCGTGGGCGTGCGGGGGACCGGTTGGCCATAGCCATGGCTCAAGCTGGCCGTCATCGTTGCGGCTGGCACGGCCAGGAGCGTGGCAATATGGTTCGCCGCCTGGTGAAAACGCGCGTCGAGTCCGGGAATTTCCGACAAGGTCTGGTTGACCAGACCTTCGGCCTGGATCACGTCAAGCCGGGAAGCGGCCCCCGAATTCCTGAGGTCGGTGACCAGCTTCAGGGTCTCCCGCCGTGACGCGAGGTTCCGGCGGGCGATCGCGATCGATTCCTGACTGTATCTGAGGTCGACATAGGATTGGCTCAGATCGGAGAGGAAAGCCAGGCGCGCAACACCGATATTGTCATAAGCTGCATCGAGCGACGCGCTGGCGGATTCCCTGGCTCGCCTGTATTGCCCAAAGAAATCCAGCAGCCAGGACGCACCCAGGCCAGCTGTCAGCGTGGTCGTGGTCCGTGCTTTCGTCGCGCCGGCGACGGTGGCTGCCGCGGCTGCATCGACCTGGGGCAGGGCGCCGGCGCCGGCAATCACGACGTTGGCCTGGGCTTGGGCAATGCGTTCCAGTGCAGCACGCACGCCGAGATTCTCGTTCATCCCCTGGTCGACGAGCGCATTGAGGCCTTTGTCTCTGAAAGCCTCCCACCACGGTTTAAGCGGCACCTGGTCCGTCGGCTTCCGGCCTGCTTCCGAGTAATGAGCCGGCAGCGCTGCGTGCGGAGGCTTGTAATTGGGACCAACCACGCAACTGGAAAGAACCATCGCAGTCAACGCCAGCAATGTCGTGTTTCTCATCAGTTCCCCTGGTTGGAAGACGGCAAGTCGCCAATCACGCATGAAAGCCCTCGGCAATGCATCTTCCCGGACGGGCATATCGTTCACCCCGGGGCCTATGGATCGCGGCATCGTTCGGAAAGGCGATGCCTTCAAGGGCAAGGCATCGCCGCTGCGGGCGCTTTGGCCGTGCGATACCTTCACGATGACACGCTCTTCAATACGTGAGATGAATGGAGGCGAATAGAAGCGACGATCGCCGCTGGCGCTCGCCCCGAAATCGCTGATGGTAAATCAGACTTAGAATTCATCATTGCCCCCAAGCACCTAAATTCCGGACCTTGCGCCGGCTATTCCTCCCCGAAACTATCGGATATCTCGATAGCGAATCGCACAGCATGCAGTCAATTCCAGCAACCCAGCCGATTGATGTATTCGTCCCGAGGCAGACATAGTCCAAAAGCGGTAGGCGAGATCCGGTCCCCTTTCCACTGTCGTAGGCGGAGTCGCCACTCGCTACCCGCTGACCGGCTCCGCTTGATCAAAAGTCCGATCAAATCATCCTTGCCTGCTTCCTTACCCCTTATTGATGACACTGCACCAGCGCATTCTGCCCTTCTCAACGCCGGTTTAGTCGGCAGAATGTAAGGTGTATCTTTGCCGTCACTATCTGGCGCTGGGCTTGGAGACATTATGCCTGAGGACTTATTTTGCCGCGGTCGATTGAGACGCGCGTGGTTTGCGGTTTTTACAATGGTTGCATTTGGCGGCCTGTCAGGCCAGTCGCCTGCATGGTCGGAGACGATGCTGCCGCCGCAAACAAACATTCGATTGACGGTCGTGCAGTGGATCCCGAACAAAGGCGAATATGAAAAATGGGATGCGCTCGGCGGTGACTTTCAGGTCTCGGATCGCAGGACCATCACGCTTCCGGTCATAGGCACGGTGTCCGTTGAAAATCTCGATACGAACGGGCTGTCAGCGGTGATCGCCCGGGAACTGAAAGCACGGATCGGCCTCATTCAGGCACCCGAAATCAGCGTGGCCATCATCGATTATCCACCCGTTTATGTCGTGGGTGATGTCAAGGCACCGGGCGAATACCGGTTTCACGACGGGCTCATCGTCTTGCAGTCCCTGGCCATGAGCGGTGGCGTGTTGCGTCCCGACCATGAGACAAACGTCTCCCAGAAAGCCGAGCTGGTCGGTGATCTGCGCGGTCTCGACGACTCCATTCTGCGCAGCGAAATTCGGATTGCGCGTCTGCAGGCGGAAATGTCGGGCGCCGAGACTTTCAACTATAAACCGCGCGAAAGCGACGACAAGCAGGCCGCAGACGCAATCTACAGGCAGGAGCAGGCCATATTCACTGCCCGGGCCAATCTTCTTTCCCGCCAATCCAAATCATTCGCGGAATTGCGGGACCTGCTATCCGCCGAGATTTCAAATCTCGACGAGAAGACGACGAGCGCCGACGCCGACGTCGAATCGGTCGAGAAGGAGCTTCGCAACGTCAAATCCATGGTCGAAAAGGGTATTGCGCTGCCGTCACGCCAAGCCGATCTCGAGCGCATGCTGCGAAGCTACTATTCCGGTCGCCTGGATCTGACAACCGCCACCATGCGCGCGCGGCAGGGCATTTCCGAGGCCTCGCGCAATCTTGAAGGTCTCTACGACAGGCAGCATAGCGATGTCGTATCCGAGCTTCAGAATGAACAGGCAAACCTTGACCAGCTAAAGATCAAGCGCGACACGGGCCAAAGACAGTTGCTTGAGGCTCTCTCACGGGGGCCGGACGCGGGACCGGCCGACGACGACGTCCTCACCTTCACGATCATGCGTCCGAACAATGGCAAGGCTGAGGAACTGGCCGCCGGGGAAAACACCCCGCTCGAGCCCGGTGATGTCGTGCGCGTTACCCGCAAATCATCAAATCGATCCGCAGACGTCGAGAACACTGCCCAGATACCTGCCGCCGACAATCATCGTTCAGGTCCCAGTCAATGAGAGGGCCGAAGCGCCCGGCGGTCCATGACCATTTGGCTCGGAATGGCATATGTCGCAAGAAGCTTCCCCGATGACGGCCGAACAGGATGCCGGTGCGGCGCCGCACACCTATGCCCAGATCCTGAAATCGACGCTCATGGTCGGCGGATCCTCGGCAATCAACATCGTATTCTCCATTATTCGCAACAAGGCCGTGGCCGTGATGCTGGGACCGGAAGGCGTCGGGCTGCTGGGCGTCTACAGTTCGATCAGCGACATTGCCCAGACCGTTGCAAGCCTCGGCGTCCCTTCCAGCGGCGTACGCCAGATCGCCGAAGCGGCGGGGAGCGGTGACGACAGGAGCATCGCCCGAACCGCTGAGGTGCTGAGCCGCGTATCCATCCTGCTCGCGGCCATCGGAGCCATCGGGCTCGCCGCACTGGCGCTGCCGATCGCTGATCTCACTTTTGGCCACAGCCAGCATGCCCTCGGCATCGCCCTTCTGTCGCTCGCGCTGTTCCTCAGGGTCGTTTCCGGAGGGCAGATGGCTTTGATCCAAGGCCTCAGGGACATTTCCAGCCTGGCATTGGTCAACGTCGTCGCGGCGTTTGCCAGCACGGTGCTGACTATCCCATTGATCTACTTTTTCGGCGTCGAGGGCATCGTGCCGTCGCTCATCGGGGTTGCGGGAGCCACGCTGCTGGCGTCATGGTGGTATAGCAGAAAAATCCGGCCGCTCGCCCACCCACTCGCCTTTCGGGCTTTCCGACAGGAAGCGCAGGCGCTTCTGAAGCTTGGCTTCGTGTTCATGGCCAGCGGCTTTCTCACATTCGGCAGCGCCTATGTCATCCGCGTTATCGTGGTCAATGCGAACGGCATGGCTGCCGCCGGGCTATATCAAGCGGCATGGGCGCTCGGGGGCCTCTATGCCGGCTTCATCCTGCAGGCCATGGGCACGGATTTCTATCCGCGCCTGACTGCCGTTGCCCACGATCATGCCACCTGCAACCGCCTGGTCAACGAGCAGACGCAGATCAGCCTGCTGCTTGCCGGTCCGGGCGTGATCGCGACGCTGACTTTTGCGCCTATCGCATTGCAATTGTTCTACGCCCCGGCCTTTTATGCGGCCGCGGACCTGCTGCGCTGGATCTGCCTGGGCATGATGCTCAGGATCGTCGCCTGGCCCGTGGGTTTCGTCGCCGTTGCCAAAGGCCGGCAGGCGATCTTCTTTTGGACAGAGGCTGCGGCGACCGCGGTTCACCTTGGGCTTGCCTGGGCGCTTGCTGCCAGGTTTGGCGCAGTTGGCGTCGGCGCTGCCTTTTTCGGGCTTTATCTGTGGCACGGCACGTTGGTCTACCTGATTGCCCGTCGCCTGAGCGATTTTCGTTGGTCGACATCCAGCCTCAAATTCGGGTTGATCTTTCTCACGGCGTCGGGGTTCGTCTTCTGCTGCAGCCAGTTCCTGCCTTTGTGGCAGTCGACGGCGATCGGATCTGTCGCAATGCTGGCCAGCGGGTTCTATTCCCTGAAAACGCTGGTCGGGCTCGTGCCGGCAAACTCCCTGCCGCCCGTTGTCCGAAACCTGGCCGCGCTATTGACCTGACCCGGTTTTCTAAGGCGGGCCGCGAAATCTCCGGGATTCGCTCCGGTGCTTCAGTCCTTTGTTTTTGCGCATGTCTTTGTCCCGAAACCGGTGACCGCTTTCGGGACACATGCTGTGGGGCCTTCAGACAAAATAGCCGACGGGGGTGATACCGACCCCGTCGGAGAGAAATGTTCAGTTCTGATGATGGTGTCAGGCCGCCGGGCGGGCCACTGCGGCGGTGACATGCCAGAAAGCGTCGACCACCTGCGACAGCTCGGCCTCCGTCATTTGAGCAAACAGCGGCAGCATGATCGCACGATGCTGTGCTGTGACGCTATGGCTGAGATGTCCGACGACACGATGCTGGCCGCTTTTCAGATACGCGTCTTCGCAATGAATATTCATCACGCCGCGTCGCGTCGATATACCAAGATCGAGCAGCATCTGCATCGTATCTCGCTGGTAGACGTGATCCGGCAGCACGACGCAGAAGCTCTGCCAGTTGCTGCGAGCCCACGATGGCTCCTCGGGCAGCAGAAGGCCGGATTTGTATTGAAGCTGCTGCCGGTAGAGCTCAGCGAGCTGCCGCCGGCGCTCCACGAGACCGGGAAGACGGCGCAACTGAACCCGGCCGATCGCGGCCTGGACATCGGTGAGGCGATAATTGTAGCCAAGTTCCGGATAGGACTCGTAGATCACCTGCTTCGAGCCATGGCGGACCGCATCCGTCACGCTCATGCTATGCTGGCGCCAGAGACGGAACTTGCGGTCGTATTCGGCATTGGCGGTGGTCAGCATTCCGCCGTCACCTGTCGAGATCACCTTGCGGGGGTGAAAGGAAAAACAGGCGATATCGCCGTGTGGCCGGCCGATCTTCTGCCATTCGCCCTGCCAGAGAATCTCGCTGCCGCTGGCACAGGCTGCGTCCTCGATGACCGGAATGCCCAGGCGCCGGCCGATCTCCACGATACGGGCGAGGTCGCACGGCATGCCGAGCTGGTGGACGCACAGGATCGCCTTTGTCGACGGCGTGACCGCCGCCTCGATCAGCGCCGGATCCATGTTGAAGCCATGTGCCTCGACATCGATGAAGACCGGGATGGCGCCACAATACCGGATGGCGTTGGCGGTCGCAATGAAGGAGTGGCTGACCGTGATCACCTCGTCGTTTGCGCCGACACCGACGGCGAGCAACGCGAGATGCAGTGCCGTTGTGCAATTGGATACGGCACAGGCGTGGGGGGCGCCGACATAGGCAGCAAATTCGGTCTCGAATGCGGCCACTTCCGGACCCTGCGTCACCCATCCCGACAGGATCACGCGCCGCGCGGCATCGGCCTCCTCTTCATCGAGCATCGGCTTGGCAATCGGAATCTGAGGACGTGTCGCACTCACGCTGCCTGCCCTCCGATTGCCAGCGCTTTTTCCCGCCGCCACCAGGCGACGAGGTCGCGCAGACCGTCTTCGAGGGATATGCCGGCCTTGAAGCCCAGCAGCTGCTCTGCCTTGCTGATATCGGCAAGCCGCCGCGTCACATTGTTGACCTTGCGCGCCGGCTGATATTCGGCCTCAAGCCCACAGCCCATGACCCGCGACAACATGGCCGCAAGTTCGCGCAAGCTCGTCTCTTCGCCGCTCGCCACATTGAAGACCTGGTCCGTGACGTCAGACTGCGCGGCAAGCACGTTGGCGCGCGCGATGTCATGCACATGCGCGAAGTCCATTGTCTGGCGGCCATCGCCGAGAATGATCGGCCGCTGCCCGGCGGCGAGCCTCTCCATCCAGCGGATCAGCACTTCGGTGTAGACGCCGAACACATCCATGCGCGGGCCGTAGACGTTGAAGTAGCGCAGGGCGATATAGTTCAAGCCGTACATTTCGGCGAAGCTGCGCAGCAAGCCTTCGTTGAAGAGCTTGGCCGCTCCATAGATCGTCCGGTTGTTGTAAGGGTGATGGTCCTCGGTCGTGGGGAAGTTCTCGGCCAGCCCCAGAACGGACGCCGACGAGGCCGCGACGACTTTCGAGACCCCGGCTTTGACTGCCGCCTCGAGCACATCGAACGTGCCTCCGGCAAGGACGTCGAATGCCAGCCTCGGCTCCTCGGCACACTGGGTTATCCGGATGGCTGCCTGGTGAAAGACGATGTCGACGCCCTCAAAGGTTTCCGCCAGCAGTTTCCGATCCCTGATATCACCCTCCACGACGGTCACTTTCGCCATGCGCGCCGCATTGGCGAGATTCTCCCGCCGGCCACGGACGAAATTGTCCAGGACGATGATTTCGGACGGCTTCTCAAGGGCGAGCTGGTCGGCAATATGCGAGCCGATAAGACCTGCACCACCGGTGATCAAGATACGTTTGTTCTTCATGTTGACACCGTCCTTGATGTTGTGCGGTCGGCGGGCTCATCCCGCCAGCGGACGAATTTTGCCGGCACGCCGGCGACGATGGAGAACGGCTCGACATCCGAGACCACGACGGCTCCGGCAGCGACAATGGCCCTTTCACCGACAGTGACGCCGGGAAGTATCGTGGCGCTTGTGCCGATATCGGCCCAAGCGCCGATTTGAATGGGATTGATTTCGAGATCGGTGCGGATGATGGGCACGTCGAACGGGAAGGCGGTATGCGCAGAGCCGAGGATTCGAGCACCAGGTCCCCAACCGACGTGATCCCCGATGATCACTTCGCGGGCATCGAGATAGGCTTGCGGGCCGATCCAGACATTGTCGCCGATCTTGCAGGTGCCGTCGAACCGGCCCTGGATATAGGCCTGCGCGCCGATAAACACGCCCTTGCCGATCTCGAAGGTCTCCGGATGCTTGAAACCTGCGCCACTGCCGACCTGCAGGCCGGGACCGCAATGCAGCGTGATGGCTTGCCAGATCGCCTTGCGCATCAGCGTATCGACAAAACCGTCGCCCGCCGCGAAGCGACCGTAGAGTTCCATGAGACCGGGTGTGCCGTATCTCTGCTTCAGCTCCGCGACGAGGCCGATGTGAAATTCGGGATCGACGGGATTTTCGCGCAGACCGTGGAAAGCGGGGACGATTCTCGATCTGGCGGTCGCATCAGCTGACATAGGCGTCTTGCTCCACCGCAGCGACCACGCCATCGACCTGTCGATCGGTCATTTCCGGATAGATGGGCAGTGAGAGCATTTCGCGCGCCGCCGCTTCCGAGACAGGGAAATCGCCCTGGCTGTAGCCGAGATCGGCATGCGCCTTTTGCAGATGCACCGGGATCGGATAGTGCAAGCCAGTCTGTATCCCTCCGTCGTTGAGCGTCCATTGGAGCCGGTCGCGGTCTCGACATCTCACGGCATAGATATGGTAGACATGGCGCCGGTCCGGGGCTTCGGCCAAGGTCTCGACGACGGTATTGCCCTTGAGCTTGCTCGAATAGCTTGCAGCATGCCGCCGCCGCGCCATGATCCAATCCTCCAGGTGCCTGAGCTTGACGCGCAGGATCGCTCCCTGCAGGCCGTCCATGCGATAGTTGAAGCCTTTGATCACATGATGATAGCGCTGCTCCTGGCCCCAGTCCCGCAGCATGCGAAGCATTTTGGCATGTTCGTCGCTGTCGGTGACCGCCATTCCACCTTCACCGCAGGCGCCCAGATTCTTGCCCGGATAAAAGCTGAAACAACCGATCGATCCGATACTGCCGGCGCGCTTGCCGTGATATTCCGCGCCATGGGCCTGGCAGGCATCCTCGATGACCGGGATGCCATGGCGATCGGCTATGGCCTGGATCGCATCCATATCGGCCATCTGACCGTAGAGATGCACGGGGATGATCGCCTTGGTGCGGGATGTAATTGCCGCCTCCAGCCTGGAGGCGTCCATCGTCAGCGTCCGCGACTCCACGTCGACGAAAACCGGCCGGGCGCCGACATAGCAGATGGCCGATGCGGTGGCGACGAAGGTGAACGGCACGGTGATGACTTCGTCGCCCGGCCCGACCCCCAGAGCCAGCAGGGCCAGATGCAGTGCACTGGTTCCCGTGTTGACTGCAACGGCATGCCTGGTCCCGCAATAGGCGGCGAATTCGCGCTCAAAGCTCGCCACCTCTTCTCCGAGTACATAATGTGCCGACGCCAGGACATTCAGCACTGCGGCGTCGATTTCGCCCTTGAGCGATTGATATTGCGCTTTCAAGTCAAGGAACGGGATCATGCGGTCTGCCTCGCCTCTGCGAGTTCGACAATCTTGCCGCGCTGCGCCAATGACTGGGTGGCGGCTTCGAGAATGCGCACGACCCGCAACCCGGCATGGCCATCCGAGGTGGGCCGCCCCTGGGTCTCGATGCAGTCGACAAACTGCCTCAACTCTCTCCCGAGCGCTTCCGTGATATCGATCTGGGGCGCATACATATCCCCGGAACGGTATCCGACGAGCATCTGGTAGACCTTCTCGCCATTCTTCTGCGGATTGCCGTTCAACGTGATGCCCTTGTCGTAGACCTTGATCTTCTCGCTCGGCTCGAGGTCGTCATAGACGATCATCTTGTTGCTGCCGCCGATCAGCGTGCGACGCACCTTCACCGGTGCGAGCCAGTTGACATGGATATGGGCGATCAGCTTGCTCTCGAAGAACAAGGTCAGATAGGCGATGTTTTCGGGCTCGCCGGCCACATGGCTCATGCCTGTGGCGGAAACCGCAACGGGTTTCTCGTCCACCACATAGTCGAGGATCGAGAGATCGTGGACCGCCAAGTCCCAGACGACGCTGACATCATGCTGGAACAGCCCGAGATTGACCCGCACGGAGTCGTAATAATACATGTCACCGAGCCCGTTTTCGACGATTTCCCGCATCTTTCGGACCGCACCGGTATGGATGAAGGTATGGTCGACCGCCAGCACGAGGCGGCGGCGTGCCGCCTCCTCGATCATACGCCTGCATTCCGTCGAGGTTGCCGCCATCGGCTTTTCGACAAAGACATGCTTGCCGGCCATCAACGCCTTCATGGCCAGCCGGAAATGGGTTGAAACGGGCGTCGCGATAGCAACCGCATGAACCTGCGGATCAGCAAGCACCGCATCGAAATCGTCGGTGATTTCGATCGTCGGATAGCGAACCTTGACATTCGTCAGCCGCTCTTTCACCAAATCGCATACCGAGACAACACGGACGCCGGGAATTTCCGAGAAATTCCGGACCAGATTAGGCCCCCAATATCCGTAGCCAACAACAGCAACACCGATCATCTGGCTCTCCCGGCCGCCCGCTCCATCGCGGGTTTGTCTTGTGTGTAGCCAACGATCCGGGCCGGCACCCCGACGACGATGGCATGGTTGGGAACATCCTCGATCACCACGGCGCCGGCGCCGATCTGCGCGTTTTCACCGATCGTCACACCCGGCAGGATGGTGGCATTGCTGCCGATCGAGGCACCGCGCTTGACCAAGGTCGGAAGCACAGTCCAATCGCTGTCGGTTTGCAGGCTGCCGTCGGGATTGGTGGCGCGGGGATGCAGGTCGTTGGTGAACATGACGCCGTGTCCAATGAACACGTTGTCTTCGATCGTCACGCCTTCGCAGACGAAGGAGTGGCTGGATATCTTGCAATTTCTGCCGATGACGGCATTCTTCTGGATCTCAACGAATGTGCCGATCCTCGTTCCGGCGGCAATCCTGCAGCCGTAAAGATTGACGAGGTCGGGATGATGGATGACGACGCCCTCATCTAGAATAACGCTTGTCGCGATCATGCCGTGACGTCTCCTCATCATTCGGGCGCAGCAGCGGGATGATTCGAATTCGCCTCTTACCGTCGGCTGCAACGAACAACTACTATGCCGTTCAAGTAGGAAAGCGATTTTCTCTTGGCTGGTAAACGATGCAAAAAGTCGTATCGTAGCTCACAAAGACGTATACGCCCAAATCGGCTCTTCTTTAGCCGGCTTGCAACCACGTAGATCCTATATAGTCCTGTTTTTGCTCGATTGGCATTTCTCCCTTTGTCACTAGTACGCCAAAAGGCGTATGAAATTGTTGGAATCTGACATCACTACCTATTTCACCCCATAGCCTCATCCGAAGTCTGAAATTCAAAGTGCCGGCAAAACCGATATCCTCCTGTAAACAATGCGTGCAGGCACTGCTGGCAGGCAATCATCGAGCGAATGGGATCATATGCAGCAGCAGCCCAGACTTATGATAGCGACGCGCGTCTTCGGCGCCAGCGGTCAGCCCTGGATGTGGCGACAGGTGACGGGCCTCAGCGGCTTCGCGAAGGAAGTCGTCTGCTGGGAACGGCAGAATGCTGCGTCGCAGGCCACTGCGGATATCGAGGAGCATGTTCTGGGCGGCCTTGTGGCGCCCTACGATACGCGCGAGCGTTGGCTTCATCGGCTGCGAAACCTGCATCACGGCAATTTCTATGCTGCGACCGGCAAGGAACGGTCATCGCTCCAGGCGTTGCTGGCATCGAGCAAGCCCGACCTCATCCTGTGCAATTTCGGCGATATAGCGATGCGAATGCTGCCTTCTGCGTCCACGGCAGGCATTCCTCTGGTCGCTTATTTCCACGGCGATTTCTCCTTCGTCCGAAATCGATGGTACCGCTGGAGCCTCACCCGGTGCCTCAGGGGTTTCAGCGCAATTGTCGTGGTCACGGACGCCGAAAAGCAATGGCTGGTGCGTCACGGCGTGCCGGCGGAGACCGTTCATTTGATCCCCTGCGGCGCACCGACAAGGCTGTTTCAACCACGGCAGGATCGATCGGACGATCAGGTCCGCTTCGTCATGGCTTCGCGTCTTTCCGAGGACAAGGGCTGCGATATTTCGATCGAGGCTTTTGCACGCGTCGCCGCTCTCAATCCGAACGCTCGGCTCGACATCTATGGTGACGGTCCGACGCGTGCAAAACTCGAAGCATTGGTCGGCAAACTCGGCCTTGAGGCGCGCGTAGAATTTCACGGCTATGTCGATGAGGTGCGTCTTGCCGGAGCGCTGCCGCAGCATGACGTCTTCATCCAGCATTCGCGCATAAAGGAGGGCTCCCCGGTCGCGATCGTGGAAGCGATGGCCTGTGCGCTGCCGGTCGTCGCCACTGCGGTGGGCGGCATTCCCGACCAGGTCGAGCCAGGACGCACGGGCTTTCTCGTTGCCGATGGCGATGGTGAGGGCATGTCTGCAGCCATGCTGAAGCTGGCCGGCGATACTGCACTGCGTAAGAGATTGGGTGGCGAAGCGCGCAGGCAAGCCATGCTTCGCCACGATGCCGACACACAGACCCGGCGTCTCGGCGCCGTGCTGAGGCAAGTACTTTACGGGCAGCATGCCCCTGTCGAACAGGACCTGAAAGCGTCATGACATCCGTCGAAGTCATCGTACCCTGCTATAATTATGCGCGTTACCTGTCCGCATGCGTCGAAAGCGTGCTGTCGCAGGAGAATGTCGACGTCAGCGTGTTGATCATCGATGACCAGTCCACCGACGACACGCCGGAGGTCTGCCGGCAACTGACCCAGATGGATCGTCGCGTGCGCGTCATTCGTCACACGGTCAATCAAGGTCCCATCGCGACCTTCAATGAAGGCCTGGCGCAAGCAAGCGCAAAATATGTGCTTCTRCTGTCTGCCGACGACGCGATCACCCCCGGCAGCCTTTACCGCGCAACCTCGCTGATGGAAGACGAGCCCGAAATCGGCTTTACCTTCGGCAATGTCATCGACATCCAACGTGACGGCACCACCGAGCGTGGCTATCCGCTCGGCAATCGCCAGGACATGCCCGCCCGCCAGGTCCTGTCCGGACCTGAATTCATCAGGCGATCGGGGGCAACGAATATCGTTCCAACCCCCACGGCGGTGGTGCGCACGACCCTGCATCACAAGGTTGGCCTCCATCATCCCGAGCTCAAGCATACCGGCGACATGGAGATGTGGTTGAGACTGGCGTCGCATGCGGCCGTCGGATTCATCAACGACGATCAGGGCATCTATCGGCGTCATGCATCAAACATGTCGCTCGGCTATAACAATGAGCACAGGCTTGCGGATCTCCTGCAGCGCAAGCGCGCGCTCGATATACTCTTTACCCATGCAGGGCCGCATCTTGCTGAAAGCCCGGACTTGCGGCAGTTCCTGATCGAGGATCTGGGGAAAGAGGCATTGCGACAGGCGGGAATGGCTTTCAACGATTCTCAATTGCAGTCCGCCGCAGCCATCAAGCACTTTGCCCTGGACATATATCCGGGTGCGCGCACGACCTTGCCTTGGGCGAAACTGATCGTCAAGGAAACCTTGGGGCTGCGGAACTGGCGCGCCCTGAATGCGCTATTGCGGGCTTCCTGAACGTTGTCGCGAAGGGCGAGTGGACGGTTGCCGTGTTCGCGGTAGTGCCTGCCTGTTCGCCGGCCGCTRGGACATGGCATTTGGGTCGGCCGGGCGCGGTGGATCGACCGGGCCAGAATCCCGCTCTGGGCGAGAATCGACGAGCCAGGCCCCGCTTCCCATCAGGAACAGAAAGAGCACATAAGTCGCATTCCAGAAATGTACCGTCCACCCGGCGAGGAAGTAGCTGGTCATGACGATCAGGAATGCGACCCGGTAGCGCTCCAGACCGGGGTCCACAATCTTCCTGAACCCCACCGAAAACACTGTCAGCAGAAAACTCGACATCATGAATATGCCCGCGGGCAGGCCGAAGAGAATGGCATGGTAGAGCCAGAACATGTCGATGCTTGCGGGCATCCAGTCCGGCCGGTCCCAACTGCCGAATCCGACGCCATATAGAGGATGATTCATCACGGACATGGAACCGAAATGCCATATCAGAACGCGATAATAAGCCGACGCCTGGTCAAATGAAAAATGTGTCAGCAGGAATTCCGGCACCGTCTGATTGGAAACCAGGCTTATGGCCACCCACATCGCGGCGACAAGCGCCCACATCAGCCTCCAGCGCATCTCATTGTCGCGTAGCGCCCAATTCCATGAGAGAAGGCCGACCTGCACCACCAGCGCCGACAACGGGCCGGAGGACAGGCTGAGGAAGGCAGTCAGCAGCACCGCACCCGACAATGCCCAGCGCTGAGCGAAAGGCCGCCGATCGCCCAGCACCAAATGCACGAGCGCCAGGATGGCGCCGGTCGACACGCCGAACAGGATGGGATGTTCAAAGACGGACTGCACGCGCCGCAATCCCCAGCGCGGCTCCGCCTCGGAGATGACGTGGGTTCGCGAGAACTTCGCGAAGAAAATCATCAAGTCGTTCGAATTGCGGACGGCTTCCATAATTGCGAACGGCAGGAGAGCGGCGATGATCCAGAACAGCAGGCGCGTCATTGCATGAAATTGACGCGGGCTTCTGACGAAGCAGCGGCCGAGAAGATAGGATCCCGCCGTCTCGACAAACATCACGCCGCCGGTTTGTATCCCGCTTCCCACACCCTGGATGACGGCCAGGCTGACGATGCACCATAGGCAATAGAGCATGATCGCGATGTCGGCCGCACGGATGCCACCGGCTTTCCCGGACAGCCAGATCCAGAGGCAGGGCACGGTGGTGATGAGCAGGACGACCCGGAAAGGCGAGACGATAAGCGAGCCGACCGTCCAGAGCCAGGGGAGGAACAGGGTGATGATAAAGGCGATTGCCGGCCATGCCAGCGCTTTTCCCGGCAATGTCGTCTTTTCAGGCTTCTGTTCCGGCATCAGCCTGGAACGAGATGGGGCTCGCCCGGGCAGATCCAGATCCGGAGCAACGCCCATCGCGGGAGAAGCTCTCAGCAAATGCCGCATTTTCTGCCTCCGCTGGTACTACACAACTTGCCAACCTCACGGTGCGTGCGGATTGGTCGCCACCCCATGAGGTCAGCGCCCTACCATAGCTTGATCGGAAGACGATCGGCTTGCGAGTCACCAACGACTGCCAAAAAGAGGTAGGAAGCCTTTGACCAAAAGGTTTATTCGCACGTCATCGGATACGCCAAACAGGTTTCCGCGCGGCATTCCGCGGCCGGTTCGCGGCGCCCCTACGCCTTGCTTCCAGGTTTTATGACACGCGGATTGCCAATAACCTTCTCGCAAGGCTCAACGGCGGTTGAGGTGAAAATGTCTTCGGGAAAAGGTTCGATGCAGACACTTCTTCGCAAGGCCCATTACTGGACCGACAAGATGTTCTGGGGGGTGCGGATTGTCGGCGCCGGTGCCGCGCTCAGAGGCGTGGCAAGGATGGGTTATCTTTATGTGCGTCGGCCAAAGCGAAGCAGGCTCAGGCTGCGATCGGGCGAGGTGCTCGAATTCGCCTTTCCAAATCAGCTGCCGCGCGCGCTATTGATGTTCGGCGATTTCGTCGACCCAGAATTCGCTTTCCTGCGCAAAATCGCCCGGCCCGACTGGATTGTGGCCGATGTCGGTGCGGCGATAGGCCAGTTCACGATATTTGCGGCGGCCTTGCCGGTCGCCTGTGTCCATGCTTTCGAGCCGAGCGGTGCAAACTACCAGACGCTGTCGGAGAATGTCGCGCTGAACGCGCGCAGCGATCGGGTGCAAGGCCACAAAATAGCATTTTCGAATGCCGACTCGGAATCGATGTTCGAAACCACGGCCAGCACCTGGGTAAGCGGCCTCAGCGACAAAGGCAGCGAGCCCGTGTCGGTGCGCACACTGTCGGGGGAATTCGAAAGATTGGGGCTCTCGCATGTCTCGGTGCTGAAGATCAACGTTGCCGGCTTCGAGCCGCCCGTTCTCGAAGCAGCCCAGGCCTTTCTGGCGAAAGGAGGCGCCGATATCCTCGTCCTGCTGCTCGGGCTTGCCTCGCTACCATGGTATGCGAAGATCGCCGAACTCGGTTATCGCTTCTTCTATTTTCATCCCGAGGAGAATGCGCTCTACGAGGTCACGGCCTTCGATGCGAGCTCGGTGCTGGATTTTCGCCCATGGCCGGCGCGCCACATTCTGGCAATTCGTCATGCCGCGCTTGCCGATTTGATCGGCAAGGAGATTTCGCTCCGCAAGAACCGGGACAGCGGTGCAGCGCCATAAAATCCCGCTGTGGGGCGGTCCCCGGCCGGCAAACGGTTCTCAGGGTTTGACGAGCATGTCCGCCTGGACATTGCGGCCAAGATCAATATTGCCTGAGAGGACCGGCGTGTTGCCGTAGAGCGCAAAATTTCCCCAGACCGACCCGCCGAGCTTGTTGTTGACGATCTTGATCGAGGCGCTGTCAACCGCCCCGCCCTTGAAGCGACCGTCGATATAGAGGGCGTAGCCGCCGCCGATCAGCCGATTGCCTTCCACCACGATCTCCGACAGACCGGTGAAGTAATTGTCCAGCATGATCGCCGATGTCTGTTCATGCGAATTGACGATCGTGTTGTTAACGATGGTGATATGGTCGGCGCCATTGATCTCGATGCCGTCGTAATGCGCATCCTTTCCGCCGCGGAGATCATGGATGAAATTGTCGCGGATATCCGTGGGGCCGGTGACATTGATGCCATTCTCGACGTCGTGAATGTCGTTGTGCAGGTAGCGGCCGAAACCGAGCACGCCGTTGACGGTGGTGCCGCGGCCATCGATTTCGCTGTCGCGCAAGGTAAAGCCGGTCGCTTTCGGCATGAGCTGCAGCGCATGCCACGGCGTTGCGGACACGAGCTTGATATTTTTCAGCGTGACATTCTTGGCCTCGATAATGATGTTGCCGTGCACCTCGAGATGCTCCACGACAGCATCATCTTCCGTGACGTGGTAGGTACCGGTATATTGGGTCAGGGCCGCAGGGGCCGGCGCGTTGGCGGTCGTGTTGGTGACCTCTTGCGTCGACACCAACAGCAAGGCGAGCGCCAGTGCGGCAATCAGGACGCTCCAGCGAACGACCATGTCTCACATCCTTCTCTGACGGAACGAGGGTTCACGCCGTGCCCGAACCGGGTTGCCGGGCCGTGGCCGGAACCATGCGGCGGCGGGGCTCGGGCCTGCTGACGATCATGCGAAAGAGTTTTCTGCACGCCGAACCGGCCAGCATCAGGACGTGGCCAGGGTGGTCCTTGAGCCCTGCGAGGACAAAGGCCAGCCCCCATCTTTTCTTGCCGAATTTGTAGAGCGCGATGCCCAGGTCGATCCGCATTCTCGACCGGTGACGCCGCCTGATGTCGAGCGCCGCCCTGTTCTTTCGCAGGATACGCAGGAGACCGATCGTCTGTTTCCTGCCGCTTGACGATATGCTGTCTGGCGAGATGAAGCCAAGCACGACCGGTTCGATATCTTCGTAGACGACAGTCTTCTGCACCAGGCGGATGGCGAATTCCCAATCCTCGTTGGCGCGTGCGCAGCTGTCGAACCAGGTTCGGTCCGGCATGCAATCACATCGAAAGAGCGCATTCTGCAGACTGATGCGATTTTCCGTCAAAAGACGGTCGACCTGGTCCTCGTCGAGTCTAAGCTGGCCCGCGGGGCCCGGCGCATAGGCGATCCTGGCGGGGCCGTAATTGAAGGCGGCATCGCGCCCATAAAGTATCTTCGCGCCGGTCACGACACCGATATGATCGGGGAGCGTCGACAGAAGCGCGACCTGCTTCATCAGTTTTGCAGGCAACCAGATATCGTCGCTGTCCTGGAAGGCGATAAATTTGCCTTGCGCGAGCGCAAGACCGGTATTCCGCGCCGCCGCGGCGCCGCCGTTCCGGCTTCGCCGGACATATTTCACCCGCGTGTCGCCGATGCTCAGAACAACATTCTCCACATCTTCGGTCGACCCGTCATCGACAACGATCAGCTCCAAATCTTCGTAGGATTGGGTCAGCACGCTCATCATCGCCGCGCGCAAGGTCTTCGTTCGATTGAAGGTCGGCAATATGACTGACACATTGACGGTCAAAGCTATCTCCCATTGCCCGGCATAAGCGGGTCCGCGACGGGTGATCGCCAATCAGAGTGCTACACCGGCGGCGAAGATACGTCACGGCAAGCCGGATCGCATGCAAACTCCGCCCAAATCTCGCATGACGGGCGGAGTATGGAAAGGGCTGCAAATGGGGGCAGTGCTTATCCTTTGGGATGGGCTTCCGGCATGCGGGATCGGCCACCGGCAAGGGATTTGCCGGCGGCCGTCTTGTCACATGAGCAGGATGTCGCTCGCCGTCATTGCGTGACCGTGATCAAGAACGACGACTTCGACCTGCGCCGCAGACCCGTTGCCATCGCTGTCGTAGTAAAGGGTATGGTTGGTGGGGTCGAATATGAAGTGATCATCGGAGTCGACTGCCGCTGTACCGACCCTGAATTCACTCGCATTCAACGTGCCGGTCTCACCGGAGTCGGCGTAAAATATCAGTTTGTCATCCGAGCGAAAGTTATTGATATGATCGACGGCTGAAGTGGCCAGGGAATCCTCTCGGAAGATGAACCGGTCGGCACCCGGACCACCGGTCAGCTGGTCGCTGCCGCTGCCGCCTTCGATATCGTCACCGCCTGAACCTCCCTTGACAACGTCGTCGCCGGCGCCGCCGTAGAGAGTATCGGCACCCGCACCGCCTTTCAGGAGGTCGTCGCCTTCAAGCCCCTTATAGGCGTTTGGTCCAGGCCGACATTACCGCTGAGGATCGGCTTATCGTCGTAGAAGGCATAATTGCCCCATAGACCGTCGCCGATCTGGTTGTTGGTGATCTTGATCGAGTTGTCGTCCACGGTGCCGCCACCGAAACGGCCGTCGAGATAGACCGTATAGCCGCCGCCCACCAGCCGGTTGTTGGCTATGGTGATGTTGGACAGGCCGCCGAAATAGTTGTCCAGCATGACCGCCGACGTCTGGCTGTTGTCGTTGACGATCGTGTTGTGGATGAGTTGCATGTCCGGCGCGCCATTGTTCTCAATGCCGTCGAAATGCGCATCGGGTCCACCAGCCAGGTCATGGATATAGTTGTCCTGGATGAGGGCGGGTCCGGTGACATTGATGCCGTTCTCGACACCATGCAGGTTGTTTCGCAGGAATGTGCCATAGCCGAAAATGGCATTGACGGTGTGGCCGCCGCCATCGATGTCGCTGTCTTTGCTGATGACGGCATTGTCCTGGGTGACGACATAGGTTCCGGTATAGACCTGGAGCTTGCTTCCCGAGGCGACGCCGGTATTGGTGTCGTCGGGATAGGTTGTTGCCGCCGCCGCCGCAGCGGCAGTCGGGGCGCTCAAGGCAGCGCTCGCGCTCGTTTCCAAGGATGCGGCCGCATTCGCTGCATGGGCGGTCGCGGCAAGAGCGTTGATGTCGACATCAGCATGGGTGGCGTGAACATCGTTGGTCTGGGCCTGGAGGTCTGTCGGTGTGTTGGCGCTGCTGGCCACGGACGTCGGGGCTTCCGTTCCGGCTACGACATGGTGGCCGTGACCCTGATGGAAGTCATGAACGGAGAGATCCGCGGCATGGTGGAAAAGCCCATCAAGGCCATTCGCGCCGTCAATCATGCTGTTCGCCGAAGTCCCGGCTCCGGTCCAATCGTGCTGCTCCAGGACCGCATTGCTGAAGAGCTGGGGATCCGCGCCAAAGGTTAGCGCCTCTGATATATCGGTATTGATACCGTGAAATTGGCTTCTCAAGGTTTCATCCGCCTTTCTCCCAGCCTGTTCCCGCCGCTCTCGACTGGAATTCGAGAGCCGCAGAATAGCGATCCGGGGTTAGTGCTTTCGTGGTAGGTCCTCACTGCCTCGGAGGGTCCCTAAAATAGTTTTGTCTGGTTGGCAACGCGGGCTCTCCGCCGAGAAGCCCCTGCAATAACTGCCCCATTGTCGCCACAATGCGCACAAAAACCTTGTGCGGAACTTGAAAGTATTGAATTAATTGTGCGATGCCATAATTTCGATTTTATACTATTTGGACATGGAAGGTGTTGCTATATCATTACTTTCGCCGCTAATTTAGCGATTGAAATCGTTAGAAAAAAAACAACGAGTTGACGGCCGATATTACTTGACATTTTCCGATCGCTCGAATTTCGGTTTTTTTGTAAATTTTGAACATTTTTCCACTAAAAAAAGGCATAAATTTTGGAATGGCAGCGCGGGTTTGACCGTGGAATGGAGCCGATCGGAAATATTTTTGGGCCGTTCGTCCACCGAATCACCCGCTATTTTTCCGTCACCGGCGAATGACGGCATTGAACCGCAAAGCCTGCCTGCTAGCATTCACACTTGCGGATCGCGCTCCAGCCTTCGCGCTGCTCGCCGGCCTTCCGCATAGACTGATAGGGATGCCGTCCTGCGATCGGCAGCAAGGAGTTGGAGTCCGTGGCGAAAATCCTGCTTGTTGCGCCGACCTGCAATGGCGAGGACGTCGGCGAAGCCTGGGTCGCCTATCAATGGGCGCGGCGGCTTGCCGAACGCCATGACATCACCTTGCTGACCTATTGCAAACGCGGCGCAAAGCCGGCGGCAGAGCAATTGTCCGGCATGCGCATCGTCGAATGGCTGGAACCACCCCTGCTCGGACGCGCCGAGCGATTGAACAGCATCCTCAAACCGGGCTACGTCCCGTTTTATTTCCGGGCGCGCCGCTGGATCGCCAACGCGCTTGCCAAGGGCGAACAGTTCGATCTCGCGCATCAGCCGGTGCCGGTGGCGATGCGCTATCCTTCTCCCGCCGCCAACCTTGGCATGCCGCTGGTGATCGGGCCGCTGGGAGGCGGATTGGCGAGCCCGCCGGGCTTCGCGGCGGACGAGGGCTCCACCCCATGGTTCATGAAGCTGCGGCATCTGGATCGTTTTCGGCTTCGCTGGGACCCGGTTCTGCGCTCGACATTCCAGGGCGCCGATTGCGTGCTTGGCATTGCAGGCTATGTCCGCGAGCATCTGACCGGCCTGCAGCTGCAAAGGTTCGAGGTGATGAGCGAGACCGGTCTCGATGACGTGCCGGAGCCGGTCGATCGCTCGCAGAGGTCAGGGCCGGTCAAACTGCTGTTCGTCGGCCGGCTGATCCGCACGAAGGGCGTGCGCGACGTCATCCGTGCCATGAATCTGCTGCGCGACCTGCCGGTCGAGCTCGACATCGTCGGAGAAGGGCCGGAGAGGGATGAATGCGAGCGGCTGATGTCGAGCCTCGGGCTCGCCGGGCGAATCTGCCTGCATGGCTGGAAGTCGAAGGCAGAGCTTTCGCAATTCTACCGGCAAGCCGATGTCTTCGTCTTTCCCAGCTATCGCGAGCCTGGCGGGAATGTTGCGCTGGAGGCCATGGGGTTTTCGCTTCCGCTGATCGTCGTCGATCGCGGCGGTCCGGGAAGCGCGGTCTCGCCGCTSTGTGCCGTMAAGCTCTCCGCCACCACGCCCGACGCGCTGGCAATCGATGTCGCCGAGGCGATCCGCCGGCTGGCGACGGACGCTGCGCTACGCCGAAAGATGGGTGTGGCAGCCTACGAGCATGTCCGGCAAACCGCCCTGTGGTCGGCAAAACTGGATCGGATGGATTGCATCTATGCCGACCTGATCAAACAGGCCCAAAGGTCGGCACCCCTTGCCGTTGCCTCACCAGCGTGAAAGCGCTGCCCAAAGTGCTGCACGGTGGCCTGGACCGAGCGTGAAGCGCATGGTTTCGCCGACGATGATGGCTAGCCGGAATAGTATTGTGGCCGCAGGTCCGTGATGGCGCCGATAGTAATGGATACGATTGGCCGTCATCAGTGCCGAAAGATAAGGATTTGCATGATATTCGCCGCCGATATGCACGGCGCGAGCCCTGGCCTCATAGGTGATCTGCAATCCCGCCCGACGGACCCTCTCCATATAGTCGACTTCCTCGCTATAGAGAAAGAAGGACTCGTCCCAAAGCCCGACTGTCCGGCGCGCCAGCCCTGAAACAGCAAGCGCTGCGCCGGTGGCCCATTCCACCGCGCCGCCGCGCCGGTAGAGTTGCGGCGTTGCCACGATTTCACCGAGACCAAGAGAGGCCGCGATTTTGGAGCCAAGCAGCGAGTCCGCCCAGACAGTCAGCAGGCTGGGTTCGCGACGCAGCGACTTTGCAATCGTGCCGTCCTCATTCAGAATCTGGGGCACCGCGATGCCGACTTTGTCGCCGCGAAGCCGCTTGTAAAGATGGTGCATGCATCCCTTGCTCAGACGTATGTCCGGATTGAGGATGAGAATATCCGATTCCGCTGCGATCAAATCCGTCGCGGCATTGATGCCGGCCGCATAGCCGGCATTTCGCCCCATGCGGATCACCTTGGCTTTGACGGAATGCTGCTCGGCAATTTCCGCCGACAGATCATGAGAATCGTTGTCGACGACGATCACCTCATATCGATCGATTCCTTCCAATCCCGATGACAACGAATCCAGCAAGCCAGGGAGGACAGCAGCGCTGTTGTACGTCACGATGATGACCGCGACAGCCGCCGCTGCCTTCGTATGAACCGGTGCTGTCGTCATCTCTCTCGCGGCTTCGGATGGTTCGGAAAACACGTTCATCTCCGCTCCCTGGTTTCGGATCAGGCATTATATCCTCTCGCGAGACGGCTCACACCGAAAGACTGCCGAGAGAGGTAGCGCTACCCCGCCAATCATACTCCACTAAGTCGTAGAGCCGATCAGAATTACTTTCGGCATCCTTCTATCGGCGCATATCTGCATTGCCGGACATGGATATCCTACCTCCCATAAGTCTTTGAGAGCGCTTTCTTACAATCGGTAATTTTATAGCATGCCAGAGGGTTCAGAAGAGCTTTTGCGGCCCCAACAACGCACAGAACAAATCTTCACTCCATTTGTTTAGGTCGGATCTCATGGCAGTCGATGGCAACGATCTGGAGGAAGCGACAGCGTATCAGGTCCTTCCACGTAGCCCCATCCCACAAACACACTTCACCGCCTGGACCGAAAATATTCGGCATGACAGATTGGTGCACCTGAGGAAGACGTCCGCCTCTGCCGGATTGCAGGTCGATGGCCTTATCGATCTCGCCCTCGCGGGCCTGTCGCGTATGCATAAAGCCGGGTCGTTCGCGCACACGCTACGCCGCGTCAAAACGAAGCCGGCTTCCGCGGCGGCGCCAGGCGAGCGGCTTGAGGGTGAAAGCCTCCGTTACACGGCCATGGCCGCTCTTGGACTGTCCCGAGTGAGCGAAGGATTACAAAGGCAGGTCCTGGGCTCTTTGACGGCCGCCGACCTTGCCCGCGTGGCGGCCAGACGCGCTGAAAGCTCGACCGATATCGGTGCGGTGGCTCTTGCAGCCTGGGCATCGGCGGAGGTGGGGCATGTCTATGCGACACGGCTGTTTCGCAGGCTTGCCGAGGACCTTGCATCGGATGCCCCGATGCCGACGGTTGCCTGCGCCTGGGCGCTGGTCGCCGGGCTCGCAGGCAGGCGCCTGGGTGAGACGTCGGAGGTCATTGTCCTGGCGCGCAACAAGCTCGTTCAGGCGAGATCGGCAGTCGGGCTTTTCCCCCATCAGATTCCCGCCGCGGCGAGCGGGCGAATGCGTTCGCACATCGGCAGTTTTGCCGACCAGGTCTATCCCATCCAGGCGCTGGCCCGTTTTCATGCGGCCTTCGGCGATCGAAGCTTGCTGTCCATGGCCGAACAGTGCGCGAAACATCTGTGCGGCCTGCAAGGGCGCGACGGCCAGTGGTGGTGGCACTACGATATCCGCGACGGAGCGGTGGCAGAGGGCTATCCCGTCTATAGCGTTCACCAGCACGCCATGGCGCCGATGATCCTGCTCGAACTTCGCGAGGCCGGGGGAAGCGATTATCTGCCAGCCATCATCAAGGGGTTGAGATGGCTGAACGAGCGACCTGAAGTCGCGGTGCCGCTGGTAATACCGGAAAAGGGAGTGGTCTGGCGCAAGGTCGCGCGCCGCGAGCCTAACAAGGCGTCGCGCGCCATCGCGGCATTCACGACGGCAATCTCCCCAGGTCTGCATATGCCCGGACTGGATACGCTCTTTCCGCCGCGCCGCGTGGACTATGAATGCCGCCCATATGAGCTGGGGTGGCTTCTCTATGCATGGCTTTCGGGCGGCGCTGTCGCCGAGCTCGCCAACGACGGCCATTAGAAACCGTTTTCATCACTAGGGGGGTTGAAATGACTTGCGACCGCCAGCTCCTGTTCGGCATGCATGTGGACGCCATCAGCATGGATGAGGTGATGGAGCGCTGCCACCTCGCCTTGACAAAACGTCAGCGAATGCTGCTCGGCGTTCTGAATGCAGCCAAGATCATGCAGTTGCGCCGTGACACGCTGCTCAGAAATTCGCTTTTGGAATGCGATTTGCTGCTGGCGGACGGACAATCCATCGTCTGGGCAAGCCGGCTGCTCCGGCGACCGCTTCCCGAGCGCGTCGCGGGGATCGATATTTTCGAGCGGCTGCTGGCGCTTGCGCAGGCGGAAGGGCGCCCGATCGCGCTTCTCGGCGCCCAGCCGAACGTATTGGCGAGATTGGAGGCCGTGATCGTAAGAAAATATCCCGGCCTGAGGATCGCCTATAGTCACCACGGATATTTTCACACCGGCGAATCGGATGCGATTGCCGAGGGAATCCGGAAATCGGGCGCCGACATGCTGTTTATCGGCATGACCTCGCCGAAGAAGGAAATTTTCCTTGGAACGTATGGGGCGTCCCTGGGGGTGCCCCTGATGCATGGCGTCGGCGGCTCGTTCGACGTCATGGCCGGCCTGACGCGGCGGGCGCCTGTCCGATGGCAGAAGGCCGGCCTGGAATGGGCATTCCGCGTGCTGCAGGAGCCGCGTCGCCTGTGGTGGCGATATCTGTCGACAAACAGCGGCTTCATCCGGCTGACGGCCGCCGAAATGATCCACCCGTCGGCGCCGTTCAAGGTCGATCAGTCGTGGAAATATGCTGCAGTCGGGTTCGATAGTACCCGAAGAATTTCAGTGGAGCGTAGTGTATGAGTGAAGTGTTCAAGGGTCGCCTCGCGGTGATCGGAATGGGTTACATCGGTCTGCCGACTGCGGTTGCGATCGCGACGCGTGGCATCGATGTCGTTGGCGTGGACATCAATCCGGCGACGGTCGCCGCGGTGTCACGGGGCGAGGTGCCATTTGTCGAGCCGGATCTGGCGGTCGGCGTCAGCGGTGCCGTCGCCATGGGCCGGCTGACAGCCAGCCTCGAAGTCCCGGAAGCCGACGCATTCATTATCGCGGTGCCGACGCCGTTCAACGAAGATCGCACTGCAGACCTTTCCTATGTCAAGGCGGCTGCAGAACGGATCGCGCCGCGCCTCCGGTCCGGCAACATCCTGGTGCTGGAATCCACCTCTCCTCCCGGTACGACCGCACAGCTCGCGGCCTGGGTCGGCGCCATGCGGCCCGACCTGAAAATGCCCCGGGATGGTGAAAACGGTGCGGACATCCACGTGGCGCATTGCCCGGAACGGGTGCTTCCGGGTCGTATCATGATCGAGATCATCACCAATGACCGCGTCGTCGGCGGGCTCACACCCCATTGCGCCGAGAAAGCCGCCTCGATCTACAGGCTTTTCGCGCAGGGTGAGATCCTGCTGAGCGACGCCGCCAGCGCCGAAATGGCAAAGCTGGTCGAAAACGCCTATCGCGATGTCAATATCGCCTTTGCCAATGAATTGTCGCTGATTGCAGAAACGCTGCACATCGACGTCTGGGAGGTGATCCGCCTGGCGAACCGGCACCCGCGCGTCAACATCCTCAGCCCGGGGCCCGGCGTCGGCGGTCACTGCATTCCCGTCGATCCGTGGTTTATCGTGTCCGCCGCGCCGGAACAGGCGCGACTGATCCGGGTCGCGCGCGAAGTCAACGACCGGCGGCCGCATCATGTCGCCGAGCAGGTGGTGGAAAAGGCACGCCGGTTCCGCTCGCCAACCATTGCCTGCCTCGGACTGACGTTCAAGGCGAATGTCGACGATATCCGTGAAAGTCCGGCCATCGAGGTGGTTGGCCTGATCGCCAAGGCTTTGCCCGATGTCGAGGTTCTGGCGGCCGATCCCTTCGTTACCACGATCCCGAAACTGCTGGCCGGCTATGACAACCTGCATCTCGAAAGCGCCCACGCGGCGGTCGAACGCGCAGATATCGTCGTGCTGCTCGTCGAGCACGATCCGTTCAAGGCCATTCGTCACACCAGGCTGGGCGGCAAGGTGGTCTACGATACGAGAGGTGCGTGGCGCTGAAATCCGACCGTGGCAGCAGTAGTATAGCGTCAAAGTAGCAGCGTAGCGTGGGGAGTAGGGTTGTGGAGGAATTGTACAGGTATTTTATGAAATGCCCTCAGATTTTAATTACATGCATTTTTTTCTTCGGTGCCGGTTGTCTAAGCTTCCTGATTCATATTCTGAGAAATCGTGAAAGCTTTTCTCTCAAGGAAATGCTCAAGCATTGCATTCCCTACAACATTTTTCGTTCGAAAAGCGTCCATATGGACGTGAAGATGTATATTATACACGCAGCCACCGACTCCATCTTCTATTTTCCCGGATTGGCCGTCATGGCCATTGTGTCGAGTGTTGTCGACACATCGCTCCTGGGCCTGGCTCCGGATCATGCGGCCACCCAGCCCAGCTATTGGACAGCGTTTCTGAGCGTGATGGCGATCTTGTTTGCAATCGAACTGTCAGACTATATCGTTCACTACGCGGAACACAAAATACCCATACTATGGGAGTTGCACAAAGTTCACCACTCCGCGGATATCGTCAATCCGTTGACGGCGAGGCGTGGACATTCGATCGCATTGGTCTATTCCGGAATTTGCTCAGGCATTATCGTCGGCGCGACTGTCGGCCTCTTGATGTTTCTGTTCGGCATCAGCCTCATCGAAGCAATCGCGCTACAGGCTTTCACAAACAAGATCGGCAATCTCTGGACGCTCAGCCCTCTGAAACATTCTCACATTCCAGTTGGATTCGGCTGGTTCGACAAGATCTTCATCAGCCCTCACATGCATCAGGTGCATCACAGCAAGTTGCAGCAGCACTGGGACAAGAATTTCGGCAACAACCTGTCGATCTTCGACTGGCTGTTCAACACCGGTTACAAACCGGTGAGGGGCGAGGAAATCACGTTCGGCATATCGGGGTATAGTGAGGCCGAGCTGCAGAAATTCAACACTCTCTTCGGCGCGTTCATATCTCCGCTGTTGAGAATAAATGATCGGGTATGGCAACGCATCGGTGCCGGGAGGCGCGCCGCACCGGGCAAATCTCGCAACAATGACGGAGAATTCAACTCGGTCATGGACACGGGCGCGAAGCAGATGCCGACCGCGCCGATGTAGGTCGCTCTGCGCGAACCAATTGCCGGTCTTTGGATTTCCTGACACAGTGTCCAGAGGCTCTCAGCCAGACAGGTGCGAGCGAGCGCGGATTTCCGCATCAGCCTATCAATCCTGCCTTGCGAATTCCTGCGACGCGGCGCTCGAAATCCTGGGGGTTGCGGAAGGGCAGCACGCGGCGCCGGCGCTCGACGGAAAAGCTCGGGTTGATGTTCAGCGTGCGCGCCCAGGCCTGCCGGCTTTCCTCCAGACGGCCCAGATGGCCGTAACATGAGGCAAGTAGCGCATAGGCGGTCTCCGATTGTGGGTTGCGGGCAAGGCGCTGCTCGATGGCGGCGATTGCAAGCTCATATTCGCCAAGCGAAAAGCGGGCATCGGCGACAAACTGCAACACGATCTCGGGATAGTGCGGATCGAGCCTCATTGCGTTGTCGAGCGTATCGAGGGCTGTCGCCGGGTCACCGGAGAATATCTGTATGTGGGCCTTCACCATCAGCAGTTCGACGGAGTTGGGCGCCGCGGCCAATCCCCGCTCGACTTCCGCCCGAGCCCTATCAAGCTGCCGGTTCCACATGCATGCCAAAGCGAGCGCGAAATGCACGTTTGGCTGTTGGTCGTCCATGGCCACGGCCTTTTCGGCGCCTTCGAGTCCGATCGCAAGCGAGCTATCCGGATCGGCGCTCCAGCCATTGACATAATCGAGAACGTGACTGAAGGCGAGGAAAGCATGGGCCGCTGCATAATCCGGCTCGATGGCGATCGCGGCTTCTGCCAGGCGGCGCGCCTCCAGGTTTCCGGCAGGCGTCGACGTGAAGGCCTGTTCTCGGCTTCGCAGCAGCAATTGGTAGGCTTCGATGCTGATTGCATGCGAGCGGATGAGCTTGTCCTGGTCGCCGGGCGCGAGTGTGAGTTTCAGCGCCGCCACGATCTCCTGGGTGAGTTCATCCTGGACGGCGAAAATGTCGGTGAGATCGCGATCGAAACGGCTTGCCCAGACATGCCCGCCGTTCTCGGCATCGATCAACTGCGCCGTTACCCGCACCCGGTTGCCGGCTTTTCGAACGCTGCCCTCCAGCACGTATCGGACGCCAAGTGCTTTGGCGACATCCGGGATGGAGACGGCAACATTCCTGTAGACGAAGGAAGAGTTGCGGGCGATGACGTGCAGCTCGTGCAGCTTCGAGAGGTCGGTAATGATGTCCTCGCTGATGCCGTCGGAGAAATACTGCTGTTCAGCATCGCCGCTCATGTTGTTGAACGCGAGCACGGCGATGGACGGCTTGTCGGGGAGGGGCGGCGCAGATGGCTCGGCTCTTGCCTGACGGGGCGCCGGTGACGCCTGTTTCACCGATGCGGCAACGCCAACCTGAACTGCATAGACCCGGACCGGCTCGGCAATGTTCTTGAGTTCGGTCTCGCCCATATCATTGGCAACCAGATCGAGCTTCGATTTGACCTGTCGATAGGCATCTTCCGAAAGGCAGATAGCGCCGGGAGCGGCAATGGTTTGCAGGCGGGCGGCAATATTGACGCCGTCGCCCATAAGGTCGCCGTCGCTCTCTTCAACGACGTCGCCTAGGTGAATGCCGATGCGGAAGACGATGGCGCGATCTGCTGCGACCCCGGCATTGCGCTCTATCATGGCGTTCTGGACTTCGACAGCGCAACGGACCGCGTCGACAACGCTGCGAAACTCGATGAGACTTCCGTCTCCCGTTCGTTTGACGATGCGTCCATTGTGGACTGCGATCGTCGGATCGATGAGATCGCTCCGCAGCGTCCTCAGCCGCGCCAGGATACGGTCCTCGTCGGCGCCGGCGAGGCGACTATAGCCGACGACATCCGAAACCAGGATCGCCGCGAGCTTCCGCGTCTCGCCCATCACTGTTGCTCCCTATTGCCAGGACCAGCCCGGCTATCGGCAGGATAACACACTATATCCGCTGGCTAGAACAATGATCTGCAAGAAAAAGGCCCGCTTTCGACTGCGGCAAATCACATTTCTCTTGGCTTGATTGCGCCTCGGACGACACAAAATCATCGGTGGTTCTGCTTTCCCGCCGGGTTCAGTTCAGTGGTCGTACCTCTATTGGCTAAGGTCAGTTGCCTGGCCAGCATCGGCGACAGGCATCAGCAAATTTGAAGTCGACGGCGGCTCCTGTCGCTCGAAAGTCAGCCTCCTTGGCTAGCGCTCTGCGAGCAATTGTCGTCAGCTGATCGACATCTCGTCAAGCTTCGCGAGCAGACGAACAGCCTCAGGTCGATCGGGTTCCCAGAACTTGATCAATGTGTTTCCGGCCGCCGACGTCGTGATACTGAAGGCTTCACGGTGCAGACCTATTTCAATCAACTTCGTTTCCAAAGCGGCAACATTGGGGATATGAGGCGTGAAATTCGCGACGCAGATATATTCCGTTCCGAACATGACCTTGCTCCATAAGGCAGAGCTAATGTATCGCAACGGTCGCGCTCATCTTCAACTCAAAGCTCGTGATAACCTTACTTGCTAACCATTTGCCATAAGCCCGGCTCGGCTGATTACTCCGTTTGCAATGGCCGATATTTCGATTTTATTTGAAATCCGCAATTCAAATTGTGCGCTGGAAGGTACTTTCGCTGCCGAAGCATGTTGGAAGGCCGGGAAGATATTTGTCTTCCTACCTTCCAATTCACGAATTCGATTGTGGTATTCCAGGAATAGTCCAATATCCATGAGGAATACCGTGGGGGTGTAGGCCAATGGCTAGTGTCACATTCGCAGGCGTCAATACTTACTTGACGGGGACGGGGACGGCCGTTCTTGACGATATTTCCTATATCGACGCATTCGCCACATCCGGAACCGATGATTTCGGCGATGCCAAGCTGACCAGCATCAGCGCCGACAACAATACGTCGCCGCCGGATATGCGGACCGCGACGCTGTCGGTGTCGACCGACGATCTGGGACAGGAGACGATTACCGGAATTTCGGCCGGCTTTGGACTGTCGAACGCGCTCTCGGTGGTGATGAGCATCAGCAACCTGTCGCTCGCGGCCACTCTCAATGGTGCGAACCCCTATGATTTCGCCAACGAGGCGGAAATTCAGCGCCTGTTGAAGCTGGCGCTGATGGGCAACGACAGGTTCGCGATCAGCGGCGTGGTTTCGGAGATCTGGGGCGATGTGGAGCAGCGGACCGGAGCCGCCACAACGGTCTTCGGCGACGACATCCTGTCGATCGGCGCCATATCGGCGGCAGCCGGTTTCGAGCGGCCGATCTTTTACGGCGATGCCAAGTCGGTGTCGGCCGATGCCGATGTCACCGCTGGCGCCGACCGCATCAATGCTGCCCATGCCGGCATCGGCGTGACGATCTTCGGCGATTTCATGACGGATAACCGTGCCGATCCGCTGGCGGCGAGCTATGGTAACGACAGGCTGGTCGGTGGGGTGGGGGACGATTTCATCTATGGTGATGCCAAAGGCAGCCGAGCCAGTGGAGACGATATCCTCTTCGGTCGCGGCGGCAATGACAGGCTGTCAGGCGGCGGTGGCGACGATATCCTGCGCGGTGGCACCGGCACCAATACGCTTATCGGCGGCGCCGGGTCGGATACGCTCAGCCTTGCGGAGTTTCACGCCTATGGCGACCCCGATGGTTTTGCATTCACGGTTCTGGATCTGGCCCATCCCGAGCGCAATTCAAACCTCCCGGCCACCAACACCTTGATCAGCATCGAAAATGTCATCGCAGAGAAATTCAACAGCTACGGTGGCGACGTCATCTATGGAACGGGTGGGGCAAATGTCATCACCAGCGCGGGTGGGATCAATCGTTTTCACGGGCGCGGCGGCGGCGACATCCTCATAGGCGGCGGCTCATTCGACAGGCTTTTCGGCGGGGCCGGCAACGATACGCTGATCGGGCATAGGGACTACGATTTCTTCATTTTCGATGCCAAGTTGGACCCTGTCACGAATGTCGATCGGATCAGGGATTTTTCGGGAGATTTCGACTCGATCTGGATCGACGACCGGATAATGCCTGGCATTTCGAAGACCAAGCTCAATATCGATGTCAACCATCTCAGCACTGTCGCCCCAAAACCCTTGTCGGTACAGGCATTTTACGCGAACCAGGATGGCAAAGCCCATGATGCCAGCGATCGCCTGCTCTATGACACCGACAATGGCCGGCTTTACTTCGATCCGGACGGCATAGGCGCGGAGCGGCGAGTTCTGTTTGCCGTGCTGAGGGGCCAGCCCACGGTGGAGGCGGGGGACTTTGGGTTGTTTTAGCGTCGATGGCCGGCAGCGAGGCTCGTGCATCTTCCGCGATCAATCTGGTTTTCCATTCCGGTCCACCGCCGTTGACATCGTGATTGGTCGCGGGGGCGATGACAGGGTCGGGCTCTGAAGACAGGCGCCGGGGCGTCGGGAGGCCACCGCTTTGCCGCGATCGGAGTTCGGGATAGCATAAGAGAGGCTTGCGGCTTTGGTTTGGTCGAGACCTGGCAGTCTGTCGTCGGTCTTCAGAGCTGGACATACCGCGTCAGCAGAGATTTCAATGTTTCCAAGAGCAGCAGAAGGCCGAGAAAGAATGCAGCGGCAACGGCCCATTGGTTGAGAGCAAGACGCCCGAAATGAAAGAGTTCGGAAGCGGCCGGCCAGAAGAGTGAAAGACCGAGAATGGCGGCTACGGCTGCCACGACCCAGGCGAGAGAAGGATTGGGGCGGCTGAAGGCACGCAAGAGGGATGTACTGAACGACCGGTTGACGAGGATCAGGCAGATGAGCGCAAGCACGAGCCAGGAGAACGCCAACGCCCTGGCCTCCGCCGTCGGCAGGCCCTTGTCCAGCGCCACCACATAGGCAACGGCGACTGCACCGAACGTGATCGCACCCTGAAGCAGGCTCCAGCCGATCAACTGCCATGTAAACAGAGGAGCATCCGGTCGCCGCGGCGGACGCTGCATGGCATTTCTTTCTTCGACCTCGGCTTCGAAGACCAAGGAGCAGACAGGATCGATGATCATTTCGAGGAAGGCGATATGGATTGGCCAGAAGAGGATGGGCAGTCCTGTGAGTAGCGGCAGGAGGGTAAGGCCCGCGATCGGCACATGAACGGCAACGATGAAGCCCATCGCCTTTCTCAGATTGTCATAGATCCGCCGGCCCAGCCGGATGGCATTGACGATCGAGCCGAAATCGTCGTTCAGCAACACCAGCGACGACGCTTCGCGGGCGACGTCGGTTCCCCGGGCGCCCATGGCGATGCCGATATGCGCGGCTTTCAGCGAGGGCGCGTCGTTGACGCCGTCACCGGTCATGGCGACGATTTCGCCGTTTGCCTTGAGGGCCTGGACGATCCTGAGCTTCTGCTCCGGCATGATGCGGGCAAACACGTTCGTCGTCTTGACGCGCTCCGCGAGTTCCGGATCGCTCATCTGGTTGATGTCGGCGCCGGTCAGAATCCCGCTCTTTTCGAGGCCCGCCTGCTCGCCGATCGCCCGGGCCGTGATCGGGAAATCGCCGGTGATCATCGCCACCCTGATGCCCGCAGCACGGCAGTCTGCGATTGCAGCAGGTACGCTTTGCCGCAGCGGATCGGACAATCCGATCAACCCCAGGAACTCAAAATCGAATTGCCTTTGTGACGGAGGCGTCGTGTCGCCCGGCAGGGCAGCGCGGGCGACGCCGAGAACACGCAGGCCCTTCTCGGCCATCGTAGCAATTGCCGATCGCACATGATCGAGCGCCACACCCTCCAGCCCGCACAGCTCGGCAACGACTTCGGGTGCTCCCTTGCAGGCCGCGATGAGGCCGGAGTCCTGCATGCGCCACAGCTGCGTCATGGCCAGGAGATCGCGCTGGAGTGCAAAGGTTTTGACAAGCCGCCAACCCCGCTCGTCCGCGGCGGCAAGTGCTCTGCCGCGGGCAAAGGCATGGAAAGCTTTCTCCATCGGGTCGAACGGGTCCGGAGCACTCGCGAGCGCTGCGGTATCGGCCAAACGATCGAAATCTTCGCCAAGCCCGGGCGGAACGGTGTGGGTCGTCAGCGGAAGATCGCAATCGCCGGCAACGCGCAGTTCGGTGACGGTCATGCGGTTTTCGGTCAGCGTGCCGGTCTTGTCGGTACAGAGGACGGTCGCCGCCCCGAGCGTCTCGATCGCGGCCGCCCGGCGGGTGAGGACATTTGCCTTGGAAATACGCCATGCGCCCATGGCCATGAACACGGTCATGATCACCGGGAATTCCTCCGGCAACATCGACATGCCGATGGCGATGCCGGCCAGCAGGGCATCAAGCCAGTTGCTCCGCAGGGTTGCGTAGAGCACGATCGTCAGCAGCGTCACCAGCGCCGCACCCACGGCAGATATCCGCACCAGGCGGGAGGTCTCGGCCTGAAGGCGAGGCGGCTCGCTTTCCAGTGCGCGCAGACTCTGGCCGATTTTTCCGATCTGGCTGCGTGAACCCGTCGCCGTGACTTCCGCTCTCGCACTGCCCCGCACGATCATCGACCCGGCAAAAGCGACCGGAAGGTCGTCTCCGCCGGGCTGCAGGATGGATAGGCTCGGCAGGTCGCTCATCGCCTTGCGGACGGGCACGGACTCTCCCGTCAACAGGGATTCGTCGGCCTGCAGGTCCTGCGCCTCGATGAGCCGGCAATCGGCTGCGACGCGGTCACCTTCCGCAAGCAGGATAATGTCGCCCCTGACGACATCGCGGCCGGCGATGACTTTCCGCTCGCCGTCCCGGATGACCGCGGCGCGTGGGCTTGTCAGATCGCGCAGAGCTTCGAGAACGCGCTCCGTCCTTGCTTCCTGGACGATCGTGATGACGGTGGACAGCGCTGCGAAGGCAACGATAATCAGCGCTTCGCCGAGATCCCCAAGCAGAAGATAGATCAATCCGGCCGCAAGAAGCAGGGCAAACATCGGCTCCCGCAGGACCTCGAATATGATGCGAAGTGGAGTTCGCCTGGCCGGGCCCGGAAGCTCGTTAATGCCCTCCGCAATCAGCCGCGCCCGTGCCTCATCTTCTGTCAGTCCGGCTATGATTTCGTTCACGGTGTGATCCTGCCTTTGCCGCACAGTGACGGTATAGCTTGCAGCGATCGCCCTGATGTTGACCAGGGTCAATCCGGAGCGTCTGAATGCGATCGATGACCGCAAAGTCTTCGACCTCGCCTGATCGTCGCTGGCCTCAGTCCTCTGCGGGTCGGTTCAGGATGTCCCGGACCAGGGATGGTATAGGCAATCCGGCGTCGAGCCTGCGCCAGGCGATGGGCGCCAGCGTCTTGCCGAGCTGAAGGGCCAATATATTGACATCGGCATCCGACGGCCCGCCATGGCGGGCCGCGACGCGGTCATGCAGTATCGCCGGCTGGGTTTCCAGCCAGATGCCATCGAAGCGGATATGCGCGCCGACGGCTGCGGCCTCGATCAGCGCCCGGTTTTCCGGCCGGTCGAAGACCGCATCGGCAACGACCGAGCCGCCATCGGCGAGAATGCCGCCCGCGCGTCGCGCCATGTCCTGATACACTCTTTCCGACATTTCCGGACTATAAGCTGACGCGTCGAGCCTGGTTTCCGCGCTGACACCATGGATCGCTTTCCGCACCCGGTCGCTCTCGATGATCCGGGCGCCCGGCGGCATGCCGATGTCCGGCGCCAGGGACTCAGCCAGCGTCGTTTTGCCGGATCCGCTTAGGCCGCCGATGGCGACGAGCCGTGGCGGGGCCTCTCCCAAGAGATCGGATGCGAGCGAGAAATAGGACCTGGCCTCGTCGACGAGCGCGCCGGTCTTGCTGCTGCCTTCTTCGATCTGCGTTGCCGTCACATGGGCGCGGACGGCGGCACGGATGGCCATTAGGAAAGGCAGCAGAATGAATCCGTCTTCATTGTCCGACTGATCTAGATAGCGATTGGCGACGAGATTGGCGTGAGACCGGAAACCGCGATGCCAGAGATCCATCAGCAGGAAGGCGAGATCGTAGAGGGTGTCGACCGTGGCGATCTGGTCGTTGAATTCGATGCAGTCGAACAGACGCGGCTGGCCGTCGATGACGCAGATGTTGCGCAGATGCAGGTCGCCATGGCAGCGGCGGACCTTGCCCTCGGCCTCGCGCCGGTCGAGCCGTGCGGCGTGCATTGCCAGCCGGTCGCGGAAGCGCCGGCCGATCGCCTGCACTATAGCAGGGTCGAAGACATGGCTGGTGGCGAAACCGGCCTCGTTGATGGCGAGCACGGCCTCGATATTGGCCGCGCCGCCGCCGGCGTGCACCGCCGGCGCCGTCGCATGAAAGGCAGCAATCATCCGGGCAGTAGCGGTCATCAACTGCGGCGTCAGCGTGCCAGCAACCGACATCCGATCGGCGAGATTCTCTTGGTCGAAGCGCTGCATCTCCACGACCGCATCGCACAATTGTCCTTCGTCCGAGAAGGCCAGGCATCCATCGGGCATGCGGCTGATCCGGCGGATGCCGAGATAGAGGCCGGGTGCGCCGGCGGAATTGAAAACCACTTCCTTCTCGCAGGCGTCGAGGCGTCGCTCTGCGGTCGAGAAATCGACATAGGGCAGCTTGACGGCACGCTTCATCTTGAAGGCGCGGTCGCCGACAAGGAAGATGCGCGAAATATGGGTCTCAATGGTTTCAATCTGGGTTTCGACCGGCGCGGTCAGGCCGTAACTGCCGGCGTCACGCAGGAAGGCTACGACATCGCTCTGGTCTTCCACGATCATGGCGTTTTCCAGTCACAGAAATTTGCACCGCGGAATACAACCATTTGAGCACGTGTCCGGATGCAGCGTCGCTCTCAGGCGCATAGCAGGAAATGTCGAAAGCCGCTCACGCTGACCGGACTGCAGCATCGATTGCGTTCGGTGCATCCGAGGGTACACGGAGGTCGTTGATGATGCCGCGCACGCCGTTGACCGTCTCCGCCACCAGATAGGCCGCCTTCTGTTCCGCTTCGGAGCGGACCTGGCCCGAGAGATGGGCGTCGCCATTGCTGACTGTGACGCTGACTTGGGCCAGATCGAGATCGAGCTCGTGGTGGAGACGGGTAGTGATGGCGAGCCGGATCGCTTCGTCGCTGCAGGCGCTGTCGTCCGGCGGGCTTGCGATGATGCCGCGCAGAATATCGGCCCGGCTGACAATGCCCACCACTTTTCCGTCGTCGATGACCGGCACGCGCTTGATCCGGTTGGCGCTCAGCAGGGCGGCGATCTGGTCGATCGGCGTGGTCTCGGAAATCGTCACGACGGGACTGGTCATCGTGTCGGCGACGCGCCAGCCATGGGTCCTGATATAGTCTTCAGCGCTCTGGCGGCCCTCGCTCTTGATCGCCGCAGGACCCAGCTCAACCCTGCGGAGCAGGTCACCTTCGCTCAAAATGCCGACAAGTTTGCCTGATCCGTCGATGACGGGCAGTCCACTGACATGATGGTCCAGCATGATCCGGGCGGCGTGGCGAATGCTGTGATCCGGTGTCACCGACAGGATCGCTTTGGTCATGATGTCTCCGGCAAGCATGAACATCTCTCCTATGAGGCCGTTGATGCAATGACCTTAGCGGAGCCGGGGCCACTGCCGTTGACCTCGATCAAGGTTTGGCAACCTTGTCGGGCGCAGACCGGTTTCAAGACAAGAAGGAGAAGTTCAATGGCAAATGTCAGTGTCCCGAACGGCGCCTGGATCATGGTCGCCGACCATAGCAAAGCGATCCTGCTCGAGAACAAGGGTACGCCGGTTGCGCCGCATCTCGAAGTCCGCAAGGTGATGCAGGCGGCGGCCAATCCGCGCACCCATGAACAGGGCACGGATGCGCCGGGGACAGTATATTCGGGAAGCCATCATAGTACCGTCGACCAGACCGACTGGCACGCGGTTGCCGGCCGGCGCTTCCTCGAACAGGCTGCGGAGACTCTGGACGCCATGAAGGCCGACAAGGGCTTTGCTTGCGTCGTCCTCATCGCGCCGCCGAAGGCGCTGGCGGAACTGAGAGCCGTTATTTCGGACTCTGTCAGAGCATCGGTTGTCGGCGAACTGGACAAGGACCTGGTCCATCTGCCGGTCGCCGATATCGGTAGGCACGTTGCGGCCTGATGCCGGAAGTGACGGGCGGCATATTCCACCCGCAGCGAATACGTGCCGAGGATGGGCAAAGTCGGCTCGTCCTCAGCACACTTGACGATAGGTCCGTCACATCTCAGTGGGAGATCAGGATCGGCAGCATCGGATTGGTCAATATATCCAATGTCGCGCCGCCGAGAATGAATTCGCGCATACGCGAATGGCCATAGCCACCCATCACCAGTAGATCGGCGCTCAGTTCGATCGCCTTTTCCTGCAATGCTTCGCCGACCACGCGGCCATGCGTATGGATCGCATAGGGCTCCGCATGCAAGCCACGCGCCGCCAGACTGTCGAACAATCGCCGGCCGGGATCATCTCCGAGCGGCTTTTCGTCCACCGCGTAGATGATCGAAAGCTGCGTGGCGACGCCAACCAGAGGCGTGGCATCGGCCAAGGCGCGTGCCGCCGCCCGGCTGCCGTCCCAGGCGATGGCGACGTGGTCGATGCGACCAAGCGAGGGGGTATCGGGAAAGAGGAGGACGGGACGGCCGGAGTCGAAAATCACTGCCTGCGACAGGGCTTCGAACGGTGCGGTCGATTGCAGCAATGTCAGGTCATAGTTGCGCGCCATTTCGCCGACAGCCTCGGTCACTTCGACACTGCTGATCGATACTGTCTCGCAACTCGGCTTGACGTTGGTTCCGACCGCATGCTGCTGAAGCACGCTCCGCAGCCGTTTGCCGGCTTCCGCACTTGCGCGTTCGGCTTCGAGTGCCATCGTGTCGACATTGACCAGCAGCGATGCCCAGGGATCGGTGATCGGCGGAATGGTGACCTCAACCGCGACCGCGTGCAGCAGGGCGTTGCAATTGCTGGCGAATTTGACGGCGTTGCCGATCGTCACGTCGGACGTCTGGTCGGGATAGGTCATCAGGGGAAGAAAGAATTGGCTTTGCATCTGTTCGCTCCTTCGGGTCCTTGTCGTGGCTATGCGCTGTGGGCGCATTTTTGCCTGCGCTGAAAGATCGGCATTGACTCCGATCAAAGCACTGGGATTCGGGCGACCTGGATTCTGAACCGAGCGGCCCTGCCAGCAGCGCCAAACCCAATCGAAGGAGAGTGTGCCCAACCGTCGTCAGGCCCCGCAGACAGGGCCGGTCGGCTTTGATTTTGCGCAAGCGTTTCGAACGCCATTGCTGTTGATCAAAGTCAAGGCGAGCGGATGGCTGCCAGCTAGTCTGCCTTCATCGGTCAACGGAAGGAAGACGGATATGACATTCAAGACCATTCTCGCTGTCATCGGTATCGATCACGACAATGCCGATGTCATTTCAGTTGCAAGTCTTGCAGATCGTTCAGGCGCACATCTCAGCGGGATTGTGGTTGCCAGTGTCCCGCCACCGCCATTCAGCGAGATGGGCGGCGATGCCTATGAAGCCTGGTCGCAGATGTGGGAAGACGAAAACAATCGCCTCGAGCGCAGGGTTGGCGAGCTTCGCCAGTTGCTCAAGGACAAGAGCCTGCCTGGCGAGTTGCAGCCGGTCTACTGCATTCAGGGCGATATTGCCCAGCAGATCGGCGAGCGGGCGCGCTATGCCGATGTCACGGTGGTCGGCGGCGACATGCTCAAGGATGAATTCCTGCTGAAGCGTGTGCTCGATGGGGCGATTTTCGACACGCCAACGCCGACGATCCTCGTGCCGAAGGGCAAGGAGATCGACTTTGCTCCGAAAAGGGTCGTGGTTGCCTGGAATGATGGCATCGCGGCTGGACGGGCGCTGCGGCAGTCCATGGATCTCCTCGCCGGCGCCGAGGATGTTCGCGTGGTGGTCGTCGACCCCCACGCGACAAGCGGCGCGACCGGTCAGGAGCCGGGCGCCGATATTGCCGCTTTCCTCACCCGGCATGGCGTCAAGACAACGGTCGACGTGCTGGCGAGTGGCGATCATGAGGTCGATGAGGTGTTGCGGCGGCATGCGGTCGACATCAATGCCGACCTGATCGTCATGGGGGCCTATGGTCATTCGCGGCTGCGGGAGCGGATTTTCGGCGGGACCACGCATTCAATGATCGACAACCCGACGATCCCGGTTTTCTTCGCGCACTGACCAAGAGTTGAAGGGCGCCGGATCAAAGTCCGGCGCCTGCTCTTGAAGCGCACCAGAACCACCGCGCCGCGGCGACCATGAAGCCGTCACCCGTCACCATTGGCCCTGCCGAATTTTTCGGATCAGGGTCATATTTTTAGGAGAGGAATTGAGACATGCGGCTCGACGCCATTTCCCGCTCGCTTCAGATGCTCGCCAGAGCGGATTCCCGAATTGCCGACATCACCTTCGAATGAGTGATCCGTTCCGACGAACCCTGCGGATAAGCCTCGATCTCTACGGCTATATCTGGTCGGAAAGCCGGTCCAAGCAGGCCTGGATCTCTGTGCTGACGATGATCCTGGCGCCGATGATGATGGTGCCGCTCGAATTGCAGCGCCGGATTGTCAATGAAGCGGTGCAGAAGGGTGACATCGCTCTTCTGGCCATCCTGGGCAGCATCTATTTCGCAGTCATATGCCTGCAAGGCGCCATCAAGTTCGCGCTCAACATGCTCAAGGGCATGGCGATCGAGGGGATTGCCCGCGATATTCGCTTCAGGATCGTCGAACGCGTGCGGGATACCGATGGATCGGATGGCAGAACCGGTCCGGACCTCAGCCCCGGCACGATCGTCTCCATGCTGGCGGCCGAGACCGAGGATGTTAGCGGTTTCGGCGGCGAGGCTTTCGGCCTGCCGCTGCTGACCGGCGGCACGATCGTCTATGTCGTGGGCTATCTGCTCTGGGCCCAGCCCCTGATTGCCGCCTTCGCGCTGGCGCTCTACCTGCCGCAGGCGCTGATCGTGCCGTTGACGCAGTATACGATCAACCGCCTGGCGCGTCTCAGGATCATCAACGTCCGCCATCTCGGCCATATCGCCGCCGGCATCACCGATGCGGCCATCGCCATGCGCGTGACCGGGGCAAGCATCATCCATCGGATATTTTCTCTCAGGATCGCGATCTATGCGCGCAAATATGCGCTGGCTGCACTCGGCAATTTCCTCGATTCCATGGGAGTGATCGTGGTATTGACCGTTGGTGGTTACCTCGTGATCCACGGCGAGACGCAGGTCGGCACGCTGGTGGTGTTCATTTCGGGCCTCAACAAGATCGCCGATCCCTGGGACGAGTTGATCAACTTTTATCGTTCGGTGTCGAACACAGCCGTCGCCTACGACATGATACGCGCTCAAATCGAGGATCGCGGCTTTCCGACTGGATAATTTTGGCCCAAACTCAATTGTCTGCCGCGATGTGCGTCCTGTTGCCATCCGGCAGCCTGAGACCGTTGATTTCCATGAGAGCGCTCGACGAAGCCGGTTTGACCAGGGTCAATGCGTCCGGTCGTGTGGGAGGGGACAATCCTTGCCGGACGATGCACCCTCGGAGCGGTTTCAACCGCTTTTGGGCATGTCGGACGGATGATGTTACAAATGCGCTCACACGAAACATAGCGATAGGTGGCAAAATCATGATTATCCAGGAGATGCGTGCAGCGGAATGTCACAGCCTCGTTCAAAGCGAGCGGATCGCTCGCCTTGCCTGTTGCCACGACAACCAGCCCTATGTCGTGCCGATCCACTATGCATATTTGCTGAATCGCTTTTTCAGTTTTTCCATGCCGGGGCAGAAGATCAGCTATATGCGGGCCAATCCGAAAGTCTGCGTCGAGATCGAGCACCTGTCGGACTATCAGAATTGGCGATGCGTGGTCTGTGAGGGCGTCTTCCACGAGCTTTCGTCGGAGCGGGACCGGCAGACCGCGTGGGAAGCTCTCCAGACGGTCAAGGACTGGTGGGAGCCGGGTTCGCTCAAGCCGACCCCGCAGGAGTTGACCGGAAAATATCCGCACATCTTCTACGAGATTGTCATCAAACAAATGTCCGGCCGAAGTCAGACACCGGTGTCGGACGGGTGTCGACATACAGAGACAGAGACACAGACTGAGACGGACAACGGAGACAGAAAACAAAACCAAACAAAAACAAAACTTGAAACCTCGCCTCTTCAATCATCGCTGTGCCTGGCCGAACCATTGCCTGGCTCTGGAGACGGAGCAGGCGGACAGGTTGGAGCAAAACATCTGGTGACCGACGGTTCTTCCTCAACCTCGGCCGGTCGGTCGAGACCAGGGTAGATCAAACCATATCGCAACGGTGCGGACGACAACAATGTCGGTGTCAAATCGTTCGTTGATGGCGACGTCCTGTTCCGACGGTGCGTGGTGTTTGCCAGGTGGGTGCGAGAGACAGAGGACTGTCAATGGATTTCGATTCAAAAGTGGTGTAGTGATCAAGGCTTGGGAGCGGGCGGCTGGATATACTATTCGAATGAGCGGCTTAGCTGCTCCAACTGGCCGTTGGCGCGTTCTGTTTGACGTTCTCGCGGAGCAAATGTTGCGCCATTCTGGCGATCGGTCGGTGGCGGCTGGCATAGGCTGGGTAGGGCGGCAGAAGACGACACAATCTCCCATAACGAGAAACCGAGGCGCAAGCCCCGGGGTGGTAAGGAGCTTGGCATGATTCGATTGGCGTTCGCGGCACTTGCTGTTCTGACGCTTACGGGCGGGGCCGCCGCGGAGGAGGTTGACGCGCCTACCTTGGTCGATCTCTTCGTCAAAACCTGCGCACTTCGGCCGGCATTGCCAAGCGAACTGGACCGCATCGCCTCGGAGGTGGGTTTCGCCAGCGAACATGGCCCGGTCTCTCCTGAATGGGAAAGCGGACCCAAGATCGACATTGTGTATTTTGCAAAACTGATGGTGCGGGGACAGAAAGTCGGCCTCTCCGCCTATTTCACCGGCCCTGTCGATCGTCCTACCGTTTCGTGTTCCGTGCACTCTCTCAGCGCTTCGACCGACGGTCTGGCCGATCTCATCGAGCAATCCCTGAAGACTCACGACCGGACCGATAAGGTGACCGCCAACGGCGATCGACGTGAGGTGGATTGGCATATGGGAGCGGCGGGGACCGGTGACACGCTCGAGCTGCATACGTACCAGGATCCGCCGCGGCGTGCCTCGATCTCGACGACCTATCTTGGCCACAAGCGCTGAATGGCTGTCAGGTCTCGCCACGCGAATTTCTGGACGGGCCGTTCTACCATGATGTGACGGCTCCAGGCCGGATTGGACTGCCCTCGAGCCGGCCGCAGCATCGGCAGCCGCTTGAGCTGAGCTCAATATAGATTAGCTTGGCCGTATAGTGAATGTGGAGGCGGAGTAATGACAATGACGGTCATCAAAATCACGGAAAACCTGACGGTGTCAGCCCAACCTGACCTTGCCGCCTTCGGCAGCCTTGCCGGAGAGGGCTTCGCCGGCATCATCAACGCAAGACCCGACGGTGAAGAGCCCGCTCAGCCCGGAAATGCCGCAGAGGCTGAGGCCGCGCGCGCGGCTGGTCTCAACTATGCCTTCGTCCCGGTCACCGGCCCCACCATCACCGAGGCAGATATCCGCGCCTTCCAGGACGTGGCTGCGGCTGCGAACAAGCCGGTTCTGGCGCATTGCGACAGCGGCCTGCGCGCGCTCACACTCCACATCCTCGGCGAAGTTCTGGACGGCCGGATGGAGCGCCGCGATGTGGAGGGCTTCGGCAGACGCTTCGGCTTCGACCTGGCCGGTGCTGTACGCTGGCTGGAGCGTGAGGATGGCCGCGTGCCGGAGGTCAAAGGCTTTTATGATCCCCGAACCGGCAGCGTCCAATATGTCGTCAGTGACCCCCAGGCAAAGGTCTGCGCCATCATCGATCCCGTGCTCGATTTCGACGAGAAATCCGGCGCGACGGCGACCGGCAATGCCGACGCTATTCTCGACTATGTGTGGAGCCAAGGGCTGAGCGTCGAATGGATATTCGACACGCATCCGCATGCCGACCACTTCTCGGCTGCGCACTATCTCAAGCAGAAGACCGGCGCCCGCACGGCGATCGGTGCTCATGTCGTCGACGTGCAGCGACTGTGGAAGGACATCTACAACATGCCGGACTTCGCGGCTGATGGATCGCAATGGGATCGCCTGTTCGAAGACGGCGACGGATTCAGGATCGGCGGCCTCGAAGGTCGCGTGATGTTCTCGCCAGGCCACACGCTCGCCTCCGTCACCTATGGCATAGGCGACGCCGCCTTCATCCACGATACGCTGTTCATGCCGGATTCGGGGACGGCCCGCACGGACTTTCCCGGGGGGAGCGCGAGAGAATTGTGGTCTTCGATCCAGCGCATTCTGTCATTGCCCGACGAGACGCGACTGTTCACCGGCCATGATTACCGCCCGGGTGGACGACACGCGAAATGGGAAAGCACGGTTGGCGAGCAGAAGCGCGCCAACCCGCATATCGCCGGAATAGACGAAGAGAGGTTCGTGGCGCTGCGCGAAGCACGTGACAAGACGTTGCCGATGCCGAAGCTGATCCTTCACGCGTTGCAGGTAAACCTTCGTGGCGGCCGCTTGCCGGAGCCGGAGAGCAATGGCCGACGATACCTCAAATTCCCGCTCGATGCGCTGGATAGCGCCCCATGGTGACGAAGACGCCATCGATGCGCAGAGCCGTTCCGCCCGAGGAGATGGCGAATCGGGCGGGTGAGTCGCCTCGCTGTTGAAAAACGCTGGCGCACCCCGTCATGGTGCCTGCCCACAGACGCTTCAGGCCGAGGCCATCAACGCCGGGAAACCGCGCCTTGACATTGCGGTCATGCAGAGCGCCCGCAGGAGCGTTCCTTCGCCGGCAACCTGGTTCCCCTGGTCGATGTGGCGCGAGCGAAAAGATACGATCTCATCATACTCCTCGGGGCGCAACGAACCGTGGTGCCCATCGGCAGAACCGGTTTTGCCGCCCACTTTCTGTCGCTGGGCAGGCGGCTGGGATCGAACTCTCGCGTCCTCGAGGTGCAGGTAAATATCTGCAGCAGGCGCGCCATGAAGAACCCGAAGTTCTTCAATTGGCCGTTGTTTAGCGCTCTTCCAACGCCATGCCCTGGACTTGGAAAAATCCTTCTACTCGCTAACGTTGCTGGCGGTGACGCTGTTGTAACGTAGTTACATTTTTAGATATTTCTATATTTATGTGAATATGTTTGAGTATGTTTCGCATATATTGTTGTTTTCTGCTATATTACTCGAAGTATGAGGGAAGAAAATAAAATAACGTCATACAAAATAACGAAATTCATTGACATATGTCAATTATTATACGCGATGATTGGTTGTATTGCTTGGTGAAACGTGCATATAAGCATAAAAATACTTTATTATAAATTAGTAATTTAAGTATATTCCAGCGGCGTTAACCATTTATTATCCGAACTATAGCAAGTTAAGAACGCAACCAAACGCCGAATTCCACTCGAATAGCGGGCAAAAAAGCATGGCGTATCAGATCGCCGAAAAGGTCAACATTCGCAATATCCGCGACATCTATGTCGAACTGCTGGCCCAGTTCGCGAAACTGGACACGGTCGAGATCGACGCTGACGGCGTCGGTGAGTGCGATCTGTCTCTCATTCAATTGATCGAAGCGGCTCGCATCCAAGGCCGCGCCGCCGGCAAGGAGATCAGGCTGGTGAAGCCAGTCAATGAAGCTGTCACCGATACGCTCCGGCGTGCGGGCTTCCTTGACGGTCTTTCTGCGGAAGACGGGCAATTTTGGTTTCATAAGGAGGTTATTTGATGTCTGCCAAGATCCTGACCGTCGATGATTCGGCAAGCGTCCGCCTGACGACGAATATTGCGCTGTCGAGCGCGGGCTATTCCGTCAGCGAAGCGGAAAATGGTGCCGAGGGCATCGCCAAGGCGACGTCCGAACAATTCGACCTGGTCGTCACCGATCTCAACATGCCTGTCATGGACGGCCTGACGATGATCCGCGAATTGCGCAAGATCCCGAGCCAGACGGGTATTCCGATCATCTTTCTCACCACCGAATCCGACGGATCCATCAAGCAGCAGGCCAAGGAAGCCGGCGCCACCGGCTGGCTGACCAAGCCCTTCGACCCGGAAAATCTGGTGAAGATCGTCAAGAAGGTGCTCGGCAAATGAATTATCCGGATCCGATTGCAGTCTTCAGGACCGAGGCGGCTGAATTGCTCGAAGCGATCGAAGCCGGCTTGCTCGACCTGCTCGAGAACCTTTCGGATAAGGAGCAGATCGATTCGGTGTTCCGGAGCCTGCATACGCTCAAGGGCTCGGGCGCAATGTTCGGCTTTTCAGCGCTCGCCGCTTTCACCCATCATTGCGAGACCGCTTTCGATCTCGTCCGCAAGGGTGAAGTTCCCGCAACCAACTATCTGATTTCGACTGTCCTCGATACCCAGGGCCATATGCGCACTCTGGTCGAAATCCCGGGCGGCAACCACGACGCGGAAAGCACGGCACTGCTTGAGCGCTTGCATCAGGCTGTCGAAGCCGCCCGCGCCGGCGGCGACGTACCTGCCGCCGTCGCCAGCGCCAGATTACGGCATTGGAAGGTGATGTTTTCACTGCCGGCCGACGCCATGGCAAATGGCACTAATCCTCTGGCGCTGCTCGATGAACTTCGCGACCTCGGTGAATGCAGCTTCGTTGTCGATCGTTCCACTGTCCCCGCCCTCRGCGCTTTCAATCCCTCGACCCTCTATGTATCCTGGACGGTCGACCTGAAAACCGAAGCACCCCGTTCGGCGATCGAAGATGTGTTCATCTTCGTCATGGACGAGATGGTGCTCGATATTTCTCTGGTCGGTGATGATGAAGCCATTGCGCCTGTGGTGGTTGAGAAACCAGTATTGGAATTCAAGCACGTCGAAGCTGATCACATAGAAATGCCGCCTTCGACGGCGGTGAATGCGTCGGCTTCCGCAGCGGCAAATCCTCCGGCTGCGTCTGGCGACACGAAGGTCAGTAAGGTCAGCGAAAGTGTTCGTGTTCCCGCCGAACGCCTCGATGAGCTGATGGACCGGGTCGGCGAACTCGTCATCGCCCAGTCGCGGCTCTCGCAGCTTGCCAGAGCCGGCAGCGACATTGCCTTGCGCGCGGTCTCCGAAGACATCGAACGGCTTTCGGGCGAGTTGCGCGACACGATGATGGTGCTGCGCATGGTGCCGGTCACCCAGCTCTTCGGCCGCTTCCGCCGCCTCATCCACGATCTGGCCCACGAAACCAGGAAGCAGATCGAACTGGTCACCGAGGGCGAGTCCACCGAAGTCGACAAGACCGTCGTCGAACGCCTTGCCGATCCGCTCGTTCATCTGGTGCGCAATTCCTGCGACCATGGTCTGGAGCAGCCGGAGGAACGCCTCGCCGCGGGCAAGCCGGCGATGGGACGGGTCGTGCTGACGGCGCATCAGACCGGAGGCCAGGTCAAGATCACCATCAGCGACGACGGCCGCGGCATCAATCGCGAGCGTGTCCGCGCCAAGGCGGAAAGCTCCGGCATCATTGCACCCAATGCGGTGCTCTCTGATCAGGAACTGCTGCAGCTGATCTTCCAGCCGGGCTTCTCGACGGCGCAGAGCGTCACCAACCTCTCCGGCCGAGGCGTCGGCATGGATGTGGTCAAGCGCACCATCGATACACTGCGCGGCTCGATCAACGTCACCTCCACCCCCGGCAAGGGCTCGGATATCGTGCTCAATATCCCGCTGACGCTCGCCATCATCGACGGCCTGCTCGTCCGCGTCGGTTCGAGCCGCTATGTCATCCCGCTCTCGGCGGTCGAGGAATGCCTGGAACTGTCGCTCGAAGAGGACATGCGCTCGCGCGGCCGCAGCTTCATCTCGCTGCGCGACAGCCTGGTGCCGTTCATCCGCCTGCGCGACCTCTTCCGCACCGGCACCAAGCCGGACCCGTACCAGAAGGTCGTGGTCATCTCCACGGGCTCGGAGCGCGTCGGCCTGGTCGTCGACCAGATCATCGGCGACCACCAGACGGGACCACCAGACGG
>NZ_JBFUFK010000046.1:0-66694 GCF_056403475.1 Rhizobium sp. P2_G9 | reverse complement strand
GTGACCGTCAGCACCTTGGTGGTGCCGTCGGCCGTGGCCACGGTGATGCTGTCGGTGTAATCCTTGCCGCCCTGGAACTCATTGTGCGCACCCGTCATGGCATAGGTCCAGGTGCCGTCGGCGGCAATGGTGAACTTGCCATAGCCATTGTTGCCATTGACATTGGTCTGCGTGACGAAGGCGGCGGAACTGTCGGCATCGGTGGCGCTGAGTTTGCCGCCAGTGGTCTGGGCGGCGTCGGTCTCGGTCAGTTCCTTGGTGCTGGTGCCGCCGATCACCGCCGCATCGTTGGTGCCGTGGATGGTGACCGTCAGCACCTTGGTGGTGCCGTCGGCGGTCTTCACCGTGATGCTGTCGGTATAGTCATGGCCGCCCTGGAACTCATTGTGGGCGCCCGTCATGGCATAGGTCCAGGTGCCGTCGGCCTGGATGGTGAACTTGCCATAGCCATTGTTGCCATTGACATTGGTCTGCGCGACGAAGGCGGCAGAACTGTCGACATCCGTGGCATTGAGCTTGCCACCTGTGGTCTGGGCGGCGTCGGTCTCGGTGAGTTGCTGCGTGCTCGTGCCGGTGATCACAGCTGCATCATTGGTGCCGTGGATGGTGACGGCCAGCACCTTGGTGGTGCCGTCGGCAGTCTTCACCGTGATGCTGTCGGTGTAATCCTTGCCACCCTGGAACTCGTTATGCGCACCCGTCATGGCGTAGGTCCAGGTGCCATCGGCCAGGATGGTGAACTTGCCGTAAGCATTGCTGCCATTGACATTGGTCTGCGCAACGAAGTTGACCGAACTGCTGAGCTTGCCGCCGGTGCTCTGTGCGGCATCGGTTTCGGTGAGTTCCTGCGTGCTCGTGCCGGTTATCTTCGTCGCCATTGCCAATTTCCTCCCGTTAATCCTCTGGCGAACGACATAAGCGTTCGTCTCTGACGTTATTGTCGGTCCCGTTGCATATCCCACCCCCGGCACATGAAGTGCCGCTCCTCCGGATGGTTGATCGGGCTCAAGTCGCTCTGATCGAGCGTGAAGGCATGTTTCTGATTGCTTCTCCGCATAGAATTGCGAGATCGACTAAGGATCTTCGACGCACGGACGGCCCTCATGAATGGACTTAAGACTCAATTTACTAACTCTATCCAACTAAACTGTCAAATTTCTCCACTTATTCTTTGAATCAACGAATAAAATTGATAATGAGCAAAAAATATCGAGAACGCCGTACCAAAATATTACAGCATGCTGTGTTTTTCCCGATTAATAACGGATTAGCGAGAATTGACGGGCAGTTAGCGGAGAGGTTTTGAGCGAGCCACAGATGTTTCTGCAAGAGGCGGAGAGGTCGTTCCGGCAGGAAGCAACTGGCGGGGGCTTGGCATAGATGTCTCCGGTCACCGCCAGAAGAAATCCTTGCTGAAGCAATATTTCTTCACGCCGTCAGATGCTTAAGGCAAAGCATGTGTGCATCAATTTCATGGGGATGATTAGAAAAGGAAGCCGATGAAACAGATAAAGACGACCAGACAGATGATTGCTCTGAACAAATTCGTCGGGAGCGACGCGGCGCCACTCCCGGCTGCGCTCCCGATTCCATGTCGGTCTCTCAGGAAAATCGACTATTTCGCTCACTCCGGACCAGCATCGCTTCGGGACACCCGCATGTCCAAGCGAGACGAAACCGGATACGACGACGCCGGCGCGGTTTCATCGCAGCCGCGCAACCGCCCACTCCACGGGGATACCCTCCCCGCCAAGCGTCACGACGCCTTTGCGTCGAAAGCCGGCGCAAAATCGCCCAGCGCCTTCGCCTTCAGGATCAGGCTGCCGATATCCTGCTCGATGACGGCTTCGAGCTCGGCAAAGCTGTCGATGACATAGTAGATCGGCTGGACGATATCGATCCGGTAGGGCGTCCTCAGAATAGCCAGCAGATCGAACGGCCGGAATTCGCATGCCTTTTCCACCATGGCCGCTTTCGCTTCGCTGGGCGACGACACGATGCCGGCGCCATAGCAGCGGCGGCCCTCAGGCGTGTTGATCAGGCCGAATTCCACGGTGAACCAGAAAATGCGGAACAGATGCCAGGAATAGCCTTTGCCGAGGCGGACGGCTGTTTCGCCGAAATGCCGGACGAAATTGGCATAGCTTTGGTTGGTCAGCAGCGGGCAATGGCCGAACACCTCGTGGAACAGGTCCGGCTCCTCGATATAATCGATATGTTCGCGCCGGCGCAGGAAGGTAGCGAGCGGGAATTTGCCTTGCGACAACAGTTCGTAGAAGCGCGACGGCGGAATCAGCGCCGGGACACCCTCGACGCCGAAGCCGGTGGTCTCGTTGAGACGCCGGTTGACATCCAGAAGCTGGGGAACCTTGTCCGGCCTCAGCCCCAGGGTTTTGACGCCATCGAGATATTCGCGGCAGGCCATGCCGGCCAGCAGCGTCATCTGGCGCTCGTAGAGTTCGCCCCAGATCGCATCCTCTTCAGCGGTATAGTCGTATAGGCCATCCGGACCGGGCAATTTGGCTGTGTAGCTGCTTTCCTTGGGCATCGGCCGATCCTCCTGAGCACTATCTTCAGCCTGCAATTATGATCCAGATTTACAGGATATTCTTTTCTCTTATGCTGGTAATCGATGACATGATGGCAAACATTCTCGCAAACGGTGCCGAAAATGAAAGAAACTGGGAATTTTCAGCGCAAGCTGCTCCAACTGGTCCAGGCCGATAGCGGCCTGTCGCTGGCAGAATTGTCGGAAAAGGCCGGCGTATCGCAGAGTTCCGCCTGGCGGAAGCTCCAGGATCTGGAGGCGGATGGCGTCATCCGCAAGCGTGTGACGCTGCTCGATCCCGCAAAACTCGATCTCAAACTCTGCGTCATCGCCCATGTCACGCTGGAGGATCACCACGAAGAAGCGGTGGCGTCTCTTGCCACGGTGGTGCGCGAGCGGCCCGAGATCATGGAGTGCTACGCCTTGTCCGGCACCTTCGACTACATGCTCAAGATCCGCACGAGAGACGTGGAAAGCTACGAGGCGTTCATGACCCGCTACATCATGCGCAACCCGCATGTGCGCACGGTGGTGTCGAGCTTCGTGCTGCGCGAGCTGAAATTCTCTACCGAATTGCCGATCTGAAAGCTGGCGGAAACCGTTTCCGCATGGGCAAGCCGGCCGCCATGCAGTTTTCCGATCCATTCTTGCGGTGTCCGCCGCGCCGGTGGCTCTCTGACAAGTCGTTGGATTCGACGCCTATTTCATGGAAGAACTTTAAATCCTTATTAAGCAGTTAATCATATAGTTACGATATTCATCGGCATGTGTGTCAGGCCGACCGTTATTCCGACTTCAGGAGCGTGCATGTCCCTTCTCTTTCGCGGTCTCGGTTCAGATGCATCCACCGTGCTCGAAGCGCTGTCCAAATCCGCGGCGATGATCGAATTCGATCTTGACGGCAAGATTCTCACGGCCAACGAGAATTTCTGCAAGGCGCTCGGATACGGCCTGCAAGAGATCGTCGGCAAGCATCACAGCATTTTTGTCGATCCGGCAGAAGCTGCCTCCGCCGGTTACAAGGAATTCTGGAAACATCTCGGCGAGGGAAAGTTCGATCGGCGGCAATATAAGCGCATCGGCAAAGGCGGGCGCGAGATCTGGATCGAGGCGTCCTACAATCCGGTCTTCCGGCGCGGCAAGCCCTATAAGGTCGTCAAGATCGCCACTGATATCACCGCCAGCAAGCTGAAGGCGGTCGAAGACGCGGCCAAGCTGAATGCACTGTCGCGCGCGCAGGCGGTCATCGAATTCACCCCGACCGGAAATATCATCACCGCCAACGACAACTTCTGCAAGGCGCTGGGCTATCGGCTCGAGGAGATCGTCGGCAAACATCACTCGATGTTTTGCGACCCGGCTTTCGCCGCGAGCAGCGACTATAAGATCTTCTGGCAAAAGCTCGCCGCCGGAGAGTTCATCGCCGATGAATTCCTGCGCATCGGCAAGGGCGGCCGGCAGGTGCATATTCAGGCATCCTATAACCCGACCATCGATCCCGACGGCAAGGTGATCAAGGTGGTCAAATTCGCCACGGATGTGACGCACCGGGTCGAGAATGTCGCGCAGCTCGCAGGCGCCCTCAACAAACTCGCCGAAGGCGAGCTTGCGCAGCACATCGACAAGCCATTCATTCCGGTCCTGGAACGCCTGCGGACCGATTTCAACCAGGCCGCCGGCAAGCTCGCCGCGGCAATGCTGACCGTTGCCCGCAACGCCGAAGGCATCAGCGCCGGCTCGAAGCAAATCCAGGCCGCTTCCGACGAACTGGCCGGCCGAACCGAAAAACAGGCCGCTTCCGTCGAGGAAACCGCGGCGGCACTCGAGGAAATCACCACGACGGTCGCCGATGCCAGCAAGCGGGCCGAAGAGGCCGGCTTGCTCGTGCATCGCACCAAGGGAGATGCCGAGCATTCCGGCGTCGTCGTGCAGGATGCGATTCAGGCAATGGATCGCATCGAGAAATCGTCGAAGGAGATTTCCAACATCATCGGCGTGATCGACGAGATCGCCTTCCAGACCAACCTGCTGGCGCTCAATGCCGGTGTCGAGGCAGCGCGTGCGGGCGAGGCCGGCAAGGGCTTCGCCGTGGTGGCGCAGGAAGTCCGCGAACTGGCCCAGCGATCCGCCAAGGCCGCCAAGGAGATCAAGTCCCTGATCAATGCGTCCGGCGATCATGTGCGCCACGGCGTCACATTGGTTGCCGAAACCGGGACGGCGCTCGAAACGATCGTCAAGCAGGTGCAGGAGATCAACATCAACGTGACCGCGATTGTCGAAGCCTCCCGCGAGCAGTCGACCGGCCTGAAAGACATCAACAACGCCGTGAACACCATCGACCAGGGCACGCAGCAGAACGCCGCGATGGTCGAAGAAACCACCGCGGCCAGCCACGGGCTTGCCGGAGAAGCCCATGCGCTGTTCGAATTGCTCGGCCAATTCAAGTTCGGCGGCGGTGTCGAGACCGGCCGGCAAAGGCAGCCGGCGCAAGTCAGGCAGAGCCTGATGCCCGCCAAGGCGCCCGCCGCTGCGCATCGTTCTCAGCCTGTCCGCCGCGCAGTCGGAAATGCCGCGACGGCGCCGGCTGACACCTGGGAAGAGTTCTGATCCACGCCGCCGGACGATGGTCGATCCGGTCACTTGATCCATGATGGATGAGGCCAGCTACTCCGCCGAGAGCCAACACGACAAAGATCAATGCCGATTGATGAATCCGTCAGAATAAGGGCGCTGCACGAAACAAGCATTCTGGACACGCCGGCATCGGTGGAGTTCGACTCGATCGTCGAGCTCGCTCGCTCTATTTTCGATTGTCCGATCGCGCTCGTATCCCTGGTCGACAGTGATCGTATCTGGTTCAAGGCCAAGGCGGGCGTCGCCTCTGATGAGGCGCCTCGCAGTGATTCCTTCTGCCGCCACGTCGTGGAAACGACATCCGCCCTGATCGTTCGAGATGCAAGGCTCGATCCGAGATTTGCCGAGAACGCCTATGTGTCGGGACCTGCCGGGTTGAAGTTCTACGCCGGCGTGCCGCTGACCGAAGGCGGCATATGCTATGGCACTCTTTGCGTGGTGGACACGAAGCCGCGGCGGTTTGGCGACCCGGAGCGCGCGAAGCTGGAACAGCTGGCAACCGTCGCTGTCGGCTTGATCCGAGAGCAGAGACAGACAACGCTGTTGCGTGAGCAGCGCCGCGAGCTTGAACTCAAACAGGCACGTTTCGAACAGACCGAGCGATCTGCCAAGGTTGGCGGTTTCGAAATGGATGTGCAAACCGGCGCCCTCGTCTGGTCGGATCAGATCTACCGGACCGTGGGACTGCCGGTTGGCCAGCCATTGACAGCAGACGTCGTGATCGGTTGCTATGCGCCTGAATCGCGCGAAAGCATGCGGGCCAGAATCCAAAACGTGCTCACCGGCGCCGACGTGGGCATCGACCAGGAATACCGGATCATCACCCCGGAGGGCGAAGACCGGTGGGTCCACATCGTCAGCGATATAGAGAGGGTCGACGGTCAACCGCGGCGGCTCTTCGGTATCGTCCAGGACGTGTCGGAGCGCGTGCGTCATGAGCGCCAGCTCCTCAAGGCCGCCAATACCGACAGCCTGACAGGACTTGGAAACCGCGCGGCCTATATTTCCGAGCTCCGCATTGCGACCCAGGAACCCGCCTCGACAGTGGGGCTGCTGCTCATCGATGTCGATCACCTCAAGCAGATCAACGACACGCTCGGTCATGCGCTCGGCGATACCCTGCTCAAGGAAATTGCGGCAAGGCTGTCCGACCGGATCGGTCAGCGCGGCAAGGCTTTCCGCCTGGGTGGCGACGAATTTGCGGTCTTGATCGAAGGCAATGCCAGTTCACGGCGGATGGCGGGGCTGGCGCGCAGCCTGATCGAGTTTGTCGCGCAGCCGCTTCATGTCGATGGCTCCACCATCATGCCGAAGGTCACAGCCGGAGGTGCCCTGTTCGAGGCCGGCATGGATGCCGCGGCACTGGCGCAGAATGCAGACTTCGCGCTCTATCACGCCAAGGAGACGCGGCCCGGCAGCTATGTCGAATTCGAGCCCAGACTGCGCACGCGGATTTCCACTCGGATCGAAAAGATCAGGGAAGTCGAGCGGGCGCTGACGCAAGATCGCCTGTTCCCTTACTATCAGCCGATCGTTGATAGCGCGAATGGGCAAGTGTGCGGCTTCGAGGCCTTGGTTCGCATGCGGCGCGAGGACGGCTCCGTGGTTTCTGCGGGAGAGTTCCATGAAGCCCTGGAGGATCCGCATCTGAGCCATCGGGTGACCTCCCTCATGGTCACGCACATCGCATCAGACCTCAGAGCCTGGACGGATCAGGGCCTTTCGGGCGTGCGCATCAGTCTCAATGTCAGTGCGGCGGATTTCGTGCGCGGCGATCTGGAGAGCCGCATCACTGCCGCGTTCGGCGCGAAGGGCATCCCGCTCGACAGGCTGATCATCGAGGTGACCGAAACCGTGTTCATACAGGGCGTCGAAGAGACGGTCGCCAGCACGCTGCAGCGTTTGCGCAAGCGCGGCGTTCAGGTGGCGCTGGATGATTTCGGCACCGGCTTCGCGTCGCTCACCCATCTGCGCAGTCTGCCTGTCGACATCATCAAGATCGACAAGAGCTTCATCGACACGATGCTCCAGGATGCGTCCAGCCTGGCGATCGTGGAACTGGTGCTCGGCCTCGCCCGCAAGCTCGATCTGAAGGTCACGGCTGAAGGCGTGGAGCATTTTCGTCAGGCACATTGCCTGCTCGAGCAGGGCTGCACCACTTTGCAGGGTTACTTCTTCAGCAGGCCGATGCCACGGGACAAGGTCCAGGATTTTTTGACGGGGCGCAAATCATGGCAGGCCGCGGACGAACGAGATTCAGTCCCCGCCTGAGCCAGGCCTTGATACGCCGTCCGCGTGCCTGGCTTGGATAAACGGCTACAAAGACGCCGCGTTCGCCAGTTCCGCCCGCAGCCGTGTCGGGCTTTGGCCATAGGTCTTGCGGAACACCCGGGCGAAGTGGCTGGCGCTCTCGAATCCGACTTCGACGGCAATTTCGATCAGCGGCGCCTTCGTATGGGTCACGAGCGTTTTCGCCCGTTCCAGCCGGACCATCTTGTAGATCGCGGCAGGCGAGGTATTCGTCTTGGATGAGAACAGCCGTTCGAGCTGCCGTCTCGACACGCCGACGGCGTCGGCAAGCTGCTGCACCGATATGACATCTTCGGTGTGCTGCTCCATGATGATCAGGGCAGCCTTCAGGCGCGGGTCCTTGAAATCGAGCGACAAGGGTTTGCGCGGCTGGACGTCGAGATGCGAGCGCGCCTTGTCGATCTGCAGCACTTCCAGCGCGTTCCGTTCCGCCTCCTTGCTGATGTGGTGGCGAACGATATAGGCAGCCAGGTCGGCGGCGCTGCTGCCGCCGGCGCATGATCCGCGCTGGGGATCCAGATTGAACAGCCGGTCCGAACGGACCTTCAGCTCCGGGAAGCGCTCGCGGAACTCCTGGAAATGCAGCCAGCTGACGCAGACCTCGTGGCCTTTCATCAGTCCGGCCTCGGCAAGCACGAAGGTTCCGGTGCAGACGCCAAGCAGCGGCACTTTCGCCGCGGCCGCCTTTTTGAGGAAATTCTTCGTCTCGGTGTCGATCGGGTTTTCGCATTTGAGCAGTCCGCCGACCACGACGATATAGTCGTAACTGGCCGGATCGCCGAAGTCGGATGTCGGGGCGACCTGGACGCCGCAGCTGGAGGCGATGAGATGCCGGGTACTGCCGAGGACCTGCCAGTCGGCACGCACCCTTCCGGACCGATCCTGCTCGTCGCTCGCAAGGCGCAGGGTGTCGACGAACAGGGCAAAGGCCGACAAGGTGAAGGAACGGGCAAGGACGAAGCCGACTTTGAGGCGGCCTGCGGCTCCCTCGTCTTTCGATTTCATGGCGACCTCCTGAATATCATTTTCTCGAAAGAGCCTGAGCTTTTCGATAGGCAGCCTCTAGTCCTGCGCTGACGATAGCATCAAAGCCATGCTGGCGCATCCCGATGATGCCAGCCGCCGTGGTGCCACGGTAGTCAACAAACGCCTTGACCGTTTCGCTCGGCGACATCCGGTCCTGCTCCTGCAGCCGCCCTGCCCCGATGATCACCTGCTGGGCGGCCCTGCAGGCCACGTCCGGCGCGACACCGCGTCCAATAGCGTCGTCCATCATCGCCGCCGCGAGAAGCGCGGGAAAGGCAGCCCCGGAACCGGACATTCCGGTAAAATAGTCGATCTGATCCTCGGTCGGCACCGCGTCGACGATGCCGCAGGCCTCGAACAATGCGCTGACACGAGCAGCATCGGCCGGATCCGTGGACGACAGGAAGAACGGCGTATAGGAAAAGCCGATCTCGGCGGCAGCGTTCGGCAGCGCCCGGCCGACACGAGCCGAATGAACCCGCATCTTGATGTCGTCAACCGTCACGCCCGCCATCACGGAGGCGACCAGCCTGTCGCCGGCATCGATTTCCACCGATTTCCAGTCATCCGGCCGAACGGACAGGATGACGATGTCCGACCGATCGACGAGTTCCTGATTGTCGGCGGTCCAGACACAATCGAAATCCGGCTTGCGGCTGCGATAGGAGCATGTCAGGTCCGGGCGAGCAACGCTGCCGGAACTGACAAGCGCCTTGGCGATCGCCGAACCCAGCCAGCCCGCACCTCCGACAATTCCAACCCTTCCCAGCTTTGCCATGCCATCGCCCTCATTTGATCTGGAATCCATGCGCCAGCGGATCGCGGTCGTCGACGAAGATCGTGTTGTGGCCGATGATCCGCGCCCAACCGCCCACGCTCGGCTTGATGCCCGCGAACGGACCGATCGCAGTCTCGGCCTCGATCCGTCCTTCGAACACCGTTCCGATCAGGCTTTCCTGCCGGAAGGTGTCGCCGACCTTCAGCCGCCCCTTGCCATGCAGCTGCGCCATGCGCGCCGAAGTTCCCGTGCCGCCTGGCGAACGGTCGATCGCCTTGTTGCCGTAAAACACTGCGCCACGGCCATCGGCATTGCCGCTCGTGGGCTTGTCACACCAGAGCGCGTGATGAACGCCCGAGATTCTGCCATCTTCCGGCTGGACAGGATCGCAGATCGAAGCCAACGCGTCACGCAGCCTGCGGCTGAGATCGACCACGTTGCTCGCCGACATGCCGTCCAGACCTGACCAATTCTTCTGCGGCTCGACGACCGCATAGTAATTGCCGCCATAGGAGATGTCGACCACAAGCTCTCCCAGCCCGGGCACATGCACAGCGACATCGGCTGCATGCAGGTAGCTCGAAACGTTGAACATACGGACGGATTCGACGAACTCGCCCGGCCTGTCATATTGGATGTCGACGCGCCCCGCAGGCGTCTCGATCGAAAGCCTGCCCGGCACGCGCGGTGTCACCAGTCCCTCTTCGATCGCGGCTGTGACGAGGCCGATCGTTCCGGCCCCGCACATCGGCAGGCAACCGCTCACCTCGATGAAGATCACCGCGAAGTCGCAATCCTCCCGATAAGCGGGATAGAGGATCGCACCGGACATGACGTCGTGGCCGCGCGGCTCGAACATCAGCGCCTGCCGGATCCAATCGTGGTCGCGAACGAAGATCTCGCGGCGCTCGGCGATCGGCAGATGGGGCAGCAAGGGCCCGCCGCCTGCGACAAGCCGTACCGGATTGCCGCAGGTATGGGAGTCGATGCAGAAGAAGCTACGACGCATGGGATAGTCCTTCCGCTACGTGGTCTTCACCGGCAAGGACCGACGGCCCTGCAGCGCACCCTTGGACAGTCTATCCAGCAGGATGGCGACGGCGACGATCGCCAGCCCGGCTCGCAGCCCGAGGCCCATTTCCATGCGGGTCAGACCGCGCGTCACTTCGGCACCAAGCCCGCCGGCGCCGACGAGCCCAGCAAGCACCACCATGGCAAGCGAGAGCAGAATGCACTGATTGAGGCCGACCAGAAGCGTCGGTGTCGCAGAAGGGATTTCGATCTTGAACAGGATCGCGCGCGGCGAGGCTCCGGTCGCCTGGCCAAGTTCGAGCAGGTCCTTCGGCACTTGGTTGAAGGCAAGCGTCGTCAGTCGCAGCATCGGCGGCACGCCATAGACGATGGTGGCGATGATGGCCGGGACGCGGCCGAGGCTGAAGATCATCACCGCCGGAATGAGATAGACCCATGGCGGCACGGTCTGCATGATGTCGAGGATCGGGCGAATGATGTTTTCGACCCGCTTGCGCCGGGCGGCAAGGATGCCGAGCGGAAACGCGGTCGACACGGAAATGGTCACGGCCACCGTGACGAGCGCAAGCGTCTGCATCGAGGCTTGCCAGAAGCCGGCGAGGAAGCAGAATGCCAGCGCGACCGCTGTGACGACCGCAACACGGATGTTGATGAAGAAGCCGGCGAGAAGCACGGCGATGACGATCACTGCATAGGGCGGCAGATAGAGTAATACCGCCTCGATCGCACCGAGAACGGCTTCGACAACCTTCGTCACCCCTTCGAAGAAAGGATGGAAGTTGGTGTTGAGCCAGTCGACTGCAGGAGCCAGGAATGCGCCCGGCGAGAAGCTGAGGGATCCGAGGGTCATTTTGCACGTCCTTCCGTGCGCCGCGCCGCACTTTGGGTCAGGCGGTCGAGCACCATTGTGAGGATGACGATGGCGATCGCCGCATTGATGGAGGTGGCGATGTCGAGCGTGCGGATAGCGCCATAGATGGTTTCGCCGAGGCCACCTGAACCGACGATGCCGGCGATCACGACCATGCCGAAAGCCATCATCAGGCTCTGGTTGATGCCGGCCATGACGCTCGGGATCGCAAAGGGCAGCCTGATCTTGGTGAACATCTGCCAGGATGTCAGGCCACTCGCCTGCCCCAGTTCGATGAACGGATGCGGCGTCATGCGAATGCCGAGCGCCGTCAGCCGGATCGCCGGGGGCATGGCGACGATGAAGGTGGCGACGAGCGCGGTCGCCGGGCCGGTACCAAGCAGCGCGATCGCCGGAAGAAGATAGATATAGGGCGGCAGGGTCTGGATGAGATCGAGGATCGGCTGCAGGAACCTGTCGAACCATGTTACGAAACCGGCAACGATGCCGATCGGAATGCCGACGACGAGCGCCAGGATCGTCGCGGTGACCACCAAGGCGAGCGTGCTCATGGTCTGGTCCCAGAGCCCCATGATCGAGCAGAACACCAGAGCCAGCGCCGCAAGCAAACCTGCCCAGACATTGATCAATCGCCAACCGAGCAGCGCGAAGATGACGGCGACGACATAGAAAGGCGGCTGCTGGAGCAGCCAGAGAACGCCGTTATAGGTTCCATCGAGCGCCGCCCTCAGGGGATCGAAGATCCAGTCGTAGTTGTCGGTGATCCAGCCGAGCGCATCGTCCGTCCAGCCGTCGAATGTATTCGCAATGACCGAGATATCCATATCCGCCTCCCGCTATGCCGCGACGAGCTCTGCGGCCGGCGCGCCAGCGACGCCGCGGAGCAAGCCCCGGGTTGTAACAACGCCGACGATCACGCCGTCTTCCACGACTGCGACAGCATCACGGTCCGACTTCATCGTCAGATCGATCAATGCGCCGATGTCGGCTTCGGGCGACGTCTTGAGCAATGTGTCGACATCGCATGTCGGTTGGGAGGATTTGAACTCGGCGACCGGCCGCATCACCGAATGCGCCTTGACCAAGTGGATACGGGAGATACCCGCCACGAAATCGGAGACATATTCATCCGCCGGCTTGGTGACGATCTCCTCAGCCGTGCCGACCTGGACGATCACACCGTCCTTCATGATGGCGATGCGGTCGCCGATGCGGATAGCTTCCTCCAGGTCATGGGTAATGAACACGGCGGACTTGCCGAGCGATTTCGTCAGCTGCCGGAACTCGTCCTGGAGCTGGCGGCGGATCAGTGGATCGAGCGCGCTGAACGGCTCGTCCATGAGAATGATTTCCGGATCGGCGGCGAGTGCGCGGGCGAGGCCGACACGCTGCTGCATGCCACCCGAGAGTTCGGAAGGATAGCGCGCCGTCCAGTCGGCGAGGCCGACCTTTTCGAGTGCCGCCCGCGCGGTCTTGTTGCGTTCCTCTTTCGCGACGCCGCGGACTTCGAGCCCGAAGCCGGCATTTTCCAACACGGTCCGGTGCGGCAGGAGGGCGACGCTCTGGAACACCATGCCGATATTGCGGGCGCGCATGTCGCGCAGTTGCGCCGCATTGAGCTTGGCGATCTCCCTGCCCTTCACCGTGATCTTGCCGAGGCTCGGCTCGATCAGGCGGTTGAGCAGCCGGATCAGCGTCGACTTGCCGCTGCCGGAAAGGCCCATGATGCAGAAGATTTCGCCGCGGTGCACCTGAATGCTCGCGTCGGAGACACCCACGACGCAGTTGAATTCCTGGAGCACCTGCTTCTTGGAAAGGCCCCGCTCGGCGACCGCCTTGATGGCTGCCGGCGCGCGCGAGCCGAAAATCTTCCAGACATTCTGACAATCGACCAACACTTCGTTGGCATTATTCATTGCGGTGTTCATGGCGTTCCCCACTGGCCTGTCTTAAGCAGGCCTGTTGCCGTCAAGATAGATGCGGGCCGCCATGGGTGGCGGCCCGCGGCTAGAGAATTCCAGCAAAAGTGCATAAAAACAAAGAGGTAGAGCATCTCAGGCGATTCCGTTCGGCCGGAGATGCTTTCGCTTCATTCGCCCTTGATGTTTTCCCAGCGCTTGATCAGATCGGCGTGGGCACCGATCCAATCTGCGACGGCCTGATCCATGGACTTGCCATCGCTGACGGCACCGTTGATGGCCGTGATGTCGGCGAGCGGCACATAGACGCTGGCGATGACTTCGCGGGCATGCGGATGTTTCTCCGAGAAACCCTTCTTGCCGATCCAGTAATAGCTCTGCGGCGGCGGGAAGATGCCCTTCGGATCTTTGAGGAACTTGACAGGATATTTCTGCATCATCCACGACGGTTCCCAGATCGTGACGGCAATCCATTCCTTGCGGTCGATGGCCGACTTGAGTGCAGCGGTCATCGCCGCGGTGCTGCCTTCCAGAAGCTGGAGCTTCAGACCATATGCCTTGACGGCATTGGCAGCGTCGCGCATCAGGCCCGAACCCGGCTCGATGCCGACGATCTTGCCGCCGAACTTGTCGGCATTGTCGTTGAGCTGGTCTGTCGAGTCGATGGTGACGTAGTTCGGCACGGCAATCGCCTGGTACAGACCATGCGAAACGGGCGAGATCTTTTCAAGCCGCTTCTTGCTCTTGTCCCAATAGTCCTGGGCGACATAGTCGGTCTGCGACGCCAGGATCTGGATGTCGCCCTTGCCGAGGGCGGCATATGCGATGCCCCATTCGGAGAACGGCACAACCTTAACCGTGTAGCCGGCATCTTCGAGCACCTTCTTGGTGATGCCGGTGATCGGGGTCAGATCTTCCCAGGACATCGTGCCTACGGTGATCGTCTTGTCTTCCGCACGGGCGGGAGAGACCATGGTCATCCCCACCATTGCGGCCGCGCAGAGCGCTTTCCACAAAGTCTTCATTGAATTCACTCCTAGTTTTTTTCCCATTATTATTGAAGACCTTGCGATCGCTTGATCTCCACATTGCGTGGCCAGGGTCTATCCCTCTCGGCCTGCACGCAATTCCTGCAAACGGATCACCGAATTGATGCCGAGCCAGGCGAAAGGCTCCGGCGGCAGCCTGGACGGTTCCGAGTGATCCATGAATTCTTCGAGTTGCCGGGATGTGGTCCCGGTCGAGAGTTCGGCGGCCATGACGCCCGCATAAGTGCTCTTGACTGTTCCAAGCCCGTTCTCGCAGCAGGCCGAGTACAGGCCATCCTCGATCTCGCCAAWGGCCGGCACATGGTTGCGGCTGAGGCAAAGTCGGCCCGTCCAGCTATATTCGAGCGGCACGTCCTTCAGGCCCGGAAACCGCACGTCGAGGGATCGGCGATGCTCGTCAGCCATCTTCTTGACGCGCTGCTCGCTGACGGTCACGGAGGTTTCGTAGGTGTACCGCGTGCGGATCGCGATGCGCGATTGGCCGCCGGAGGTGATCTTCCTCACCGTCGCGCCCATGGCGTCGGCGGGAAGCAGCGCCCATCTGTCTTTGCCGGAAACCTTGCGGCCGAAGTCCTCCGCGGGAAAGGCTGCGGTCATCGAGGCATAGGCCATGATGTGCATCAGCCGGCCTGTGTAGTAACCGAAATCCTCGATGTGGCCGTTGACACCGACGATCACCTTGGGCGCAACGACGGTGCCCTGCGGCGTGACCGCGGTCCAGGTTCCGCCCTCACGTTTTAGCGACGTGACGGGCGAGCGCTCGAACAGGGCCACCTTCCCCGACAGTCCGCCCGCGAAGTCGCGGATATAGTCAGCCGGCTGGATCAGGACCGCGCCAGGCGTATAGAGCCCGCCGAGGTAATAATCCGACCCGCTCAACTCCCGCATCTGCGCCTGGTCGAGGAAGGTGTGGGCTTCGCCATTGGCCGCCAGCGATGCACCGAAGCTTTGGTTCAGCTTCAGCCCGCGCGCCGAGGCCGCGGCATTGATCTTGCCGGAGCGGTCGAACGTCTCTTTCGACATTCCATACTCGGCCGCCGCTTCCGCCGCGAAACCGATAGCGAAGCGGTTCTGCGCCATTTCCAGTTTCGTGGCGTCCGCACCCCCGCTCGCATATTCGCTTGACGAGAGGTTGTGCGGCACGTCGATCATGAAGCCGGAATTCCGCCCGGCCGTGCTCACGGCCACGTCCCGTGCCTCCAGGATGACGATCTTGTCGTCCGGGCGGAGCTGCAGGAGGCGGCGGGCCGCCGAAAGGCCGGCAAAGCCCGCACCGATGATCAGCCAATCCGCGGTCACGTTGCCTTCCAGGCTGCGGACAGGGAACGACCGGTTGCTGATCGCCTCCCAGCCCGATCGCCCATTTTCAGCCGGCAGACGCTTGACCGACACCGCTTTCATCTGACAGTCTCGTCCACGGAGCGCTCGGAGACGTCGATCCAGATCGTCTTCAGTTCGCAATAATTGTCATGGGCGAAGACCGACTTGTCGCGACCGCCGAAACCAGACTCCTTGTAGCCGCCGAACGGCGTCGATGCGTCGCCCTCGCCGAAGCAGTTGACGGTGACCAGGCCCGCACGGATATCGCGCGAGATGCGGACCGCATTCCTCAAGCTGCCTGTATAGACGGAAGCCGTCAGGCCGTAATTCGTGTCATTGGCAAGTGTGACCGCCTCGGCGAGGCTCTCGAACGTCGTCACCGACAGGATCGGCCCGAAAATCTCTTCCTTGAACAGGCGGCTCGACGGCGTGACGCCCTCGACGACCGTCGGCTCGATGAAGATGCCGTCACGCGTTTCGCCGCCATGGGCGATCGTCAGGTTCTCGGTTTTGACATCGTCGAGGAAGGACCTGACCTTCTCGTAGTGGCTCTTGCTGACCAGCGCGCCGATGCGGTTTTCCGGATCAAGCGGATCGCCCGTCTTCCATTCGCGCATATAGGCGCCGATACGCTTGAGCAGTTCATCCTTGATGCTGGCGTGGACAATCAGGCGCGACGACGCGCTGCAATTCTCGCCCATGTTCCAGAACGCGCCATTGACCACCTGCTCGGCAACCAGATCGAGGTCTTCGGCATCCTGGAGAACCACGGCCGGGTTCTTGCCGCCGCATTCCAGCACGACCTTCTTGAGGTTGGAATCGGCAGAGTAATGCAGGAAGCGGCGGCCTGTCGGCGTCGATCCGGTGAAGGCCACCATGTCGACATCCATATGCAGGCCCAGCGGTTCGCCGACGTCGCGTCCGCTGCCGGTGACGACATTGAACACGCCTGCGGGAATGCCGGCCTCGACTGCCAGTTCGGCAACACGCAGTGTCGTCAACGTGGTTTCCTGGGCAGGCTTGACGATGACCGAGCATCCTGCGGCAAGCGCCGGCGCGATCTTCCACGCCAGCATCAGCAGCGGGAAGTTCCACGGCAGGACGCAAGCGACCACGCCGATCGGCTCGCGGACAACCATCGCCAGCGCATTGGGGCCGACTGAATTGGTGTTGTCATAGAGCTTGTCGATCAGTTCGGCATGCCAGCGGATTGTGTGGATCGTGTCGGGAACGTCGACCGTCTGGCATTCGCGGACCGGCTTGCCGCTGTCGAGGCTTTCCATGACCGCGAGTTCGTGGCGGTTTTCTTCAAGCAGCTTGGCGAACTTGAGCAGCGCTGTTTTGCGCTCGCCCGGTGTCAGCTGCCGCCAGCGGCCATCTTCGAAGGCGTCGCGAGCCTTTTCGACGGCATAATCGACATCCTGTGCGTCGCAAGCCGCGATCTCGGCGAGAAGTTCACCGGTCGCCGGATTGGTCGTCTTAAAGGTCTTGCCAGACTTGGCCGGACGGAAAGCGCCATCGATAAAGGCATTGGCGGGCAGTTGGAGGTCTTTGGCGATTGCCTTGTATTCGGCTGATGTCAAAGGTTCATGCATGGTTGGCTCCCGACGTGATCTGGGCGACCGTGCGCTTCAAAGTGGCGACGACAGTCTCGAGGGTTCTTTTTTCTTCGGAGGTCATTCCGCGCAGCGGCGCGCGCACCGGGCCAGCCTTGAGGCCGATGATCTCGCAGCCGTGCTTGATCGACTGCACGAACTTCCCGCATTCGAGGAAATCCATCAGCGGCAGCATCGCCATCATGATGGCGCGGCCCTTGTCGAAATTCTTTTCCAGCACACAGGCTTCGTAGAGAGCGACATGCTCGCGCGGCAGGAAGTTGGAGCCGGCGCAAACCCAGCTCTTGGCGCCCCAGGCGAAGAATTCCAGCGCCTGGTCATCCCAGCCGCAGGACAGCGCGATATGCGGGAATTTCCGCGCCAGCAGATGGACATTGGCCATCTCGCCGGAGCTTTCCTTGATCGCACGGACATTCCTGGATTTGCCGACGCGGGAGAAATATTCGTCGCCCATCATCACGCCCATGCGGGCCGGATAGTTGTAGAGCATGATCGGCAAGTTGGCCGCGCGGTCGATCGTGAGCGCGTGGATGGCGTTTTCCTTCTCCGTCGGCAGCGCATAGGGCGGCGAGGTGACGAGGATCGCGTCCGCGCCGATCTCCTTTGCCGACTGGGCATAGGCCACAGAATCTTCGGTCCGGATTGCACCGGTGCCGATGATCAGCGGCATGCGGTTGCCGATCACCTGCTTGGCATAGGCAGAAAGATCCATCCGCTCCTGCATCGACTGGGCGTAATATTCGCCCGTCGAGCCGCCGACGATGATGCCATGCACCTTGGCTTCAATGAGGGATTCAAGCACGGCGGCATAGGCCGTCTTGTCTATTTGACCGTCCGGTCCGTGCGGCGTGATCGCCGGCGTGTAGATGCCTTCGAAGTTCAAGACGATTTCTCCATTGATGCGGCGGGGATGTCCACAAGGGCGTCCGCCTTCATTCCCTCTGGCGCGATGAACACTTCCATGTTCTCGCGCGACAATTCCCAATGCTCGAAAACCAGATCGACGACCGTGTTTTCGTCATGCGCGGCAATCGCTGCGATGAAGCTGTCGTGATGTTCGACAGCAAGCTGGAGGCGGCGCCGCATATCGTCGTTCCTCGGGCGGAAGAACGTGTGGCCGATGCGAGCATGATCGATCAGCAGGCGGCCGAGGCTCGGCTGCAGATAGGCGTTCGCCGACATCTCGCCGATGATCTCGTGGAAACGGTTGTTTTCGAGCACCATCGCTTCGGCATCACCCGACACGCTCGCGGAACGGAACCGCTCCTGGGTATTCTTGAGATCGACGAGCTGCTTGGACTTGAAGTTCTGGGCGGCGAGACGACCGATCGCGGAATAGACCAATGGCGCCACCAGAAAGAAATGCCGCATGGTCTGGTGGTTCATAGGCACGACCCGTGCGCCGCGGTTCGCCCGGATCTCGACATAGCCTTCACCTTCGAGACGGCGAAAGATCTCCCGTACCGGCGTGCGTGAAAGGCCGTACCGCTCGCTGAGGCCAGCCTCGTCCAAGTCCTCGTCCGGATCGAGTTCCATCGTCAGAATCTGACGCTTGAGATCGTCGTAGAGAGCGTTCTTGCCACCCTTCATCGCCTCCTCCCGCGCTCGCTTCTGATGTGATGACCGGAACTTTGCACGACGCCGAGCGGGAGTCAAGAAGATTGTATAATATATGTACACATTTATTATACTGACATTGTACAGAAAATTGAAGGCGTGCGAAATCCTGGTCAAATCGACTGGAATCATCGAGGCATGGCTGGACAGCTTCGTTGAGCGTTTGGAGGGTGGATCTGGCGAATTGCACGGCTGCAGGCGCCGGCAGTGCAGGCGGCGGCGAATTCGCTGTCCGCACCAAATGTTGATTTCGCTGGTTTTACGAAATCCGAGGCCTCAAGGCCCGCTTACTTTATGAAGATCGGCAATGCCGCCTCGGACGGATTTGTCAATCGCAACGCTGGGCAAGCAGTGCTCTTGTTCAGGTCGCGAGCAAAGGCCGTCCCTCCACAAGGGCGTCTGCCTTCATGCCCTGTGGTGCAATGAACATTTCCATGTTCTCGCGCGACAAATCCCAATGCTCGAAGACGAGATGCACGACGGCCTCTTCATCATGTCGGGCAATCGCTGCGATGAACGCGTCGTGATGCTCGACGGCGAGTTGAAGCCGTTGACGCATGTCGTCATTCGTCGGGTGGAAAAAGGTATGGCCGATCCGCGCATGGTCGATCAACAGGCGGCCAAGGCTTGGCTGAAGATAGGCGTTGCCCGACATCTCGCCGAAAATCTCGTGAAAGCGATTGTTTTCAAGTACCATGGAGAGGGTATCGCCGGACACCGTCGCTTTGCGAAATCGGTCCTGCGTACTCTTGAGATCGTCGAATTGCTTGGGCTTGAAGCTCTGCACGGCGAGCCGCCCGACGGCCGCATAGATCATCGGCGCGACCAGGAAGAAGTGGCGAAGCGTCTGATGGTTCATCGGAACCACCCGCGCGCCGCGGTTCGCACGGATGTCGATATACCCCTCTCCTTCGAGCCGCCGGAAGATTTCGCGCACCGGCGTGCGTGACAGCGCGTATTGTTCGCTCAGGCTGACCTCATCCAGGTCCTGATCGGGCTCGAACTCCATCGTCAGGATCTGCCGCTTGAGGTCCTCGTACAAATCGGTTTTGCCACCCTTCAAGGGAAATCTCCTGGTCGCGGTCGTCACACTCCTATGCGTCGTTGCACGCGGTTCCGGCTCAAGTCAATCTTGCCTGCCTGGCAAATGATTGGCTTTGCGCGCAAAACCTCTCCCGACAGATGCCTGTCGGGAGCGCTTCAGGACCAACAATTGGATCTTCGATCAGCCGGCTCGGCAAATCGCTCGAGCGGTAAAACCCACCCGCTCGGCAGCGGTTACTTTGCCGCAGGTGCCGTCAGACCTGCTGCCTTGAGCAATTCCTGCTGCCGCAGAGTGCTTTCCGCCAGCAAGGCTCTGTAGCGCTCGATGATGCGGGCGCGATGCGCGTGGTCGGAAACCGCATCCAAGGCGCCGACGATCGAGCAGATCGTTTCGCCGACTTTCCTCAACTCATCCAGAAGCGAACGGTCATCGGCAAGCCGCACAAGTTCCGCCTTGGTGACCTGACCCACGCCGAGCGGCGTCCTGGCGCCCTTGGAGCGATAGCCTTCCGGGAGATTTCCCTTGCCGTTGGTCACCATGCGGTTGCGGATCGCGTCGACGATTTGATCGACAGCCTGCTTGGCGCCCGCCACGCGGGTCGGGTGGTCCGTGTCCGCCGCAGCGTGAGGTAGGAGCTCCAGCTTTTCCGCATGCTTGGGAAGCAGCGAGAGATAGGGTTTCATCGGTCCGGTGACACCGTCAGCAGTCTTGAAGACGTCGGCATCGATCGCCGCGTGACGGACCTTTCCGGATGCCAGGGCCTCGTCAAGAGCCGCCACGTCGACCAATTCCCCACGGTCATAGTTCAGCAGCACCGACCGGTCGTTCAACGCCGAAAACACCTCGCGGTTTACAAGCCCGGCATTCGAGAATGCGCCGGTTTCCGGATTTTGCTTTCCGAGGCCCAGATGGACGGAGAGGACGTCGGCGCCCTTGGCGGCACTCGCCGGGCTATCCGCATAGTCATAGCCTTCGGCGAGGATATTGCCCCGATGGTTGGGCCTGGCGTAGATCACCACATCCATATGGAAGGCCTTTGCGATCCGTGCCAGGGCACGGCCGATATTGCCGTAACCGAGAATAGCGATTTTCTTGCCTTCGAGCTTCTCCGTTGGATATTCCGCCAGGTTCTTGCCGGTATCGAAGTCGTTGTTGACGACGCGATCGTGCAGTTCTCCGACCGGGAGATCGGGCATGACCTTGAGCAGCGCCTTGAACGCCATCTGCGCCGTGGCGCGGCTGTTGATGCCCGGCGTATTCATAAGCGGCGCTTCGCCGCCTTCGCCGTTGGGGCCGCCCCAGGAGGCGGAACCCATATTGCCGGTTCCCGTGCCGATGCGAACACCGCCGAGGCGGAACTTTGCTTCTTTGGGAATGAAGGTCGCTGCAGCGATCACCGCGTCATATTGGCCTTGGTCGGTCTCCGCGAGGATTTCCGCGGCAGTGCTCAGATGCGGCTGATAGAAAAAATGAATCTTGCCGTCTTCCGCTGCATTCGCGGTCTTGGCGCAGCCCTCGTGGAAGGCGCCGCCCTTCTCACCGATATAGGCGGCGAGTTCGCTGTGATCGAGACGCCCCGATTTGTCGAAGTTGAGACCGATGGCGTCTGCGATCAGCACCTTGAACGTGCCCTCGCGCACCGCATCGGAAGCACCGCTTTTGCCTGCGTCTTCGATCGCCACGCCGCGCCTGGCGAGTTCCTCTTCGATGACGACGATCTTGGCGCGGAGATAGGCGTAATTCAGGTTTTCGAGCAGCGTCGGGATGTCCTGAGGATCGCGGATTCCGCCGATCCAGGCGCGATAGTCTCCGGGTGTTCCCGGAAACGCATTCACATAGCGCGCGGCGTCCAGTCCGGTCTCGTGCTCGCCGTTGGGATGCGTGATCCCCTCATAGCCCAGGATTTGCTTCGAGCGGGCAATGATCCGCGGATGCAGTTCCGAAGACGAGATCGCGCCGTCATTGACCCTGAGAAGCGTGACGGCCGCGCCGCGGCGCTCCGGCTCTTCGACGACGAGGCCGAAGAGGGGATGACTTGCCACCCATTCATCGACGATCTTGCGGTTGGCCGCCGAGCGTTTGTTGAGCTCGATCACCGAGCCGACGCGGCGCCCGGTCTGCAGCAGCCCGAACGTCGTCTCGGCGAAGGCGAGCGCACTATAGGTGTTGATCACGCCGCCCAGCATCTTGTCCTGCTCGGCATCGTAGAACGGGCCGGCATCGACGGAGCGCTTGCTGCTCAGCGGCTGCTTGGGATCCAGCGGCGGTGCGATCTTCAGCTGACGCGGAATAGCCCAGGATGGATTGCTCTGGTTCCGTTCGATCAGCGCCAGTGCCGCGGGCGTGAAGGAGGCGACGAAATAGCCGGACACACCGCCGATCGCCTTCTGGAACGGCATAAAGAGGCAGCATTTGGCCATCACGGCGCGCACGACCTCGGGTTCCCAAGGCATCGCACCGAGCATCGAGGTGGCGTCGAACACAGCGTGTCGGTTTTCGGGATCGCCATCCAGCCATTTCAGGAGCTCATTGATCTCCTCGTTGGTATAGGAGTTGGCGCCTGTCGTTTCATGGCCGACGCCGACGAAGATGGAAATGCCAAGCTCGGCCAGCGTCTTCGCCGAAGGGATCGCGCCCTCCTTTTCGGCGAAGTGGATGCGGTTCTCGTCGCCCTTTTCCGCGAAGCGGTGCATTTCGATGAGCTGTGTCGCCCAGGACTGGCGGAAGAAGCCGGAGGCCCCGGCACCGCTGCTTTCGGGGCGCGGCGTATCGACATAGACCTTCTGATCGGCTTCGTTGGCGTTCAACAGGTGCTGGACGCAGACGGTATAGCCGCTGTGGCCGCCGCCCAGGCCGACGGCGATGCGGTTGGATTTGGGAAATTCGAAGTAACGGTGGATCGCCCGCATCATGTCGAGCAGGATCTTGTCGGCGGGATAGCCGCGATGCATGCTGCGCGACAGTTCCGCCGTCGTGAACGCGCCGATGTCCTTGCCGGCATCATCCAGCTTCCGGTAGGTCGCTTCGATCCAGCGATCGAATTCATAGCGGCGAAGGCGACTGTGGACTTCGTCGGTCGTCGCATCGGTGATCGGACCAACCCCGAAGAACGGATTGGAAGGGATGGACGGCGCGCCATCCTTCGTCTGCTCGATCGCCTCGGCCCTCGCTGCCTGTAATTCAGCGTCCGCTATCATGCATGCCCTCCCCAGGATTCAAATTGCGGCAGTCGCCACGCTTCCTGGTCATCGACCTTAATAGCACTGTCTCGCGATCATCGCGATTTTCCCGCCGATGCTGGGTATAATTGCGACATGGCGGCGTCGGAGAACAATAAATACCGAGCCGTTTTCCGCCTGCGATGCGACGCGGTGATTTGTCCCCGCTGGGTGGATCAAACGTCGGGATTCACCAGTGCGCTGCCGTTTCAAAACCACCGAAGCTCGGAAGCGTAAGTTCCAGCTATCTCTCCTTCGTAGTAGCCAACTTCAAGCCGGCCACAACCACGGCATTTCAAGCGTCAGGCGCCTCGCCAAACTGAGCGCGTAACTCGCCTTCAGGAAAGCTGCAGGCCTCTGCTCCCTATCTGCAGACGAGAATATGTCCAATACCTGGCCGAGTGTTTGGAAGCCGGCATTGCTCATTCTTGATGCATTATGGCCGGCAACTGTTACCCCGCCTCCATGATGGTCAACGCCGATCTCGGCGGCATCGATCAGGCTCTGCCATGCGTCGTTGATCAGTTCGACAGTCGCAGAAGGCGGCGACGTTGAAAACGACAGCGGCCTTCGCCCAAGGAAGGCGGCGACGTCACGCACCAGATGCGTCGCGGTCCGGGCAAGGCTGGGCTTGGTGAACGCTGCGATATCGTCGAGACCGAGATTGCAGATCGCTTCGCCGTCGCCGAACGCGATCGGGCGCAGCCGGAAGACTTGTCCATCGATCGACGCCAATGCCACCACCGTACCGGACCACCCGGCAACAGCCATTTTCTCGACCGCTTCGAAGAGCGCATTGCGATCGCGTCCATGCGCCAGCGACAGGGATATCCATCGCCCCTGACCATCCTCCACCGGCCAGGAGAGAACCTGCGCGAGATCGTCGAAAAGGGGGCGCGCCAACCTGCGTGGCCTGATGAACACCGGTTCGAACGCCCGGCCTTCCGGCGCCACTGTCAAGCGGTCCAACAAGCGTTGCCGCAGCAGCGCCCAGTCATCGAATGTGCATGGCCAACCGAGCACATCAGGAAAGATGGTTCTTCCAACGATCGACACGCGGCTCACCTGGCCGCCCGACAGGCGCCCATCACCGGACACGGAAGCACCCGCAAGCAGGATTTTCGATCCGCACAGGCTGGAAAGCGTGCCGCCACCCCAAAGGCTTTCGGCCTGATACGCATGCGCGGGATCAAACGTGCTGTCTTGGCCGGCTGCACGCGCAAACGTCATGGTTAGCCAGCGATCGGAATCCTTCTGGTAGAAAAAGCCCGTAACCCCACGCGCGCCCGACACTGTTGTCCACACATCCGCACCACAGCCCGCAAGACTGAGATCGCCCGCCGAAGCATAATCCTGACGCACGACGCCATAGAGGTGCGCCGCCTCGCCCGGCGCGCTCTTGCGCAGGCCGTTGACGAGAGCGAATGCCGAGGCACAGAGATCGAGACATTCATCGGCATCGAAGGCGAGGTTGCGATTGCGGCGATTCCTGATCTGGCGAGAGAGTGCCCGGAGCATCGCCGACAGCCGCGGCAACGCCTCGACCTTCGACGAGACGGCCAATCTGAATAGATGCTCCTCAAGGGAAAGCGGCGCCAGATTGAAGGCGACCCGTGTGCATTCCACCAAAGCCGCCGAGACCTCCGCCAGGAAGGACGGATCGACCGGATCGGCCGACGCGACGGGGCCGGAAGGCACGCTTGCCTCCTCCGTCTCGACCAAACCCGCCGACCTGCGCGCGGCAAGCATGGCAGCCACATGATAAGTCTTGCGCAAAGACACGCCAACTTTGGAGACGATACCGTCCAGCCCCTGGCCCGCCAAGATGCGCACTTCGACGCCATTGTCTGGAAAAAAGACCTCCACCACCCCCGGCTGCCGGACCGCATTGCCGGTTTCAACAAGTTCGAGCGCGGCCTGCCAGGCGGCTTTTCCGGCCCATTTTCGCAACATCTCGGTGGAGAAGCCGGCGATTTCGTCATCGAAGGAGCCGGTGTCCGCAGCCGTCTCCGCATCGCCAGATGACGCCTGGGCGAACAGCACCGCGGCCAGCCGATGCCGGCAGATCCCTGGCGCAGAACAGGTGCAGGCGGCGAATTTGGGACCTCGGGCATCGATGCGAACCACGTCTCCATCGGCATTTACAAGCAGGCCGTCCGGCTCGACTGCGGTGATCGCGATCTTGCCCACTTCCACGTCGCGCTGCGCGCGCCGGTAAAGACCCTTATTGGCCAAAAGGACCAAGGCAGCCTCGTCATAGACCGAAAGTGCGGTCGCCAGCCGGAGCGGGATCATGCGATCACCTCGCCGAGCCAATCGGCAAAACGATCTGGCGTCAATGCCGCGACGTGCATGCCGGCCGAAGCCAGCCGCTCGGCGGCAGAGCGATCGTAGACCGGTGCCGCGTCATCGGAGAGCGCGGCGAGGCCGATCATCGTCACACGGGCGGCATGCAGCCGGCGAATGGCCGCCACCAACGGCGACAGCGGGCCACCCTCGCAGAAGTCGCTGAGCAGAACCAGGACCGTGCGGCTCGGCTGCTCGACCAGTTGTTCACAATAGGTCACGGCGCGGCAGATATCCGTTCCGCCACCCAGCTGCACGGACATCAGCACCGAAACCGGGTCCGACGCCTCCGCCGACAGGTCCACAACACTCGTGTCGAAAACGACCAGTTTGACGTCGAGCGACGGGAGACCGGCAAGGATGGATGCCATGACAGCGGCGTAGAGCGTCGAGTCGAGCATCGACCCCGACTGGTCGACGCAAAGGATGATCCGCCAGGACAGGAGCCTGCGGCTTCGCCCGAAAAAGCGCAGCCGGTCCGCGATGATGCGCTTGCGCCCTGGATCATAGTTCTTCAGATTATCGCGAAGCGTGGCGCGCCAATCGAAATTCTGCATCGACTTGTGCTGGCTGCGGCGAAACCGGTTCGGTCTGCCGGACAGCGCCCGGTCGATCTTGGGCTTCAGCCGCGCCATGATCTCGTCGACGACGCGGCGGGCGATCTCGCGAATCTTTTCCTGCATTGCAGGACTGGCACGGCCTTTGAACGACAACAGCGCTTTGAGAAGGTCGCGATTGGGCTCGAGACTGCCCAGCAGCGCGGGGTCGGCCAACAGTTCGGTCAGGCCCAATCGATCGATGGCGTGTGACTGGATTGTCTCAAGCACGGATTGGGGGAACAGCGCGCGAACCTCTCCAAGCCACCGCAGAGCCGTCAATTGGCTCGGATCCAGGCTGCCCGGACCCACAGCCTTGTCGCGCCGCATCCCCCGCTGCTCCAGTTCCCGCTGATAGAGATAGTCGAGCGCGCGATCGGCCCGCCGGTCTACGGCGTCGAGAGTGACATCGGTCATCGCCGACTGAGCATAACGCCCCAACACCATACGCCACCGGCGAAGGATTTCCGGCGCATCCGTCATGCCAATCCAACCTCGGCCAGAAGTCCGGCGATGCGACGGTCGACCCCCATATTGACGGCAAACACAGCCTCGGGCACGCTGAAGCCCTGGGTCAATTGCGCCGGCTCGCCGTTTCGTTGGGCCGCCACGAAATGCGCCAGCCTGTCGATATCGCGCGGATCGAGCCGATAGAATGCAAGCCGCAAATGCGGCAGCAGCGTGATGAAGCCTTCGCCGTCGAGTGATGCAAGCGCCCTGTCGACCGCAGCAATGAGTGCCGGCGCCGCCCAAAGCAGTTCGCGCGACACGGCAATGACACCCTGCAGATATGCCACGCAGGATTTCGGCTCGGCATAGGCGCCGCCCAATTCTCCGGAGACGCGCGCACCCAGTTCCTCGGCCGTCATTTGCCGGCTCAGGCATGACAGAGCCGCGATCGCACCGGCAATGGCAGGACTGAGTTCGGCGCGCCGCAGCCTCGCCACCGCCTCGTCAAACAGCGCAATGTCCATGCCCTCCACAGCATCTTTCGCCAGGGCTGTGACCTCGCGCAGGATCACCAGTGCGTCGAGCGCTCGCGCTATATGCTCCTCGCCGCAGGTCTCCAGGTCCGGCAGCAAGAACAGAGCACGCCGCCAGGCGGCGAGCACCAGCATTCCGACTGGGCTCCGGTCATCCAGCCCGATGGCCTCATTGTTGCGCCACAAGGCGAGCAGATCGCGCAGGGCCTCGGAGACCGAAGCAATATCCGGATCGACGGCGATCTCGTCGGCGATGAAAGGTAGGATAGAAGCCACCCTATCGGCTATACCCGCCTGACAGGCGGTCACCAGCAGCCCGATCGCCTCGACAGCATCCCTGCCGCGCCCCTCGGCTCTCAGCGCCGCCAGCCGCCGCATGGCTTGCGCCGCGACGGCGGCCTCAAGCGTGTCGCCGTCAACCGAGCACTCGATCAACCGTGCTTCCACCATCGGCGACCACATCACCGACCATTGCTCGAACAGGCGGTCGAGATCGACTCCAAGCCGAAAATCAGGGCCGGCCAGCCGCTCGGCAAAGCGCGTCTCGATAAAAGCCATACCGTGCAGGAAACGGCTGGCGGCGCGATGACGATCCTTGCGGTAGATATCGAGGTCGCGCGTACGCCGCTCGCCATCGTCAAGATTGAAACCCAGCGACCGGGCGCGCGCTCGAATCGCTTCTATGAGCGGTGGCGAGCCGGCAGATGGCGGTATGTCGCCGAGCGCGCTACCGGTCATCCAGGCAAGAAGTTCGGCCATGACCGGCGCAGCATCGCCGCTTTCCTCGCCTTTGAGCATGGTCGACCGGCATGCGTCGACAATGTCGTCACGCATCGGCCCTGGCCGACCGCGAAGTTCCGCCAGTCGATGGGCATTCTCAAGCGACGCGGCCAGAACCGGAAAGGGTGGCGCAAAGTCCGGCAGATGCGCTCGAATATGCCCCGCAAAGCCAGTGATGATATCGGTGGCATAGGCCGAATAAGGCTGGGCTTCGTTCCGCCGCTGCCACAGGCCTTCATAATAAGCGGGCAGAGGCAGGCCGGCGCCATAGCCGCTAAGCGCATTGAGTTGCCGATGGCCATAGCGCACCAGATAAGATTTGCTTTTGGCCGACGCGATTTCGGCCGTTTCTCGGGTCTCCGATGGCGCCAGGAGTGCACTGGCATGAAAACCGCCGACGACGGCGACAACCGGTCCTTTGGCGCCCCGGCAAACCTCTGCGATCAGTGCGCGCATCTGTTTTTCGCGCGCCAACGTACCGTCCCGCTCCATTGAGCCAGGATCGGTGGATGCGCGGATATGCTCGCAATAGATCGAAACATCGCCGAAGAACCTACGCCAATCATGCTGATGAAGCCGCGTTTCGAACAGATGGTCCCAGACTTCGTTGCCGTCCCGGCAGCCCAGCGTCACACATAACGCGCGAACGTAATCACCGCTGTCGAAGCGCAGCTCGTCATTCAGCAGCACCCGTGCCTCGCTGTCGTCCTGGAGGGCAAGCATCTCCATCGGCAGATCGATGAAAGCCGCTTGGGCGCCGGAGATACGGGCTGCAAGCAACGCGACATATTCGGGACTATGCGCACAAAGCGGGAAGTAGCTGACCGAGCGCCGGGATGGCTCTTTCTGTTCCTGCATCGAAACCACCGCGACAGGCGGCCGCGTTGCGGGATCGGTTATCAACGGGATCATCGGGTCGAAGTCGCACGGCCCCTCGATCAGGATATGGGCCGGGCGGACCTGCTGCAGAAGTGCTTCAAGATGCGTGGCGCAGGCAGGGCTGTGGTGGCGGACCGGCACCACATAGAGATCGCGCTTGCTGTCGTGGAGGCTATCGGAAAATCCGGCCATCATCTGTCAGACCAGCTTGAGGGCGCGCGCTGCCTGATAGAAATCGCGCCAGGCAGTCGATTTTCCGGCACGGTCTTTGACGATATGGTCGATATAGGCTTTGAACCGTTTGCCGTCCTCGGGCGAGTCCTTCAGGATGACACCCTGGATCTGGCGTGCCACATGGCTGCCCTTGACCAGTCCGTCATCGAGATAGGCGGCATCAAGCGTCGCCGCGTGCAGCACATTGACCGCCTCGGCCGTCGACATCACCGCATCGGGCCGATTGAGGCTGGTTCCCTCGCGCGTACGGCCGGTGCGCAGGTCCTGGAACGTCTGGACCAGCAGGTCTGCGACCTCCGTTTCGCCCCTGACGCTGACCCCCGACGGACCGAGACGCTCGGCAAGCTGTTTGAGGATCAATTCGCGTTCGAATGCAGGATCGTCGATCGGATGCACGGTTTCGAAATTGAATCGCCGCTTCAAGGCGCTCGACATTTCGTGGACGCCGCGGTCGCGCAGGTTGGCCGTACCGATAACGTTGAAACCCGGCTGCGCCGCCACGGTCCAGTCGGCGCCAAGTTCAGGAATAGCGACGCTTTTCTCCGATAGGATCGAGATCAGCGCATCCTGGACTTCAGGCGGGCAGCGGGTGATTTCCTCGAACCGGATGATCCGGCCTTCGCGCATTGCGGTCAGCACGGGTGAGGCCACCAGCGCCTTTTCGCTTGGCCCCTCCGACAGCAGCAGCGCATAGTTCCAGGAATAGCGGATATGGTCCTCGGTGGTCCCGGCCGAGCCTTGAACGACCAGCAGCGACTGGCCACTGATCGCGGCTGCAAGAAGTTCCGACAGCATCGATTTGGCCGTGCCGGGTTCGCCAACCAGCATCAGCCCCTGATTGCTCATCAGGCTGACGATGGCACGATCCACCAGAGGGTCGTCGCCGTAAAATTTGCGCGAGATGCCCAGCGCGGCATCGCCGAGAATGAACCGGCGTACGGCGCGGGCGCTGAGATGCCAGCCCGGCGGACGCGGCGCGCTGTCGCCGTTTGCCAGCTTCGTCAGTTCTTCGGCATAGCGCTGCTCGGCCGGCAGCCTCAATGCGGTGGCGACAGCGTTCACCATGGCGACTTCTTTTCCCACTCCGGATCGAACCCCGTTCCCTTGCCCGCGATGTCGTGCAAATCCTGCCAGGTCTCGGCGAGAAGCACTGGCGGGACCTCGCCAAGAGCCACCGGATTGCCATAGGCATGGCCGTTGCGCCGCACTTTCGCGAAGGTGAGGTCATGCAAGGCCGTCGGCCGATTTTCCTCCGGCAACGGACTACCGCCGAAATTGACCAGGGCGACAAGGCCAGCTGCCTGGTATCGCCGTTCATAGGTCATGAACCAGCCGCCATCTTCCGTGGCACCGCGGACATAGCCGAGTTTCGTCGCCGCGCCCCTCAGCTTGAACGTCTCGATCATCCACCCCTTTCGGTCGCCAATCTCCTTGTCGCCCTTGCGTAAGGGATCGAGTAGCGGAAGTTTGCGGCCGAACTGGTCGAAAAGCGGCGCGACCTCATAGTCGGCAAGGTGCGTCTTCCAGGCCTCGGAGACTTCGTCGGGCAGGAGGCGGCTGTGGGCGAGTTGAATACCGGAAAAGCGCCCGATATCGACTGGGCTGTCATCCGTGTCGGTGAGACTGTTGTCATCGAGCGGTCGGAATGTCGCCAATACGGCACCGCCCTCGTCGAGGCCCATCCAGACGAGTCGCCGTGCCAGGCGGGCGATCAGGGGATGGCCGAGAAGATAGAGGCTCCAGTCCTCGACCGCCCATGTGCGCTCGAGACACATGGCCTCGCGCAGCCGGGCTGTCTGATCGGGCATAATCTGCTTTATTTCCTTGCGGGCCGTCGCCAGCGTTTTCTTCGCCTCGTCGAGCAGCGGTTTTTCTTCTTCGTTTCTCGGCTTTGGCAGGTCCTTGACGGGATCGCCCGAAGCGTTGAGAAGCACCAGCGCGTCCGTCGCATCGAGCATGAGGCGATAGGTGCGGTCCGTTCCGCAATCGAGTTCGGCCGCCCCGGTCTCATCGAGACCGGCGGTCGGAATGGTCCGGTCCGCCAGTTCCTCCGTCGTCCAGCCGCGCCGGTTGGCAATGTCCTCGATCAGGGCCGCGGCGTGGGCCTGCACGGTACGGGCCTTGAAGCGATTGGCGGTGGCGAGCACGATCTGGATGGCGGCACCGGACGGATTGGCCGCGAGCGCTTCCAGAATAGCCTTGCTTTGCGAGACGCGCGATCCGTGGTTCTTGAGATAGCCGCGCGCCATCTTGGCCATGTCGATGCCGTTCATGCGCGTCGTCAAAGCCAACAACCCCTTATTGTCGGTCGCGCTGCCGAGGAAAGTGCCAAGTTTCTCGTTACGGATCTGCGCAAACACGAGGTCGCGGTCCGTGATCCATGCCGAGGCATTCTGTGGGTAGCGCTTTGCCCAGTTCAGATGGGTCTGCAACCGGGCATCGACTTCTGCTTCCGCCTGGGCATTGGCATCGTCGAGCGAGGTCATGCGGGTATCCTGAACGATCCACGCGGCAAGAACGCTCTGGCCGAGGCGATGGGCGTCGCGCGGCACCAGTCGGTCGAGGCAGAGGTCCATCATCGCATTGCCGCCCGGCTGCTTGAGCTTGTTGGCAAGCACCACCCACCAGGCGACCAGCGCCTTGTCGACGCCTGTTCCATCACGCCAGTTCAGCGCAGGCAGGGCGTCCATAGGAAACCATTCCAATCCTTTCGATTGGGTCTTTGCCAGGCCGCGCTCGGCCTCCTGCTTCAGTCTGACGGGATCGAAGAAGTCGGAGACGTCCTCACCGAGTTTCTCGAGCGCTGAAATCATAGCAGCGCGACAGACATCAGTCTTTTCCCCCTTGAGCGCGGTTCGAATCGCGGCGATCGAACCCTTGGCATCGCGCTGGCCCAGCCATTCCGCCGCCCCGGCCCGCACCTCCTGCTTGCCGTCACCCATCAGTCCGGCAATCGCCGGCTCGATATCGGGAGCACCGGCCAGCAACTTACGCGCCTCGGCACGCGGGCCTTTCCGTGTTCCCGTGGCAACCGTCATCAGCGGCAGCAGAAATCGTTGCGGGACCGCCGGCAGCATCGCCAGAAGCTCGAGCCCCCGGCTGAGATTGAGCGGCTTGCTGCCCGATTGCGGCCGGAAACCGAGCGCTTCCTCGATCTGGTCGAAGCGTTCTGCGATCAGCGTCCAGAAATGTTCCAGTCCCATTGCTTCAGACGAGCTGGCCCAATCGGTTTCCAGATATCGGGTGATCGCATCCTCGCCTCCGTTTTCCGCCCAAAGCGCCTGAATGCTCCTGAGGTCCGTACCTTCGGCTATCCGCCGGCGGATAGCAACCGAGATCGCGAAGTTTTCGTTTCCCAGCAAATACAGCAGGCCGGTACCCCAAGTCGACGATGCGATCTTGACCAGATGACGAATGCTGAGTGTGGGCGAGGACAAAAAAGCGTCGATCCCCGATCGGTGGTTCTTGTGCTCAAACCGGATMCATTGAAACAGACTGCGGTACGGATCACGAGAACCGACGAGTTCGGCCACCTGCTTCATCCGGGCGAGGACGCCCTCTTCGACCGGCTTCCATTGACTGCTCCAATGCCATCGCTCCTTGGTCGCAGCCGCTTCTCGATGCCCCATCTCAACCGTCTGGTTATAACTGCGCAGTGCTGGAAGCAGAAGCTTCATCGTTTCTTCCGGAATCGCCGAAGGTTCCGGCAGAGGCGGCATCGGCGGTACCTCGACGAGAGAGCCGTCGAGCGCCACATAAGTTGTCTTGTCGCGGTCTCCCGAACCGGCATCGGCTCGAGTCAGGGAAGCGTTGGCCAGCGTCTGGTCGATCGCCGCGAGCACCTTGGCGCTCTTCTCATCGTTACGCCAACGCAACAGCAGCGGGGTCGCCTCGGCGCCCAATCCCCGGGCGGCAAGTGCAATCAGATCCGCACGCGCGCCAGGAGTGCACGAGGGGAAAACGCTCTCCAGCCGCACCTGGAACTGGGAGGCATCAGCGCCCGTCAATACTTTCTGGGCAGCCTCGCGGACTGTCTTCGACGAAGCAATGCCGCTATCGACCAGGAGGTCGAGGAAGATGTCGATCTGTCGATAGCGACCAATCGCCGCAATCAACTGTGCACGTGGTCCCACAGCGAGCTTCGGCGCCAAGGCTGCAACCTCCGATGCGTGGCTGGAGAGCCAGGAATCGACGGCGTCGAAATGATCGGTGCTGTGATCGCATGAATAATTTACCGGATCGCGATTGAAGACGATGTCGAAGGCCACCTCGATCCCGAGGCCCCGCGCCGCAAGCAAGGCGCTGAATGCCTCGAGCGTGCAGATTCTACGTCCCCTGATGGCCAGGGCATGCAGCATATATCGCAGCCAGTCGGGGGCGTTCGACGTGCCCATGAACCCCCATGACCACCCTGCTCCCAAGGGATGAAGTGCCGCCTCCACATCGCCGAGGCGCACACGCTGCATCATGGTCCATTCCACACCCGGCTCGAACAACTTGTCGCTCGGTTGAGCAAATGAATGCATATATCCCCCGGCCAGCCAGAAATTCCGGACTTTCGCGGCGGACAGACTTGCCAAGACGCTGCTTCCAACGTCGCTTGCGATATAATCGACAACCTGAGCGGTCAGACCCGGCTGGCAATCGTCAAGTGCTTTAAAACGTTGTGAAATGCGATTTGGGAGGCCATCTTTTGCGCCCCCGAACAATTTCGACAATAGACTCATATCGACCACTCAAAAGAATGCAAAGACATACGATCGCAGATACCGCAAAGCCGGCGGCGCACCAAAATCTTGTAGAATGGAAATCAAAAGAAAGTCAAAGAGGACATGTCGAAGCGCTCCGCGTGCGATCCTCCAGCCGCCCGCGCCTGATTGCCGTCAAACTATTCGAAACGCATCCGATTTTTCGCCCAAAGCGGAATTTTCGTCTTTGCCTGATGCCTACAACTCAAATGTACTGCGTCGAATGAAGTCTTCCGTCGGCAACTCCCCCGGATACCCTCTCGGATTGCTGAACACCCGCGTCGCGCCGACCACATAGTCGACGGGATCATGGATGTGGCCATGGACCCACAGCGCGGGGCCATGCTCCAACATCAGACCGTCGAGGTTTGAGGCATAGGCCGGGCTGAAGCGGTCCTGCCGGAGCCGTTCAGGGAGTGACAGACGGCTTGGCGCGTGGTGCGTTATGACCACTTTGGGGCCAACGGCCGCCGCGAGTGCCCGCTCCAGAAATGCCAGGCTGTCAAGGTGGAACCGAACGGTCTGGTGCGGAGTGAACCGCATATACGGTTTCTTGGAGAACTTGATCCGCTTGTAGTCATTCATGCCCGACTTGGCTTCGAACATGGAAAATGCCTGTGTCCCGTCGAGCGCGAAATCGGTCCATAGAGTGCATCCGAGAAAGGTGACGCCACCGAGGACGATCGTGTCGTTTTCGAGGAAATGCACCCGGTCGAGAGAGGCCGCCAACCGCCTGCCATCCTCCAGAGCGTCCAGATAGGACGTTCGATAATAGTCGTGGTTGCCTGCGACGAACAGGACGGGCATGGCCGGCGCGACATGCTGATGCAGCCACTCGAGCGCAAGCTCGACGCCGCCAACACCGAAGTCGCCCGCAACCACGCATTTGTCTGCATCCGGCAACGGTCTTGGGACCGCGAACGGCGCGAATTCGGTGTGAAGATCAGAGAGAATCCAGAGTTTCATATCCATTCCATGCCAACGTCGTAGGTCCTCGATCAAGCCCCGAATGATCCGGACCTAAAGCCTGGGGTCAATCGGTTCACTTTCGAGCGCAAGAACGGCGAACACGCATTCGTGGATGTCGCGCAAGGGTGCCCGGGCCTGGAACCGTAGCAGACCTTCATGGCCGAGGCTGAATTCCCTGAGCGCCAGCGACCGCTTGCCGCCCAGGCTGCGCTTGCGCAGCCGCGAGAGATTGTCCGGCATGTCGTATTCCGGGCCGTAGATGATGCGCAGATAATCCTGGCCGCGGACTTTCAGCGCCGGCTGGATCAGGCCCTTTTCGCCGCGGGCAAGGAAGGCGAGCGGCTTGACGACCATGCCCTCGCCACCCCGCGCGGTCAGCGCCTCCCACCAGCGAACCGCCTCGTCGCAGGCATCGGCGTCGGCCAATACGATGTGGCGGCGCTCACTGGCCACCAGCACGGGGCCGCCCGCCGCCGCGAGCCGGTCGGCAATCGCCATATGCCAGACATGGTCCTTGTCGAAATGCACCGCCCCTTCGCTGGCAAGCAAGTGGAAGGGAGCGACGCGCAGATCGCCTGCATCGGCAACCGGCCAAGTGTAGGGCTGCCAGGCGCCGCCATAGCGATCGGCTTTCTCGGCCCGTGCGGCCAGCCGGTCGCGGAAACTGCCCATATCCACGCCACGCGCCACGGCACGATTGGCTGCCTCCAGGGCCGCGCCAAGCCCGGCCTGGGCGGAAATGCCGACGGGCGCATATTGCTGCTCGATCAGGCTGGACGCCTTGGCCGACCAGGGCATGACCTCGGCGTCGAGCAGCAGCCAGTCGGTGCCGAGTTCGTCCCAGAGACCTGCCACGTCGGCCGCCGCGCGGATATGCGCCAGCACCGCTTCGATCATTGCCCGTTCGGAGAAGAAGGCGCGGCCGGTGCGGGTCCAGATCGAACCCGCCTCGTCGGAGACCGTGCCGAAGCGTTGGCGCGCCACGGCATCGTCGCGGCAGACCGCAATCACCGCCCGCGATCCCATATGCTTCTCTTCCAGCATCAGTTCCGTCTGGCCACGCGCGCGGAAGAACTCGAACGCCTCTTCCGGCCGCTCCAGCCAGCCCTCGCTCTTGCTGGTCTCGACCGGCGACATGGTGGGCGGCAGGTAGATCAGCCATTGCGGCGCGATGGCAAAGCGCGCCATCACCTCGAGCGCCGCCGCTGCATTTTCCTCGGCAATGGCGATCCGATTCATCAGCGACGTATCGATATAGCGGCGCCCGGAGACATTGGCATAGTCGAGCAGATTGTCCGCCTCCGCCTGGCCTGACCGTTCGGCGACAACGGCGAGCGGCCGGATCGGCTCGGCATAGATCTGAGCCGCCGGGACACTGACCAATTGCTTTTCCGGCCAGCGTAGGGCCGTGAGCTTGCCGCCGAAGACGCAGCCGGTATCGATGCAGATCGTGTTGTTGATCCATTCGGCCTCCGGCGTCGGCGTATGACCGTGGACGACGGCCGTCTTGCCGCGATAGGCCGCCGCCCAGTCGCCGCGCACCGGCAAGCCGAATGCATCGATCTCGCCGGTGGTCTCGCCGTAAAGCGCAAAATCACGCACCGCTGGCGAACCGCGGCCGATCATCTCCTCCTTAAGGCCGGCATGGACGACAACCAGCCTTCCGCCATCCAGCCAGTAATGACTGCGGAGATCGCCAAGGAAGCGCTTGACCCGCTCCCGGAATTCAGGCGTCTCGGCTTCGAGCTGGTCGATGCTTTCCTGCAGGCCATGGGCGATCTTGACGTTGCGGCCGGCCATCCAGCGGTCGAGCTTCTGGTCGTGATTACCCTGGACGCAGAGCGCCTGGCCGGCATCGACGGCATCCATGACGATGCGCAATACGTCCGGAGTCTGCGGTCCACGGTCGACAAGATCACCGACGAAGACGAGCTTGCGATCGCCGGGCGGCGTCAGGACAGTGCGCTCCCCCTCCAGAGAAAGCCCGTAGCCGAGCTCGGTCAACAGCGCCTTCAGCTCGTCGGCGCAGCCATGCACGTCACCGATAATATCGAACGGGCCGGTCTCCGTCCGCTTGTCGGTCCAGAGCGGCCGACGCTCGATGGTCACGGCATCGACAGCCTCGACCGAGGAAAGTCGCCAGACCTGGCGAAAGCCTTCGCGCTGCAGCCCACCAAAACCCTTGCGGATTTCCTGGATCATCCTTTGCGGCACATGGACGGAGAAATTGCGGTTGGGCCGCGCCTTGTTGCGGGCCACGCAGACATCCAGGCCGGGATCGATGACGATCGCCACCGGCAGCGCATGCCAGCGCCGGGCGACCTCGATCCACATCTTGCGATCGGCAGCCCGCACATTGGTGGCGTCGATGACCGCCAGCCTGCGGTTTTTCAGCCGCTTTTCGGCAATCGCGCGGACGAGATCGAAAGCATCAGACGACACCGACTGGTCGTTCTCATCGTCCGAGACAAGCCCACGGCAGTGGTCTGAAGAGATCACTTCCGTCGGCTGGAACCAGCGCGAGGCGAAGGTCGACTTGCCGGAGCCGGTCGCGCCGATCAGCACGACCAGGCTGAAATCCGGAATATCGATGAGACTGGGGTCTGCGCTCTTCATTTTGTAAACACTGCCATCTGCGTCACCGGACCGAGTTCAGGATGGACATCGCCAATGCCCTCGTGCCGCACCTGATACCCATGGCTATCAGCCACCGCCTCGGTCCAGGCCTGGAATTGCTGCCGCGTCCATTCGAAGCGATGGTCGGGATGCCGCATGGCGCCGGGCGCCATGCCCTCGAAAAGCGCGTTATATTCGGCATTCGGCGTCGTCATGACGATCGCGCGCAAGCCCGCGCCGAAAACCACGTCCGCGAGATGCGGCAGCCGGTCGGGATCGAGGTGCTCGATCACCTCGATCAGTGCAGCCGCCTCCGCTTCATGCCAGCGGCTGTCGCGATAGGTCAGCGCCCCATGCAGCAGCGTCACCCGCTCGGGCGAGGCGCCACCCGGTTCGCCGAGCTTCAGCCGCTCGGCCGCGCGCTCCAGCGAGCGCGTCGAGGCATCGAGCCCAATCAGCTTTTTCAGCGAGCGCTCCTTGAGCAGCCGCCGCAACAGCTTGCCCTCGCCGCAGCCGAGATCGGCCACCACCGAGGCGCCGGATTCGACCAACACGCGCGCAACAGTGTCCTGTCGCAAGTCGTGCAGCCTCATCGGTGCTTCGAGGATTTCCTCGCGCCGATGGAGCTCCGGTGCAGCCTCCTCGGTCTCCTCCTCTTCCGGGGCGAGACGTGCCAGTGCCTGCCGCACCAGCCGCTTCTGCTTCTTGAGATAGCGGCGGACGATCAGGTCGCGCTCGGGATGGTCGGCAAGCCAGGTCCCACCCTTGTCGAGCAGTTTCTTGATCTCGTCCTCACCCACCCAATAGTGCTTGTCATCATCGAGCACCGGGATCAGCACATAGAGATGGGTGAGCGCGGTCGAAAGCTTCATCGTGCCTGTGAGCCGGAGATCGACATAGCGCGACGGCACACCAAAACCGTCGATCGTCACCACCTCGGCCTGCCACCCAAGCGGCTCGAACAGTCCCTTCACCAAACTCTCCGCGCCGCGTGCCGGCAGCGGCTTGACGTTGATCTCAAGCGGGATCGCCGCCTCCGCCAGCGCCTGCCGCTCGCGCGATGTACCGCTCATCGCCGTACGAAAAATACGGTTCAGCGCGACGGCCAGGAAGGATGAGGCCGAGTAAGGCCGATCGTTGACATAGTGATCGAGCAGCCCCTCACCCGCGCCAGCGCCGCGCACCAGCCCGATCGGATCGATGTCGAGCACCAGCGCTGCCTCACAGCGACTGTCATTGGCCTCAGGATAGAAGACGATGCCGCGACCGAAGGAGAGCTCCACTTCATGCAGACGATCAGGGTGTTTCATCAGCAGGAAACCAAGATCGCTGGCGGGCTTATGGGTTGTAGCAATGGAGAGGAACATGAAATCACGCGTTGGAATGGGTCAACGGAAGGCAGAAGCCGACGGGCTATAGCACCCTCGGCAGGAGAAGGCGATGTCAATACAGTGATTTAAGAATATCAACCTCTTACGGGAGATATTTTCCAAAGGGTCCAGTCTCATGACCAAGCGCCGGCGGACAACCCGCCAGCCCAATTGTCACCATCGCAGCAGCCGACGCCCGACAAAAAAGCCAACAATTGTCACGATCGAGATCGCCAGCGTGTACCAGGTGGCGACGAAGAAGGGGCTGTCGTCGGGGCAGTGCCAGGCATAGATGGCGGCGGCGACGCCGCCAGCGGCCAGTCCCGCGACGGCGCCGGCAAGGCCAGGGCTTTCAGGGGCGCCGTCCCTCAGGACCAGCATGAAGCCTATGAGCGGCGCGATCGACAGCATCGGAATGAAGAATATGCAGAAGCGTGAATGATTGCCGACCATGCGCGACATCCAGGAATCGGATGGCGTCATCATCCCTTCCATCATGATAGCTCCGATGACCAGAACCAAGGGCAGGATCAGCAACAGGCTGCGCGCCTTGAGCGGCACGCCGGGCCGGCCAATGCGGAAGACAAGACCGCAGGCTGCGATGGCAAGCGTGAGCGTCGCGCCGATCTTGAACATCACCCGAGCGCTCTGCATCGCCTCTGCCATGTTCGGCCGCATGCCGATCGTCGCCAGCAGCAGGGCGATCGAGATGACCGTGCCGAGGAGCAGCGCCAGCGTCATGGCGCGGCCGATGCGCATTGGCACCGGTGCATCCTCGGCCAGCATATGGATCAGATCATCCGTCTTCACGCACATCACTCCGATATAGGGCGGCGAGCGCCTTGAGCGCGCGATGCAGCGCCACGCGCACGGCGCCCTCTGTCATCTTCAATCTCGCGGCCGTCTCGCGCACCCCCTGCCCTTCGAGCGAGATCGAGCGCACGATATCGCGCTGCGGGTCCTTCAACTGCGTCAGCAGTTGTTCGGCATCCAGCCGGTCGGTGGCATCAGTCGAATCCGCTGCTTCCAGCGTCTCGATGAAATCCTCGATCGGCACGCTCACCTGCCGGCCACGGCGGCGCAGCGCATCGATCATCTTGTTGCGCACGATCGTCGCCAGCCACGGTCCGATCGGCCGCGATATGTCCCAGGTGCCGCGCTTGAGATGCACTGCCAGCAGCACTTCCTGCAGCACATCCTCCGCCTCGCTCGCCGGCGCGCCGAACTGGTCGCAGCGCCGCCGCGCAAGCGCACGGAGATAGGGCGTGACCGCCGTCAGGAAGCGATGATAGGCCTGCTTGTCGCCATCGATGGCGGCCCGCATCCAGATGGCCCACTGCTCTTCCTGCGTCGAACCGTTCACCCGGCAAATTCCCCTACGAAGCCGCGCACGTTTTTGTTACTCCACGTCATCGACAAAATGCATCCCGAACGCAAGTCCCTGGTTTGCAAATGCTTTCCGATCACATCCTTGCGCTCGGCATTGCCCGGCGTGACACCGCCGAACGAAACTTCATTCGCCCGGATGTCTGACTGGCACAGAGATATGCGCATTGCTTGCTCATCATTGCCGCCAACGGACCTGACGGCCACCGATGGACGACTTGGCAAGCCGATCCCTCAGTCGGTGGGCAGTGACGCAATATCGATCAAAAAGCAAGTCTGCCGCAGCAGCTACCGGCGCCGCCTCGTCTTGAGCGCTGGCCGGCGTCGTCCGCCCTCGCTGCCAGATGGAGACGACTTGCCGGATGTCGGTTCAGCGGGCGTCGGCTTTTCGCTGGTGTCGGCTGGCGCGGCATTTTCCTCGACTGCCTCCGGCAAAGGCTGTTCGCTCTGTACAGTCTCCGCGGCCTCAACCTCTTCGCTGGTCGCTGGTTCGTCCGAAAGGGACGCCGCTGTGTCTGCAGCGACTTCGTCCGCTGGAGTGGATGCGACATCGTCCGCTGGCTTGGGAGCGGTGTCATCGGCTGCGCGTGACGTATCTGAAGCCGTGTCCTCTCCAGCCGACGTCTCACCGGCCAATTCAGCCAGGGCCTTGGCGAGTGCGTCATTGGCGGGATCGGCACGGGTCGGCGCCGTGTTATCGCCGCTGGTTTGCCCGTCCTGGCGATTCAGCGCGGCTGGATCTGCAGCCTCGACCGCGGTAGACTCGACGTCTTTCGCAGACTCCATTTGAGCGGGCTTAGCCGTTTTGTCGGTAGACTTGTCCGATGCGGCCTTGTCCTTCGCGGAATTGGCTGCGGCCTGCTTCTCCACGGCTGCCGCCGTTGGGTTCGGCTTGGCGTCGACGGTCGCGGCCGATGCCTTTCGCCTTCCATCGGATCGCGCCGCCTTGTCCGTGGTCGATCGGGTTACCGCTTCGCCGACCTGAACCGTCGCGGGCTTGTATATCGTCGTATCCGCCGGCGGCCGCGCGTAGTTGTTGTTCGTGCCGGACGTCATCGTATAGTCCCCCGCGAAAGTCGGGTTGGACGGAGACGGACTGATATCGGCCGAGGATGATGGCTTGACGTCGGCGGACTTAGGCCGGCCGGCGTCGGCCTTCGAGGGCTCGATGATCTCGACGGACTTGGGCTGGTCGACACCATCAGAGACAGGCTTGTCAGCCTCGGCCCGTGACGGCTGATCAACAACCGCTGCCGGCGCTTCGACAATGTCCACCGGCGCGCTTCGGACGACAGCATCTGGCTCAGGCTGTCTGGAATTTTTCGAGGTAGGTTCGTCGACTTCGACCGCCATGCGCCGCGTGGTGGCCGTCGGCTTCGGCTGATTCAAGTCCAGCGGCAAAGGCTGATCGATCTCTTCCGATACATCCTCGTCGACGACGGCAACAGCGGCACGCTTGCGCCGCCGCATTCGTTCCTCGATCCATTGGACCACGACGAACAGCGATGGCACGAAGACCACCGTCAGGCAGGTCGAGCCGATCATGCCGGTGAACACCGCGATACCGATGGATTTCTGCGCGCTGGCGCCGGCGCCGGTGTGCAGCACCAGCGGCAGGACGCCGAGGGTGAAGGCGATCGAGGTCATCAGGATCGGCCGGAAGCGTGTTCGCGCCGCTTCCACCGCTGCTTCGCCGAGCGACAGGCCTTCGGCGCGCAGATGCCGGGCGAATTCGACGATCAGGATGGCATTCTTCGCCGACAGCGCGATCAGCAGGACGAGGCCGATCTGCGTATAGAGATTGACCGGCACTTTCAGCACAAGCAGCGTCGCCGCCGTGCCGAGCAGTGCCAAGGGCACGCTGGCGATCACCGAGACTGGCGCCAGCCAGCTCTCATATTGGCCGGCAAGCACAAAGTAGACCAGCAACAGGCTCAGTGCATAGACGATATAGATCTGGTTGCCGAGTTGCCTTTCTTGATAGGACACGGCCGTCCATTCGGAGACGAAATCGCGCGGCGACAACGTCCCGGCGATCTTGTCGAGCTCGTCGAGCGCCTGGCCGGTGCTGAAACCCTGCGCCGGCGCGCCGATGATCTGTGCGGCCGGATGCAGATTGTAGAGGCTGACCAGTGATGGTCCGGAGACGCGTCGCACATCGGCAATGGCGCCGAGCGGCACCATTTCGCCGGTGGCATTGCGCAGCTTCAGCTGTTCAAGATCCTCGACATCGATGCGCTTGTCCGGCTGCGACTGGATATAGACCTGGAACACACGTCCGAAGAGATTGATCTGCCCGGCATAGGCCGAACCGATATATTGGCTCACCGTGTCGTAGGTGCTGCCGAGATCGACGCCCATCACCTCCGCCTTGGTGCGGTCGACGGATACGGCAAATTGCGGCGCGTCGGCGCGGAAGGGGCTGAAGGCCTGGCGGAAGGTCGGGTCCTTGCTCGCCTGTTCGGCCACACGAGCGGCTGCCTTCTGTAGCGCCAGATAGTCGAACTTGCCGTTGATCGCCTCGATCTGCAGCGCAAAGCCCGCGGCATTGCCAATGCCCTGGATCGGCGGCGGCGGCAGCACCTGCGCCTTGCCGTCGGGCAGATTGGCGGTCAACTGATTGAGCTTGTTGTAGAGCGACAGGAGGTCCTCGCCCGGCTTGCGGACACTCCAGTCCTTGAGGATGATGTAGAGCACACCGGAATTGGCCTGGCTGGCATTGTTGTTGATCGCCGAAAGCCCGCTGATGGCGATGACATTCTCGACCACGCCGAGGTCTGCCACGCGCTTGCGCACGGTTTCGAGCGTCGCGCGCGTCCGCTCCAGCGAAGCGCCCTCGGACAATTGCACCGAGACCAGGAAATAGCCCTGGTCCTCGATCGGCAGGAAGGCCGTCGGAACGCGCGACAGCAGATAGACCGAGCCGCCGACCAGCGCGAGAGCGACGATCACCACAACGACGCTGATCCGCACCATGCCGCGGATCATCCCGGCATAGATACGTTCGAAGAAGTCATAGACGGCGTTGAAGCCGCGGGCGAAAATGTTGGGACGACGGTTGGGGTCATGCGCCTTGAGCCAAAGCGCTGCCTGCGTCGGCTTCAGCGTCATGGCGTTGACGGCGCTGATCAGGGCGGTCGCGGCAATCACCAGCGAGAACTGCCGGTACATCTGGCCGCTCAGACCAGGTAGGAAGGCCGCCGGCAGGAACACGGCGAGCAGGACCAGCGTGATACCGATGATCGGCCCGAACAGCTCGTTCATGGCGGCGATCGCCGCATCATGCGGCGTTCGGCCCAGGCGGATATGCCGCGCCGCCGCCTCGACGACCACGATCGCGTCATCGACCACGATGCCGATCGCCAGGATGATGGCGAACAGCGTCAGCAGATTGATCGAGAAGCCGCACACCGCCATGGCGGCGAAGGCGCCGACAATCGTCACCGGCACCGTCGTCGCAGGCACCAGCGTCGCGCGCCAATCCTGCAGGAAGACCAGGATGACGACCAGCACCAGGAGCGCCGCTTCGAACAGCGTGTGATAGACGTCGTTCACCGCCGCCGAGACGAAGCGCGTCGTGTCGAACGGAATGCTGTATTTCATTCCCTGGGGGAAGGATTTCGCCAGCACCGTCATCTGGGTGTCGACACGATGCATGACGTCGAGTGCATTGGCTTCCGGCAGGGTGAACAGCGCCAGCCCTGCAGCCGGCCGGCCGTCGATGGCGAAATCCTGGTTATATTGCTGCGCTCCGAGCTCGACGCGGGCCACATCGCGCAACCGGGTCACCTGGCCGCCATTGGTGGCGCTGGCCTTGATGATGATGTCCTCGAAGGATGGCACGTCGTTGAGCTTGGAATCGAGCTTCAGCGTGTACTGGAACTGCTGCCCCTTCGGCACCGGCGGCAGGCCGAGCTGGCCGGCGGAGGTCGACCGGCTTTGCAGATTGATGGCATTGATCACGTCGGCCGGGATCAGGCCGCGCGCCGCCATCAATTCCGGATCCATCCAGATGCGGACCGCATATTGRCCGGCGCCGAAGACGTTGACATTGCCGATGCCGGGAATGCGGCTGATCTGGTCGATCAGGTTGATCGTCGCGTAATTGGCCATGAACAGGCTGTTATGCTCCGGCCGGTCGGACGAGAGTGCTATGATCGCCAGGATCGAGGTCGAGCGCTTCGCCGTCTGCACGCCTTGCGACTGCACCGCGTCCGGCAGCGATTGCAGCGCCGACTGGACGCGGTTCTGCACCAGGATCTGCGCCTGGTCGGGATTGGTGCCGATGGCAAAGGTCACCGTCAGCGTATAGGAGCCGTCGCTGGTCGCAGTCGACTGCATGTAGAGCATGCCTTCGACGCCGTTGACCTTCTGCTCGATCGGCAGCGCCACGTCACGGATGATGGTCTCGGCATTGGCGCCCGGATAGCGCGCCGTGACCTGGATAGAAGGCGGCACGATGTCGGGATATTGCGAGACCGGCAGCTCGAACAGCGCCACCGCACCGAGGATGACAGTGAGGATAGCGATGACATTGGCAAGGACCGGACGGTCGATGAAGAATTTGGCGATCATGGTGCGGCCCGCCCCCGGTCACTGCAACTTGGCGACGACGTTGACGGCGTCGCCGGGCTGCACATTGTCGGCGCCTTGGACGATCACCCGGTCGGTCGCGGCGAGGCCCTTGACGATCTCACGCAGGCCATTGCCGGCGGCCTCGCCAAGCGTGACCACCTTCGCCTCGACGCGATTGTCCTTGCCGACAGTCATCACGGTCGGCCCTTCCTGGTCGTTGCCGATGGCGCTTTCCGGGATCACCAGCGCATCGGCATTGGTGACCACGGGAATGCGCACGCGAACGAACATGCCCGGCGAAAACAGCCGCTGCGTGTTCGGCATCATAGCCCGCACCGAGACCGTGCCCGAGGATGAGTCGAGTTCCGGCGCGATATAGTCGATCGTTCCGCTATAGGGATAGTTCGGATCGGTCGGCAGCCCAATCTCGACCTTGATCGGCCCCATATCGCCGAGCTTCTTGTGGCGCTCTGCCAGCGCCTCGCGGATCTGGATCACCTGCTTTTCGTTGACCGTGAAATTGACCCGCAGCGGATCTGGCTGGATGACCGAGGCCAGCTTCGGTGTGCTCGCCGCATTGATATAGGCGCCGACATCGATCAGGTGTTCGGAGAGAATGCCGTCGAACGGCGCCTTGATTTCCGTGTAGCTGAGATTGAGCTGGGCATTCTGCAACTGGGCCTGGCTGGCCGCGACCAGCGCCTTGGCCGTCTCGGCCTGCGCGACTGCCGCTTCGACGGTGGCCGTCGCGGTCAGATTTTTCTTCTGCATGTCCTGCTGGCGCGTCAGGTTGGAATTGGCCTGTGTCAGGTTGGCGTTCTGCTGGTCAAGCGAGGCCTGCGCCGAGGCGACGCTGATCTGATAGGGCTCCTGCTCTATGACGAAGAGGACTTCGTCTTTCTTGACGGCGGCACCATCCTCACGATTGACCTTTTGCAGCGTGCCGGACACGCGGGCCACGAGATCGACGCTGTTGATCGCGGCGATCGTACCCTGCGAGAAAAGATAGCGGGTGACCGATTGCTTGGCAGGCGGCTGGGCGACGACCTTCTGCGCATCCTCAGCCATGGCCGGGACTGTAAGGATGAGCGAAATCACGACTGCAAGGTTGCGGCAGTTCCACGGCATCGAAATCCCTCCTGACGGCTCGTCGGGCGGTCGCATGTCTCCCCAAACATAGACCGCCTCCATGACAGCACTATCCCATGTTCATGGCGCTCCGCCATGCCCGATTTGAAGAATTCACCACCCCTTTTCGCCAACACCCCTATGGTTGCACCTGGGAAATGTTGACTTTGCCTTGCACTATGGCAGGCTCCGCATAGGAAGTCGAATATCTTCGCAGTCTCAGGCGTTTACAAAGCAAAAATCAGGAGTGGTCCATGCGCGGTGCGATTTTGGGTTTGTTGTTCTTGAGTGTCGCTTTTCCCGCTGCAGCCGAAGAGGTGGCGGAATGCTATTCGATTGGCGCGCACCATCCCTTCGGCAATGATATTTCCGCCGCCCGCTATGTCCGCTTCAACGGTACCAGCATGGTGCTGACCGGCCAGAGCGGCCGGCGCGACCTGCCCGTCTGGCGGCTGGGCTGTGCGCCGACCGACAAGGGCCTGTTCTGCACCGGTCATCGGCGTGGCATGCGTGTCAATGTCATCGTCAATGGCTGGCAAATGAAGGAAATGGTCTGGGGCCGTGCGGGTTACTATGACGAGCGTTTCCACGCCGTCTACAATTGCGACCGCGCCATCGGCCAGCCGTGAAAACGCGTCCCAAGGCTGCACGTAGAGCTATAGCTATATTGCTGGCAAGCTGATCAGCCGTTGCACCGATCTGCAAACGGCATTAGAGGCAGCATCAGTTATTCACATCACAAACAAATTGATATGCCAGAAAAAAATACTGCGGGATGGAATCCCTCCAGAAGAAACAAAAAAATCGGAACCTCCGACCAGGGCTTTAAAGCCAGGAATGATTTCGGCATTCCCTCTTCACGCCAGGACGATAGGCTGTTCTGGCAGAAACTAAGAAACCCGGTGGTTTTACCCTACACTATCGGCGACCACGAATTTGCCATCCTCATCGAGCCAACCCATAGGGATTATAGATATTATGTCTCCGTCTCCGATCTGATTGAGGTCATCAAACATATTCCTGAAGAGCATCGGCGCGACATAAAGGTTTTTGCGTTCAGGCAACCAAAAAGAAAAGAAGCCATATTCAGCCATGTGTGGGGCAGATTGGGATATCTTGTTTACTTTGGCAAATATTTTGGCCCCACTGTTTTCATCGAGGCTCAGCGTATCGGTCTCAGCTATAAGCTCGAAAATAACATCGATGCCGATTTCATGCAGGAAGTTGAGAAATTGAAGCAGGAAGGACATCAGATTGAATTGACAAAACGTCATTTCGAAATCCGTTGTTCTCCTGAAGCTATCCGGAACACGCAACTCTACAGCACGCTTATCCATGAAATAGGTCATCAGGTACACTATTTCGAGAAGGTAACTCGGCCTGATGAAGCTGAAGACGCGGATGACGCGGATGACGATTTACAAGAGCTCTATTTTTCTCTGCCGAGCAAACAAAAAGAACACTTCGCCGAAAGATACGCCAAAGGAATTGCTTCACAGCTAAGAAGCAAAAGCATCATTCCCTTTGATCCATTGCCAATTTCAACCGAGCATCATTCCAAAATCAATCCGGAATGGTTCCATTTCGCTTAGCTGGTTCTGTTTCGACTGAATCAGGGTGGAAATGGTGGGCAACGAGTGGCAAGATGCCGGGCAGTGCTCCCATCGCTTCCCTCGCAGACATATCGATTCCGATGGCAACCACCCAGTGGCTTCTCCAAAGCAATCACCCCAATCTTTCCTCCATCCGGGAGATTGAGGCGATTCTGCGTGATCAGGGGAATGATGTGCATATGGCAACTCTCAAAGGGCATAGTACGGAGATTCCCGAAATAGGCGCCATGGACGTCACCCGTCCCGTCATCTGTTACGGGCCTTCATTCGTTCCGCGTGCCTTGGGATATCCGGAGCTTTCGCCAGGCATCTTCTTCGATCCAGCCACATTCCGCTGGTCAGCCTTCCACGCAGGCTGGAGTGATTTGATGATCTGCGCCAATGCTCAGGTCATGCGCCTCTCGGAAGCCATGTCGCGACTCGCTCTCGAAGGCATGTTCGTTCGCCCGGACGAAGACAGCAACGCATTCGACGGCGGTCTCTTCAATGAGAGTTCATTGAAGGCTGTCTTCGATCCAGCCATCAGGAAGGCGTACATCGACGAGGATACACTGGTTGTCATCGCCGAGCCGGTACAGATCGACGCGGAATGGCGCACGTTCATCGTCGATGGACAGGTCGTTGCTGCCTCTTCGTATCGCAAGGACGGTGCCGGAAATATCGACCTCTATGTGCCTCACCGCGTGATCGACCTAGCCTTCGGAGCGGCCGAACTTTGGAGTCCTGCCCCGGTGTTCTGTCTCGATATCGCCCTGACCGGACAGCGCTATGGGATAGTGGAAGCCAACTGCTTCAATGCATCAAGGTTCTACGGCGCGGACGCAAGCGCAATCCTGGAGTCTGTCTCTTCGTTGGTAAATGAAACATACGCGCAGGCCAGCGTGAACGAGCCCAATCGGACTTTGACCTGACCGACGCGATCGTCCGCGGGTATGTGGGCGGACATTTGCAAGATAGCGGCCCCTGCAGGAATCGAACCTGCGACAACCTGCTTAGAAGGTAGGTGCTCTTACCCCTGGACGATTTTCGCCAAATAGCCTCAACTGCGCCGACAGAATCGAACAACTGGGATGGCAGGCAATGGATAGTTGGGCTTCGGTTCCCCAGGGACGCAGCGCAGACCTCGGCAATTGGCGCACCGCACCCCACAACAAATGGGGCTTTCACAACGTCAACCGGATATTGACCACCGACATCATCGACCGGCGCACTGACGCCTTCGCAGCGCTGGGATCGGCGCGTCGCGCGCTCGGCGACATCCGGTTCACTGCACCCGGCGGCAATGAGATGACGGTGTCGGAATGCCTGAAGCAATCGGACACCGACGGCTTCCTGGTGCTGAAGAACAATCAGATCCTGCACGAGCAATATGAAGCCGGCATGGAGCCTTCCTCGCGGCACGTGATGTTTTCGGTCAGCAAATCGATCCTCGGCGCGCTGTTCGGCATTCTCAAGCATAAAGGCCTGGTCGATACGGCGGCGCTTGCGACAGACTATGTGCCGGAACTCAAGGGCTCCGCCTATGATGGCGCCACCGTCCAGCACATCCTCGACATGCAGGTGGCCGTCGAATTCACCGAGGACTACAATGCCAAGAATGGCGATGTCGATCGCTATCGCCGCGCCACCGGCTGGGACCCCGCGATGCCGGACGAGGGCGCAACGCGAAAAATGCTGACCGAATTCAGGAGCGATGGCAGCCGCCACGGCGAGAAATTCCATTATGTCTCGCCCAATACCGACGCGGCCGGCTGGATCGCCGAGCGCGCCACCGGCCTGCGCTATGCCGAAGTCCTGTCGAAATATCTCTGGCAACCGATGGGCGCCGAATTCCCCGCCTATATCACCGTCGACAAATTCGGCGCCGTACGCGCCGCGGGCGGCATCTGCGCCTGCCTACGCGACATTGCCCGCTTCGGCACCCTGATGACACGCCGGCCGCTGACGGAAGGCGTGCTGCCGCAGGCTTTCGTCGACGATGTCTTCGACAATGGCGATGCTGGCGCTTGGGCGCGCGGCGCTTCCGCCGCTTTCATTTCCGGCGGCCGTTATCGCAACAAGTGGTACATCAAGCCGGGCGGCCGCAGAGTGGCGCTGGCGATCGGCATCCATGGCCAATGGATCCATGTCGACCATGACAGGAATATCGTCATCGCAAAGCAGTCGTCGCAACCCCTCGCCGACCAGCCGGCGACCGAGGCGATGCTGATGGCGTGTTTCGATGCGATTGCCGAGGCGATCGGATGAGCGTAATAGAAGCTCCTGCCGGCGACGAGTAATCGCCAAAGCGTCCCAGACCCTTTCGATCCGTGAGCCGGAGACACCCGCCGCCTGACTTAACGCGACGTCTGCCTGCGGAAAGCTTGACGGCGTATCGTACTTTCGACTCCGCGGAGACGCTCAAAAGGCCTCGATACCCGCCACTTCTTTTGGTTCTATCGACACGCGGCTCGCGCAAGGGGAATTGCAATGGGCTTGAGGTTCATTCTGGGTGTTTCCTGGGCGCTTCCGCTGGCACTGCTCGGGTGGATTTTCGTACACGAATATGGCCTGCCAACCGCGCCGGTGATTGAGACCAATACGAAAATGCGGGTCAAGATGTGCCACGAGCATGTTGCCACCGCGAAGGCCGACCCTAACGATGCGGTCGCGCGGCAGGCGATCGAGGAATGCGTGATGGCCGGCTATATTACCCACGCGGACGCCAGGATCACGCTCGATTGAGGCGCATCGGATGGCTCCGATAGAGACCATCAATTTATTTTGACTGTCCCCTACCACTGGTTAAGCCTAGATCACATCTAGCCCGAAGAGACCGGAAGGATGGACATCATGTTGTTTCGCCGCACCGTCGCGATCATTTTTGCGCTCATGACCGCTGTCGCCATACCGGCAACAGCGGCGGAGCGCGCATCCGCCAGCACGAACGAGAGCCAGGGCATCCTCGGCCTGCTGCCGGCCGATTCCGCGACGCAACATGTCCTGAAGACGCCGGCCGGCGACCTGCCCTACACTGCCACGGCCGGCACGCTCAGCCTTTATGGCCAGGACGGCAAAATCAGCGCCAAGATCTTTTACACCGCCTATGTCGCTAAGGACGGCGGCGCAAAACGACCGTTGACATTTGCCTTCAACGGCGGGCCGGGCGCCGCCTCGGCCTATCTCAATCTCGGCCTGGTCGGCCCGCGCATTCTTGAATTTGGGCCTGATAACAACGACGGCTCGGCGCCGATATTAAAGGACAATCCCGAAAGCTGGCTGGGCTTCACCGATCTCGTACTCATCGATCCCGTCGGCACCGGCTGGAGCCGCGCCGCCGGCAATGACGGCAATGGCTTCTGGAACGTCAGGGCGGACGCCGAGGCGATGGCCAAGGTGATCACGCTCTATGTCCAGCACAACAAGCGGCTCGGCTCGGCGAAATTCCTGCTCGGCGAAAGCTATGGCGGCTTCCGCGCCGCCAAGGTCGCCACGGCGCTGAAGGAAAACCAGGGCGTCGTCGTCTCCGGCATCATCATGCTGTCGCCGCTGATCGACAGCCAGTTCATCTTCGGCGGCAGCGATTCCCCGCTGGTGGCGGCCATGCAGCTGCCGTCGCTTGCCGCTGCCGAGCTCGAACGCAAAAAGGCCTTTTCATCCGATGCCGTCGCCAAGGCGGAGACATTCGCCATGACTGACTATCTCGTGACGATGGCCGGCCCTCAGCCTGCCGGCGCGACCGCGGTTGCCTTCTATAGCCGGCTCTCGACGATGACGGGAATTCCCAAGGACGAAGTCACGCGCACACGCGGATTCCTGAGCAACATCTACAAGAAGAATGTCCAGCCCGGCCGGATCGCCAGCCCTTATGACGCGAGCTATACCGTGCCCGATCCCTATCCTGAACTCAGCTATGACGGCAGCGATGATCCTATCCTCGACGGCTTCACCCGCGCCTATGGCGCTGCCTTCTCCGCCTATGCGCGCAACGAACTCGGTTACGCCTGCGACGTTACCTATAATCTGCTTGAAGAAGATGTTGCCAAGCACTGGGACTGGAACGGCAATCGCGCCACCGCTGATGCCACCGACGATGTCAGAGAATTGCTCTCGACCATGCCCAGCTTCCGGCTGATGATCGCGCATGGCTATAGCGATGCGCTGACGCCTTTCGGCGCCAGCCGCTACATCCTCAACCACCTGCCGCCTGCTCTGGCCGAACACCGCACGGCGCTGAAACTCTATCGCGGCGGCCACATGTTCTACACGCATCCGGATTCGCGACGTGCCATGGCGGCGGATGCGCGGAAATTTTACGCCGGCGAGATGGGAACCGAGTGACGCGGACCGAAATCTGTTGATCGTTGCCGAGGCCGCTACGAAACGCAGCGGCCTTTTTCATCGGCCCCGGAGCCGGCCTAAGCTTTGCTTTTGTCAATTTATTTCGCGCCGCGTCATTGATTCACAAGCCTGCCTCAATTAACATTCACGGATGTCTGTAAATGCGGAGCCACTTATGTGGTCGCGCGTTGCGTGGGGTTCGGGGCAGTCAATTCATGAAAACCAGTCGTTTCGCATCGCTTCTCGTCATATCCATTGCCGTCCTCTTGGCTGGCTGCGATGAAAAGAAGTCCCAGAACCCGGGGGCCTTCACCTTCCCGCCCTCCGCCGTCTCGGTGGTCACCGCCAAGGCCGAACCGCTGCCGATTACCAATGAATTGCCCGGACGCATCGCACCGACCCGCATTTCCGAGGTCCGGCCGCGCGTCTCCGGCATCGTCGTCAAGCGCGTTTTCGAGCAGGGCTCAGTGGTGAAGCAGGGTGACTTGCTCTACCAGATCGATCCGGAGCCGTTCAAAGTCCAGGTGCAGAGCGCCGAGGCGACGCTTGCCCGCGCCAAGGCCTCGCAATTGCAAGCCCGCCAGAACGCCGACCGTCAGCAGGAGCTGAAGAAGTCCAACGTCACCTCGACCCAGCAGGTCGAAGATGCGATCGCCGCACTCACGATCGCCGATGCCGACGTTGCCTCTGCCGAGGCAGGCCTCTCCAGTGCCAAGCTGAACCTGCGATATGCTAGCGTCACCGCCCCGATCAGCGGCCGCATCGGCCGCGCGCTGATCACCGAAGGCGCGCTGGTGGCAAACGGCAACGACAATCTCGCCACCATCCAGCAGCTCGATCCTGTTTATGCCGACTTCACCCAGCCCGCCGCCGATCTGATCCGCCTGCGCAAGGCACTGGAAAAGGGCGGCACCCTGTCGCCGTCGGGCGACGCGCCGGTACAACTCGTCCTCGACGACGGCAGTGTCTATGAGCATGGCGGCAAGCTGTTGTTCTCCGAGACGACGGTCGATCCAACCACCGGCCAGGTAACCTTGCGCGGTGAATTTCCCAATCCCAGGGGCGACCTGCTGCCCGGAATGTATGTCCGCGTCCGCATCGAGCAGGGCATCGAGAAGAACGCCATCGCTGTTCCGCAGCAGGCTGTACAGCGCGATTCGGCTGGCGGCTCCTTGGTCTATGTCGTCGACGCGAAGAACACGGCGCAGATGCGCAAGGTGGTCACCGGCCGGGTCATCGACAATCGCTGGGTCATCTCCGAAGGTCTCAAGCCGGGCGACAAGGTGATCGTCGAGGGATTTCAGAAGATCCGGCCGGGAGCGCCGGTCAATCCGACCGAATGGAAGGCGGACGCAGCCAAGCCCGCCGCCGAACAGACCGCAGCCACCAAGTGATCGAGGCCTGACCGATGCCGAGTTTCTTCATCGATCGCCCGATCTTCGCCTGGGTCGTGGCCATTTTCATCATCCTGGCCGGCATCATCTCGCTGCCGCTCTTGCCGGTATCGCAATATCCGCAGGTCGCCCCGCCGCAAATCTCGATCAACGCCTCTTATCCCGGCGCCTCGCCAGAGGAGATCTACAACAGTGTCACCCATGTGATCGAGGATGAGCTCAACGGCATTACGGGGCTCATGTATTTCGAATCCACCTCGGATTCGAGCGGTTATATCACCATCAGTGCAACCTTCGAGCCGGGCACCAGCCCGGCCCAGGCGGCCGTTGACGTGCAGAACCGTGTCCGCCGCGTCGAGCCGCGCCTGCCGCAGATCGTCACCCAGACAGGCGTCCAGGTGGAAGAGGCCGGCCAGGGCTTCCTGCTGGTCGTCGCACTCACGTCCACCGATGGCTCGCTCGATGCGACCGGCCTCGGCGATTACATGACGCGGAATATCAACAGTGAGATCAGCCGCGTTCCCGGCGTCGGCCGCACCCAGATGTTTACCACCCAGCGTGCCATGCGCATCTGGCTCGATCCGGGCAAGATGGTCGGCCTGAGCCTGACGTCGAGCGATGTCGTGAATGCCATCCAGTCCCAGAATGCCCAGATCGCCGCCGGCACCATCGGCTCGACGCCCAATCCGCTGACGCAGCAGATTCACGCAACCGTGCTGGTCAAAGGCCAGTTGAAGACGCCGGAGGAATTCGGCTCGATCATCCTGCGCGCCAATGCCGACGGTTCCACCGTCCGGCTGCGCGATGTCGCCCGCGTCGAACTTGGCGCAGAGAATTATGACTTCTCCGCCCGTATCAACGGCCAGGCCTCCGCCGCCCTTGCCGTGCAGCTTGCCCCCACTGCCAATGCCATGGCGACATCCGAGGCCGTGAGGGCGAAGTTGGAGGAGCTGGCACGCTACTTTCCAGCAGGCGTCAAGTACAGTATCCCCTATGACAGCAGCCCGTTCGTCAGGATCTCGATCGAGAAGGTCGTCCACACGCTGATCGAAGCCATGGCGCTGGTCTTCGTCGTGATGTTCATCTTCCTGCAGTCGATCCGCTACACGCTGATTCCGACCGTTGTCGTGCCCATTGCGCTGCTCGGCACCTGCGCGGTCATGCTGGCTCTCGGCTATTCGATCAATGTGCTGACCATGTTCGGCATGGTGCTGGCGATCGGCATTCTGGTCGACGATGCGATCATCGTCGTCGAGAATGTCGAACGCATCATGTCCGAGGAGGGGCTGACGCCGAAGGAAGCCACCCGCAAGGCCATGCGGCAGATCACCTCTGCGGTCATCGGCATCACCCTGGTCCTGTCCTCGGTCTTCGTTCCCATGGCCTTCTTCCCCGGCGTGGTCGGCGTCATCTATCGCCAGTTTGCTGTGACCATGGTCGTGTCGATCCTGTTCTCCGCCTTCCTGGCGCTGTCGCTGACACCGTCGCTCTGCGGCACCATCCTCAAGCAGGTGGCGAAAGGCCATCACCACACCAAGCGCGGCCCATTCGGCTGGTTCAACCGCGGCTTCGATGCAAGCTCACGCAGCTATAGCCGCTTCGTCGGCGTATTGATCCGCCGCGCCGGCCGCTTCATGATCATCTATGTCGCGTTGCTCGGCGGGCTCGGCTACCTTTTCATGCAGCTCCCCTCTTCTTTCCTGCCTGATGAGGACCAGGGCTACATCATCGCCATGGTCCAGGCACCGACGGAGGCGACAGTGAACCGCACGAACGGCATCCTCAGTCAGGTCGAAGGCATTTTCAGCAAGGAAAAGGCCGTCGACCGCATCGTTGCCGTGCAGGGCTTCAGCTTCTTCGGCATCGGTCAGAATGCCGGCCTAGCCTTCATCACGCTGAAGGACTGGTCTGAGCGTGATCCGAACAGTTCCGCTGCAGCGATCGCCGGCCGCGCCAACATGATGTTGTTCGGCCTCAAGGATGCAATCAGCTTCGCGCTGTCACCACCCTCGATCCAGGGCCTCGGCACAACCAACGGCTTCGCCTTCCGCCTGCAAGACCGCAACGGCCTCGGCCATGAAGCGCTGGCTGCGGCACGCGATCGTCTGCTCGGCCTCGCCCAGACCAGCCCGGTGCTCGCCAGCCTGCGCGAGGAAGGCATGCCCGATGTAGCCCAGGTCGATCTGATCATCGACCGCGAGAAGGCCAACACATTCGGCGTTTCCTTCGCCGACATCAACGCCACCATCGCCACCAATCTCGGCTCCAACTATGTCAACGACTTCCCCAATGCCGGCCGCCTGCAGCGCGTGACCGTGCAGGCGGATGCAGCCAAGCGCATGCAGACGGCCGATCTGCTCAATCTCTATGTCCGCAATGCCAATGGCGGCATGGTGCCGATCTCGGCGTTCGCCACGGTGAAGTGGTCGATGGGACCGACGCAGGTCGTGGGCTATGACGGCTATCCCTCGGTGCGCCTCTCCGGCGAAACCAAGCCCGGCTATTCCTCCGGCGATGCGATCAAGGAAATGGAGCGGCTGGCGACGCAGCTGCCGACCGGTTTCGGCTTCGAATGGACCGGCCAGTCGCGCGAGGAAATCCTCTCGGGTACGCAGGCGCCGCTGTTGATGGCGCTGTCCTGCCTGATGGTCTTCCTCTGCCTTGCCGCGCTCTATGAAAGCTGGGCGATCCCGGTCTCGGTGATGATGGTCGTGCCGCTCGGCGTCATCGGCGCCGTGGCCGCCGTCACCCTGCGCGGCATGCCGAACGACGTCTATTTCAAGGTCGGCCTGATCGCCATTATCGGCCTGTCGGCCAAGAACGCCATCCTGATCATCGAATTTGCCAAGGACCTGCACAATGAGGGCATGTCGCTGATCGACGCGACCATGCAGGCAGCGCATTTGCGCTTCCGGCCGATCCTGATGACATCCTTCGCCTTTGCATTGGGCGTCCTGCCGCTTGCCATCGCCACCGGCGCATCGGCCGGCAGCCAGCAGGCGATCGGCACCGGCGTGCTCGGTGGCATGATCTCGGCAACGGTGCTCGCCATCTTCTTCGTGCCGATCTTCTTCGTCTTCATCGCCCGGATGTTCGTGCGTAAGAACGATGCCGACCGAGGCGGAACGCCGCCGGCGGAACCGATAGACGATCAGCCGAAGGATGATGGGCCTAAGGACAGCGGACCAACGGATGGCGCGCCCAAGACTGACGAACCGAAGACTGACGAACCGAAGGCGGACAAACCGAAGGCCGAAGGTCCAAAAGACGACAAGCCATCGACGTCGATAACGCCCGCTCTCGATGCTGAGCCCAAACCGGCGACGTGAGGCGTCATTGGCCGGCTTGAACGACCGCATGCTGGTTGGGAGAGGCGATGCGTAGGACCAAAGCGGAAGCGGAAGAAACCCGGCAGCGCATCATCGCCGCTGCAGAGCAGGTCTTTTACGACAAAGGCGTGTTTGAAACCACGCTGGAAGACGTGGCGCGTGCCGCCGGTGTCACCCGTGGCGCGATCTACTGGCATTTCGCCAACAAGACGGAACTGCTGCTGGCGCTGCACGACGCCGTGCCCCTGCCCCAGGAGGATATGGTGGCCGAGCAGCTGCAGGCCGATCCCCCAGATCCTCTGACGCTGATGCTCCAGGCAAGCGTGGATTGGCTCTCCGCGATTTCCCGCGACGAGCGGCGGCAGCGAATCTATACGATCCTCTTCCGTTGCGACTACAGCCAGGACATGGCGGGCCTGCTCGAAAAACAGCGCGAAATGGACGTCGAAAGCTGTCTCTCCGTCTGCTCCGCTTTCGAAAAGGCGAGAGACAAGGGACAGTTGTCAGCCGGCTGGACGCCGGATGCGGCGTCACGCTGTTTCATCTGGATGATGAAGGGGCTTTACATCGATTGGCTGCGCTTCGGGATGCAGTTCGATCTCGCATCCGAGGGGGAAAAGTGCCTGTCGCAACTCTTCGAAAGCTTCAGAAGAAAGGCGCAGTGACGCGCCTCATGCGGCCACGTTATTCGCAGTGTCCGATTACGGTACAGGCGTCGGCCGACCGGGTGCTGAGTTCGAATGCCGAGGCGCCGAAGGTCATCGCGACCATAACGAACAGCAAACAAAAAATGGCCTTCACGGTAGTCTTCCTTACTTACAAGATATTAACGGCGAACACGCCGAAGCAGTTGATGTTGTTGCGGTAATCGTCGACAAGCATGTCGAGAATGTGACGATGGACAGCAGCGCTACGGCAAACAATCTGGTCATGGTTAAGCATTGGTTTCCGTCATTCGATAACGGTGCTCTTACCAAGGCCAAGCACTCTTCGCTGTTCCCAGTGTTACATAGGAAAGCGGAGCCTTCCCCTGCAACGCGGCCCATGCAGGGCTGCTATTCCAAAAGCGCTTGGCATGGCCTCGAAGCCATCCAACCGGCCAACGAATCTGAAAGAGAGTTTGCTTCGCGCGGCCATAGCCGCGTGTGCACAGCAATAGCACCGACATATTTCGCGAAGCTTAATTACATGTGAAAAGCTGATTTATCGCGGCGGCAGGCGTTTGCGAAGAAAGGTCTGGCCGACCGCATCGCCAATGCCCTCCAACTGCCCGAAGACCGTGTAGCCGAGCTTCGCGTAAAAACCCGGCGCCTGAAAATCGAACGTGTTGACCCAGAGGCCAACCATGCCGCGCTCGCGGGCGATTGCCTCGGCTTCGATCATCAACTTCTCACCCAGCCTCAATCCGCGCAATTGCGGCGGCACGTAGAGATAGGTGATGAATGCCCAGCCGAAATCATCCATGGCCCAAAGGCCGCCGATGACCTCGCGCGTTGCCGGACCGCGCAGGAACACCGCGAAATCGGAATGCTCCTGCCGGCCCGTCTTGCGGGAATTGTCGGCATCCAGCAGCGCGAGGATCAGGTCGCGGGCTTCGGGGTCCGGATTGTCCGCGACCGGTTCGACGATGACATCCAATGGCTCACACCCAGTCCATCACCACTTTGCCGGAATTGCCAGAACGCATGGCCTCGAAACCATCGCGGAATTCGTCGATCGGAATGCGATGGGTGATGATCGTGCTGACATCAAGCCCACCCTGCACGAAGGCGATCATCTTGTACCAGGTCTCGAACATTTCCCGCCCATAGATGCCCTTCAAAGTGAGCATCTTGAAGATCACCTTGTTCCAGTCGATGCCGAACCCTTCCGGAGCGATACCGAGGATGGCGATCTTGCCGCCATTGTTCATCGTCTCGATCATCGAGCGGAACGCGGGCGGCGCGCCGGACATTTCGAGACCGACGTCAAACCCTTCCTTCATACCGATCGTCTTCATCACGTCGGCCAGGTTTTCCTTCGAGGCGTCGACGACATGGTCGATGCCGCATGTCTTGGCGAGTTCGAGACGGATCGGGTTGATGTCGGTGATCACCACTTTGCGCGCGCCGGCACGCCTGGCGACCATCGCTCCCATGATACCGATCGGGCCGGCACCCGTGACCAGCACATCCTCGCCGACAAGATCGAAGGACAGCGCCGTGTGAACAGCATTGCCGAACGGATCGAAAATCGCAGCGACTTCGTCCGGCACGTCGTCGGGAATGGAGACGACATTATGCTCGGGAATGCAGACGAATTCGCCGAACGAACCCGGCCGGTTGACGCCGACGCCGAGCGTGTTGTGGCAGAGATGGCCGCGACCGGCGCGGCAATTGCGGCATTTGCCGCAGACGATATGCCCCTCGCCCGACACACGCTCGCCGACATGGTATTTGGTGACGGCGGAACCGATCTCGGCGATCTCGCCGACGAATTCATGGCCGGTGACCATCGGCACGGGAATGGTCTTCTGCGCCCACTGGTCCCAGTTCCAGATATGCACATCGGTGCCGCAGATCGCCGATTTCTTCACCTTGATCAGCACATCGTTCGGCCCCGGCTCCGGCACCGGCACATGTTCCATCCACAGCCCCATCTCGGGCTTCGCCTTCACCAGCGCACGCATCATGTTGGACATTGAAGATTTTCCTGTGTGAATTCTCTAACTTGCTTCTCGGGAGCACAGTGCGTGGCCACCCCCCTCTGTCGTGCCGGACATCTCCCCCTCAAGGGGGGAGATTAGCCAGAGGCACACGTCTGCCTCAAATCATAATCGAGTGTTGGGCAACTGATGCGATTTTGGGGGCAATGTCGGCGCCCCATCCAATCTCCCCCCTTGAGGGGGAGATGCCCGGCAGGGCAGAGGGGGGTAGCTCAGCATGCGACCCTCAAATCACCCCCAACTCCCTGCCCACCTCGGCAAACACCGCAATCGCCTTCTCCACATCACTCCGCTGATGCGCCGCCGACATCTGCGTCCTGATCCGCGCCTGCCCCTTCGGCACCACCGGGAAGGAGAAGCCGATCACATAGACACCCTTTTCCAGCATCCGCGCCGCCATTTCCTGCGCCAGCGCCGCATCGCCGAGCATCACCGGGATGATCGCATGCCCCTCGCCGGCCAGCGTGAAGCCGAGTCTGGTCATCTCGCTGCGGAAAAGCGCCGCATTGTCATATAGGCGCCAGCGCAGGTCATCGCCATGTTCGATCAGGTCGAACACTTTCAGCGATGCCGCCGCGATCACCGGCGCCAGCGTGTTGGAGAACAAATATGGCCGCGACCGCTGTCGCAGCCAGTCCACCACCTCGCGCTTGGCCGATGTATAGCCACCCGACGCCCCGCCCAGCGCCTTGCCGAGCGTGCCAGTGATGATGTCGATCCGGCCCTCCACCCCGCAATGCTCGGCCGAACCGCGCCCATGCCGGCCGACGAAGCCGACCGCATGGCTGTCGTCGACCATGACCATCGCGCCATATCTTTCCGCCAGATCGCAGACGCCGGCGAGGTTGGCGATGATGCCATCCATCGAGAACACGCCATCGGTAGCAATCAGCTTGAAGCGGCTGCCCTCGGCCTTCTTCAACTCCTCCTCCAGCGCCTTCATGTCATTGTTGGCATAGCGGAAACGCTTGGCCTTGGAGAGCCTGACGCCATCRATGATCGAGGCATGGTTCAGCGCATCGGAAATGATCGCATCTTCTTCGCCCAGCAGCGTCTCGAACAGACCGCCATTGGCGTCGAAGCAGGAGGAATAGAGGATCGTGTCTTCCATGCCGAGGAAGGATGAAATCCTGGCCTCCAGCGCCTTGTGTTCCTCCTGTGTGCCGCAGATGAAACGCACCGAGGCCATGCCATAGCCATACCGGTCAAGCGCCTTCTTCGCCGTCTCGGCCAGTTCCTCGTTGTCGGCGAGGCCGAGATAATTGTTGGCGCAGAAATTCAGCACATGGGCGCCGGATGTGACTGTGATTTCACCCGCCTGTTTCGAGGTGATGACCCGCTCGGATTTGTAGAGCCCAGCCGATTTCAGGCCATCGAGTTCGGTGCGCAGATGCTGGAGAAAGACGTCGGTCATCGTGGTGTCTCGCGGCAATTTGAATTGCCTGCGGTATAGCAGAACCAATGTCTTCGCGCAGCAAAAGCGACGCCGGAATATTGACGTTGACAGGATAGCAGATTGCCTGATCGCGCGGAGTTAATAACGTTCCGGCCGGAACGGCGTCATGTCGATGCCGGGCGCCTCGCCGTCCATCATCCGGGCAAGCATCTCGGCCGACGCCGGCCCGAGCGTAAACCCCTGATGGCCATGGCCGAAATTCAACCACAGGCCCTTTTCGCGCTGCGACGGGCCGATCACCGGCAACATGTCGGGCGTGCACGGCCGCGTGCCCTGCCACGGCGTGCTTTCGACGCGCGGGCCGAGATCGTAGAGATCCTGGGCCAGCCGCTCGGCGCGCTCGAGCTGGCGATAGTTCGGCGGCACGCCCTGTCGGGCAAGATGCGCCCCGGTGGTGACCCGCGTACCCGCGACCATGGGGATGATGAGGTAGCCGTTTTCGACATCCATGACCGGTGCCTGCAAAGGCCGCGGCGAACGATGATGAATATGATAGCCGCGCTTCAGCACCATCGAAAACCGATAGCCGAATTGCCGGAGCGCCGGCGACGACCAGGGCCCGAGGCAGAAAACGACAGCCTCGGCTTCGACCGCGCCGTTTTCGGTCTGGACCGACCAGCCCGCTCCCTTGCGCGCCAGCGTATCGGCATCGCCATGGACGAACCGGCCACCCAGCCGTTCGAACAAATCAGCATAGGCGGCAACGAGGCCTCCCGGACTGCTGACGGTCCACGGTTCGAGCCAATGCAGGCCGCCGACGCCGCAATTGCGCAAAGCCGGTTCGGCCGTCGCCATCTCGGCAGCCGACAGTGCCCGGAAGCCGACGCCATACGTCTTCGATTTGCGCTCAGCCTCGCTCAGAGCCTTGTCGCGCCCGGCCGTAGTTCGGAAAAGAATACGAAAACCGTTGCGGCGGACGAGATCGCCGGCACCGGAACGCTCGATCAGCGGCCCATGTGTCGCGGTCGATTGAGCGATCAGGCTTGCCCAGGCCTGCGACAGGGCCTGGTGCCGTCCGGTTTGCGAATGCCACCAGTAGCGCAGAAGCGGCCCGACATGAAACGGCAACTCACGGAAGGAGTAGACAACGTCATTGCTGCGGCCGGTGGCGATGTTGAAGAGATCGCCGATGCCGCGAGGCAGCGCATAGGGCTCGACAGCTTCCCGCTGGATGATGCCCGAATTGCCGTAACTCGTCTCCTGTCCCGGCGCCTTCCGGTCGACGAGCACGACATCCCAGCCGCGGTCCTTGAGCGTGATGGCGGTCGACACGCCGACCATGCCCGCACCCAGAACAATGACATTACGCATTCCAAAACCTGCCGCTCAACAAGACCTTCGCACGATCAATGGATGCGGACGCCCTGCCGTTCAAGCTCTTTCTGCACAGCGGCGATGTCGACATGGTCGAAATCGCCATTGTCCCTGACGCAAAGCGCCGCGGCCACGCCGGCGCCCTGCCCTGCGACGGCACAGCAGGCCATGTTGCGGGTGGCCGCATGCGCAATCTTGTCGCCGCCGATCGCCCGGCCGGCGACAAGCAGGTTCTTGACGCGCTTCGGCAACATCGAACGATAGGGAATCTGCATATAGCGGCCGGTGGTCGGCAGGATCAGCACGCCATAGCCATCGATGAATTCAGGATAGATGCCGATCGTGTCGTCGAACCGGCCCTGGTAGCGGACGTCGCCCTCCGTCATATTGTAGACCGCATCGAGCTTGCGCGTATCGCGGATACCGATCGACATTCCGAAATTCCTCAGCCGCGCGCCCTCGCATCCCGGCGTGTAGCGACGCAATGCCTCGATCGCCAGCATGGCCTGCCTGCGGCCTTCGATCTCGAACCTCGTCATGCTGTCCGGATCGGTGCCGTCGCAGCCGGCAAGGTGGACGAGGTTCATATAAGTGAGTTCGCCGGAATCATGCATCGCACCCCAGGTGCCGGCAATCGTGTTGAGGTGTTTCGGGATGACCCCGTCCTTGATCGCCTGGGCGAAAGGCTTTGCCAGGAAGGGCGAGAACAGTTCGTCCTCCTTGCCGGAAGTTTCGATCTTCCACTCTCCGGTCGACCAGTCGCCATAGGTCTGCGGATCGCGTTTGATACCGTCCATGAAGGCGCGCTTGTCGACGCCGGCGAGGTGGAACATCACCGAGGCCGCCTGCATCTCCTCGACTGGCGTCTTCATGACCGGCGCGCCGGCACGCGTTGCGACATCGGCGTCGCCTGTGGCATCGATGACCCGTTTTGCCAGGATCGCTTCGCGTCCAGCCTTGGATTCAACAATGATGCCGATGATCGCATCGCCTTCCATGAGCGGCGCCACGAACTGCCGGTGCAGCATCGGATGGATGCCGGCCTCTTCGACCAGACGGTCAGCCACCAGTTTGAAACCTTCCGAATCGAGTTCATAGGACAGCGACTGGCTCTCCGGAACGGCCGCACCCATCGCCTTGGCGCGCTCTTCGAATTCGCGTCCTATGCCATTGGCTTCCACTGTCTTTTCATGGCGATACCAGGCCAAACCCTCGACGCCGACAACCGTGATATTGCCACCGAAACAGCCAAATCGCTCGACCAGCGTCACCTCGACACCGCAACGCGCCGCCGCCAGCGCCGCAGCAAGACCGCCCGGTCCGGAGCCGACCACCAGCACATCGGTCTGTCGGATGACTTCGATCTGGCGGGCGGGTTCTGTAATGAAGTTCACGGCATCGGGCACGATCGTCTGCTCCAGGAATCGTTTTCAAAATGCTATCCCCGGGCACGTCGGCCCGGCATGTCAGGCGCGACAACCGGCGACGAATTCCAGTTCTGCGACACCGTAATGGCTTGGCACGGCGGATGCCAGAAACATCACTACCGCAATGAAGTTGGCCGAAAAGGCAAACTGCTGGTTGACAAATCAGCGACCCATGACTATTTGCAGGTCATCGATATTTGCTTGATTAGCTTTTGTGACCGCGCGCGAGCAACGCGCATCAACGAACCTTCCCTTCAAAAATCGCTACCGCACTCCGCTGTGCTCCTGCACGGCGGTATCTTCAACATGCTATGAAAGGGTTCGTTATGATCACCGGCACAGTTAAATGGTTCAACTCCACCAAGGGCTTCGGCTTTATTCAGCCTGACAACGGCGATGCGGACGTTTTCGTCCACATTTCCGCTGTCGAGCGCGCAGGAATGCGCACGATCGTCGAAGGCCAGAAGCTCAGCTTCGAGCTGGAGCGCGACCGGAAGTCGGGCAAGATGTCCGCAGGTCAGCTTCAGGCTGCCTGACAAGGAATTTGGCTTGACGATGACCACGGATGTACTGGCATCGGCGCGCCGAGTTTGATAGAAAGCCAGGCAAGTGCCTGGCTTTTTTGCTATCCGTAGACTGCGGCGAACCTCAGGAGCCATATATGACCAATCCATTTGGCAGTTCCCGCAAACGGGCTGAGGCCGTGTTTGGCAAGACGAAATCTCTCGCACGCAGTCGCACCGCCTCCGAGAATGATGCGATCACGCAGGCCCGCGATGAGAAAACCAATCGGCTGCGGGCCTTGCGCAAGGCAAAGGAAGCCAGCGATCTGGCTGCCGCATTGCCGCTGGAAGATGTAGAACGCCCAGGCGGATAATCACTTGACGGCACCGATTTGTTTGCCGTTGAAGTCAGCAAAATTGCCGCCCGGAGCCTGATGGTGCGCGGCGGCCGAACCTCTAACCGGAACCAGAGATTTGAAAAATAAAAGAAATAACGACCTTTCCGATCGCCTCAACGAAAGATCGACTGCAAAACAGACGTTGCTTGAGAGCTTTCGCGCCGCCAAAGCGGCCGCAGAACCCTTGATGGCGGCCAAACAGGCTGAACGCGAAGCTGTGGCGGCCGCGAGGGAAGAAAGGCGCGCCGCGCGCGAGCAGATCAAGGCAGCCGAGTTGCAGCGCCTTCAGGCCGAGGAAGAGCACCGGATCGCGGCAGCCGAAGCGGAAGCCCGAAGAGAAGCCGAAGAACGGGGTGCCGCTGAAAAAGCCAGGATCGAGCGCGTCATCGCAGACGAAGCCGCGCGCAAGGCCGAACGCGACCGGCGCTACGCCAACCGCAAAGCCCGCAAGGCCTGACGATCGGAGCGAGGGCCAGACCATTTGCACCGGGCGCAGCCATGGCCGACCTCATCCCGGTCAATGCCCGCCCGCCGGCCCCTTTACCCGCCCCGACATCACGCCGAAGCCGTCGACCAGCGCTTCAAGTTTGTCCAGGCGGGTTGCCTCAACTTGAATGAGGTGCAATGTATTCAACAACCTTTGCACTTCTTCTTCCGAAAAGTTCATTTCGGTCGCCTCGGCAATTTCCTTTTCCAACTCTCGAATTTGCCTTTTGAGTTCACGCGATCTGACGTATAGCGCCAGCGCTTGCGTAAAGCCCTCGCGCGCATCCTCGATCGCCGCATGCTCTGTCGCGGTCCAGAGGCGTGCGAAGCGGATTTGCTTGTCCAGATTGGCAATCAGCGTCTCGAAACCCTGGACTTCAAGCGCAGTGATCAATTCCTCGCGAACGAGGCTCGGACCGCTTGCCGCTGTCACCGACATCACCGCCTGCCAGAAGCGCTGCATATCCCGATTGTCGAATTCGAGATGCGCGATAGTGTCATATTCCTCGAAGAACAGCGGCGGATGATTGACGAGCGTCAGCGCCAGCACGCCCTCGCGCAGCGGGGGCAGTGCACGGTAGCCGGATACGAGGCCCGATCGCGCCAGCCGATCGGAGATCGGCGCTGACACGGAAGGCGTATTGGCGGCGGGCGGCGCCCCGCGCCCTTGCGCGCGGCCCTGAAAATTCCGGCGGTCCTGCTGGGGCCTGGCCGTCTTACTCTGGAAAAAGGCGCGGAGCCGGTCACGCATGTCTTGTTGATAGTGATAGCGAACGCTCTCGTCAGCGATCACCTGTGTCACCTGCTTCAGCCTGCCTTCAAGCTCGGCGCGTCGTTCCGGCGTATCGAAGCTGGTGCCCGATGTTTCGCGCAGCCAAACCATCTCGGCAAGCGCCCGGGCCTCGCCGATCACCCGGTCGAAGGGCGCACGGCCCTCGACCTTCACCAGATCGTCCGGATCCTTGCCATCCGGCAGCAGCGCGATCCTCAGCGAAAAACCGGGCTTGAGAAACGGCAATGCGAGATCGACCGCTCGCGAGGCCGCACGCATGCCTGCGCCATCACCGTCGAAGCAGAGAACCGGCACCGCCGCCATCTTCCAGAGAAGCTGCAGCTGGTTCTCCGTCAGTGCCGTGCCAAGCGGCGCCACCGCATTTTCCACGCCCGCCTGGCTGAGCGCGATCACGTCCATATAACCTTCGACGGCGATGACCGTGCCGGCACCATCCGCTGCCTGCACCGACTTGCGGGCGCGGGCGAAGTTGAACAGCACCTGGCCTTTGGAGAACAGCTCCGTCTCGTTGGAATTCAGGTATTTGGCCGGCGCATCCGGCGATAGCGCCCGGCCGCCGAAGGCGATCACTTTCTCCCGCGACGAGAGAATCGGAAACATGATGCGGTCGCGGAAACGGTCATAGGAGACCGGGATGTCCGGCCCGTGCACGACCAGCCCGCAGGCCTCGATCTGCTCCCGGGTGACACCTTTACCCGCCAGGAATTCCTTGAGCGCATTGCGGCTGTCGGGCGAATAGCCCAGGCGAAAACTCTCGATCGTCCGGCCGGACAGGCCGCGGTCGCGCAGATAGGCGCGGGCCTTGGCCCCGCCTGCCGTCTGCAACTGATCCTGGAAGAACTGCGTGGCGAGTTCCATCACATCGAAGAGACTGTGCCGCTCGCGCTCGCGCCGCTCGGTCTCGGGGTCCGGCGCCGGCAGGGGCATGCCGGCAATATCGGCCACCTGCTGCACGGCATCGCCGAAGGCCATGCCGTCGAGCTCCATGAGGAAACGGAAATGATCGCCGGAGACGCCGCAACCAAAGCAATGGTAGCGCCCCTTGCGGTCCTCGCAGTGAAAGCTCGGCGTCTTTTCGCCATGGAAGGGGCAATTGCCCCAATAGTCGCCGCGCCCAGCATTGGTTTTCTTCCTGTCCCAGATGACGCGCTTGCCGATCACGTCCGAAATCGGCACGCGGTCGCGCAGCTCATCGAGAAAGGTGTTGGAAAATCGCATCTTCTGGGTCCTGTTGGGGACCGATATAAGCACATAAACGAAGGCGCGCCACCTGGACGCGCCAACTTATACCAAGTGTCGATGATATGAACCTATTGCGCCGGGCGCTTTTGGCTTCCGGCTAGGAGCAAACCGCAGTCGGACCC
>NZ_JBFUFK010000045.1:0-67041 GCF_056403475.1 Rhizobium sp. P2_G9 | reverse complement strand
TTACATGACCCTTGAGACCATCGCACAAATGAGCGATGATCCGTTAATCAGCCTGCCCGCTGCCGCTCGCTGACCCATTCCCGGCTCAGCCGGAAAGCACGGCGATCACAAAGCCGAGCTACACCACTCCCAGAGACGCGATCGATCAAGCAGACCTCTATGATCTTCCCGCCTTTTTCAAAGTGAATCTCAATTCCCCCCGGATCTCGCTCTGAAAATACCGTTTTCCAGCCGACGGCAGCTTCGAGGACTTGATCGGCTTCCATGCCGAGATAGAAGGGGTGAATTCCCTGGCCAAAAACCAGTTCGAAATCGGCGGGGGACTTTGCTTTTTTTACTTCTTGCATGCGCCTCCCCATCATTGTGCCACGTCGGGCAGCGTGCGCCAGCGCGTGGTCCTTTGCGCCCGAAATTTCAGGCAGACTTTTTTCTCATCGGCATCTGATAGTGTCATGTCCCCTTTGAACGTGACGCCGTAAGTCTTCAGCCAGGCCAATCCCTGGATGAGCCCATACAATCTCATTTCATATCCCCAGAAACCACTGGCTCTCTCAGTGAATGACGCGCCGAACTCCATTCCATCGTCGGCCTTAAACCCTCCATGTGTGGGACAGACTCGATTTACGAAGGCGTTTTGAAACCAGGTCAACTCCACATGCTGAATAACGTAGTAGTTTTCATGCTCGAGAGCGCGAGCACCGGTGGCCGAGATCAGCAGTGAGAAAGTCAAGAAAGCAAATTTTTTCAGAATATTCCTCGGGCAGCGGAGCTCGGTTAGCAATCAGCAGAAATTGATTGCATCGCTCGCCTGGCGTCAAGCAAGATCCGCGGACAGTTGCCCGCTATTCGCCGGCACTTGACCGCCGACAGCCCTACCGACGAGACATCACCGCCTCAACCCCAGCCACCGGATCGCGATCAAGATCGCGGTCGCCAGCAGCGGCCACTGCACCCACAATCCGCCCGTGAGCACATTGATCGCCGCCAGGCCGAGGCCCATGACGATCAGCGAGGAGGTGCGGTGGTCGAAGCGGCGTTGGGTTCGGGACCATTGCAGGGCTGCGACGATGGCGAAGACGGCGAGAGGCCATTTGGCCCAGAAGTCGTGGGGCTCGGTGAAGAGGTTGACGAGGGTGACGATGATCGCAGCACCGGCCAGCCCGGCTCAAAATCGCCCTGACCGGGCGCAACCTTCCCCGTTGCCCGCCTGATGGCACGCACCTCCCTGAGATAATCCACCTGTGATCCCGCGTGAACGCGTCAAAACACAAACGCATCCCGGCTGAGATCCTCGACATGCACGCCGTTGATCAGCATCGTCGATCCGTCGTCAGCGGTAACGAGGGCGCCTTTGTCGGTGTCTTCGATATGATGCTTCAGTTGATCGAAGTTGTCGATTTCCGACAACGCTCTCAAATCGATCACATCGTGATCCCCGACCTTGAAGTCGGCGATTGCGTCATGGCCACCGCCCGAGGCGAAAACGAAGGTATCGGACCCTTTGCCGCCACAGAACAGGTCGTCGCCAATGCCGCCAACCAGGCGGTCGTGCCCTTTCGTACCATGAATGGTATCGTCGGCGCCGGATTCCTCCGTGACCTTGTTCGCATGAGCCGTCAGCTTGGATGTCTTGCTGCTTGCGAGGTTCAAGACCGTGAAATCCGGCCCTTCGACGGAATTCGGGCTGCCGAAATCAGGTGTTGAAATCTCGTGGGTCCCCTTCGCCGTGCCATCCGTCACCCAGAGCCCCGAATGATTGCTGCCGTCATAGGCGTGGAAGACGGCGACATCGCCGTAGACGGTGAAATCGGGGTTGCTCGTGCCATCGAGCCGTAAACCGCCCTTGACCCCCGCATTGCCGAGGCCGCCCACCTCCACAGTGCCCTTTGCCGTGCCGTCGGTGCTCCAGAGGCCGACATGGCCGTGGGAATCGTAGCCAACGAACAATGCCTTGTGGTTTAGGACGGTGAAATCCGGATAGGCGATGCTGCCGCTCCAGAACAACCCGCCATCCTTGGCCGCATTGGCGCCCTTGATCCCCTTATTGCTGTGGCCACCGATCTCGACCGTGCCCGCCGCCGTGCCGTCGCTGACCCAGAGCGCATCGGTGTGGGCATAGTAGCCGCTGGAATTGAGCGTGTCGTCATAGCCCGCGAACAGGACGAGTTTGCCGAAGGTCGTCAAACCCTCGGGCTGGATGCCCATCGGCAGCTCCGAGGTAAATTGATGGTTGAAACCATCAGGCGATCCCTTGATGTCCTTATTGCCCTGGCCGCCGATCTCGTGCGTTCCCTTCGCGGTCCCGTCGGTCACCCAAAGCGAGCCGGGCGTGTCCCGCAGGTCGGCCCCGGCGAACAGAACCTTGTTGCCGTCCACGGCAAAGTCGCGCGGCTGAATATCGCTGCCCGGACTTCCGACCTTGACGGCGCCCTTGATCGGGGCAAGCTCGAATGTCCCCTTCACCGTGCCGTCGGTTTCCCAGAGCCCGACATTGCCGGCCTTGTCGCGGCCGTTGAACAGCACGATATTGCCGAACGCGGTGAAGTGCGGATCGCTCGGCAGCAGGCCGCCCGAATAGGCATTGGCGATCTGCTTGTTGCCCACGCCGCCGATCTCGACCGTCCCGTTCGCGGTCCCGTCGGTCATCCAGAGGCCCGGCACCTCATTGCCCGAGACCCCGGCTTCGCCGCGAAAGAGCAGCTTGTGCCTGTAGGCTGTGAAATAACCCGGGCCGAGCCCGTCCGGATTGGCCTTGTGGATGCCGGTGACCTCGTGCGTCCCCTTCGCGGTCCCGTCGGTTTCCCAGAGGCCGAATTTGCCGTTCGCATTCGTGCCCTCGAAGAACAGATGCTTGCCGAGGAGCGTGAGGAATGCCGGGTTGATTCCGCCTTGATTCGCATTCAGACCCGGTGTGATCTCGACGGTTCCGGCCGCCGTCCCGTCCGTCTTCCACAATTCCTCGTTGAAGTCATCGTCGAGCGCCCCATAGATCACGATCCTCGTCATGCGCTGTTCCTCCCCCGCCTGCCAGGGGCAGGCAATGCCGAACGCACTCTGATCATTTGGACCGCTTGGGCTATGTTCAACCCGTCAGGCGGGCCGATATACAAGGGGACGTCCTACCCCCAGAGCGTGTCCTATTTTCGGGAATTAAAATAGCACCGATCCTGCAGTCGAACAAGTTGTCCGCCCCTGATGCCGCCGGCGGTACCGAGGATCCAGCACCTGCTGCATCATTGTCGACGACGTTCCCGATTTGGCATTCGCGGTGCCTCAAGCACGCGTCAAGAAGGGGAGATTGGGGTGCACGCAGTGCCACAAGCACACCTGGTGCAATGGGAGATTGGGGCACCCACGGCGCCACACATTCTCCCTCACCCTGAGCACTTTTTCGGCGCAGCCGGAGAAGCCTCGAAGGGTCCTGCCAAGACCGCTGACCAAGCCCTACTGACTACCGCCGCAACCCCAGCCACCGGAGCGTGATCAGGACCGCGATCGCCAGCAGCGGCCACTGCACCCACAATCCCCCGGTGAGCACATTGATCGCCGCCAGGCCGAGGCCCATGACGATCAGCGAGGTGGTGCGGCGGTCGAAGCGACGTTGGGTGCGGGACCATTGAAGCGCGGCGACGATGGCGAAGACGGTGAGGGGCCATTTGGCCCAGAAATCGTGGGGCTCGGTGAAGAGGTTGACCAGCGTGACGATGATCGCGGCACCGGCCAGGCCGCGATACATGGCCGGGCTGCCGGGCTGGAAGAACAGTTCTTCCCTGTCGGAAGCCGGTGGTCTTGGCGGGTGCTGCGGGACGTCGCGCGAGCGTTCCCGGCCGGCGGCCGGCGCTTCGCCGACGCGGACCGAATAGCTCGGCACGGCCTCGGAGACGTTCTTCACCTGCAGCGGGCCGAGGAAATCGAAGGCGACGGTCACCTTGTTGCGGACCTGGTCGTAGACAGTGTTGGAAATGACGATGCCGCCGGGCAGGGCCGAGCCCTGCAGGCGGGCGGCGATGTTGACGCCGTCGCCATAGATGTCGTCGCCGACCTCGATGACGTCGCCGAGATTGATGCCGATGCGGAACAGCATCTGCTTTTCGCTCGGCGTGCCGGCATTGTAGCCTGCCAGTTCGTTCTGGGTATCGATTGCAGCGCGGACAGCCTCGACGACGCTGGGGAATTCGGCGATCAGGCCGTCGCCCCAGGTGTTGATCACCCGGCCGCCATGCGACTGGATCACCGCCGACATCGCGTCGCGATAGCGCTTCAGGGTGACGAGCGTGCCTTCCTCGTCGATGCCCATCAGGCGCGTATAGTCCTGGACGTCGGCGGAGAAGATCGTCGTCAGCTTGCGACRTGTTTCAGGCATGTTTGCCGGTTCCATTCACCCAAGCCCTCGCTTCAACGATCGCAGCTGAATATGCGGTATCGGGGTTAAGATTTAAAGGAGCGAACCGGCATTGCGACGAAAAATCGGATCGTCGCCTCAAGCGGTCTTGCGCGCCAGGAACACGGCGCCTTCGACGGGGCTGACGCTCAGCTTGTGGATTCTGAGCCCCGGATGGGCCGCCTTCACCGCGGCGGCAAATGCATCGAACAGCCTCTCCTGGTTGACGATCACGCTGCCGGCGACGACGATATCGGTGCCAGCGGCGCCGCGGGCGAGGAGCTGGCCGACCAGGGCGGCCAGATATTCGCCGCCCTCTTTGATGACCCGCTGCGCCAGGGCCGAGCCGGCGTCGGCGGCGGCGAAGACGGCGGGGCAATGCGGCGCCCAGTTCTCGGCGGTCGGTTCGTCATTGACCTTGCGGGTCAGGCGCTCGGCATCGGCGACACCGAAGTCTGCGATCAGGGCAGAGAGCAAGCCATCGTCCGGTCTGCCTTCGTCGAGTGCCCTGAGTGCTGCTCGGGTGGCTTCGCGGACCAGTGCTGCTGCGCCGCCCTCGTCGCCGATGACCGAACCCCAGCCGCCGGCGGCCATGTGGGCGCCGGAAGCATCCTTGCCGACGCCGATGGCGCCGGTGCCGGCGATGATGCCGATGCCCTGGTCGAAGCCGGCGGCGGCGACGATCAGTGCCGCGTCGTTGACGGCGGTGGCCTGGTAGCCGAGCTTGGCCAGTTCGGCGGTCAGGTCGCGGGCGATTGTCGCGCTGTTGATGCCCTGGGCGCCGAAGGCCAGCGAGGCGATTTTGAGGTCGGCGGGGACATGCGCCTTGAGCTTGCCGGCGATCCAGGCCGCACCTTCTGCGACCGGCTCGGCATCCCAATCCTGGCTGGGGATCAGCGTGTCGATGATGCGCTTGCCGTCGAGGGTTTCGATGACGAGATGCGCCTTGGTGCCGCCGATGTCTAGCGCGATCAGTGCATAGGTCATGTCAGGCAACCTTGGTGTCATTGTGCTCGAAGACGAAGGCATCCGGGTCGAGCCCGCGGGCTATAGCAGTTTCGACCGCGAGCGTCTGCATGACCACGGCTTCGAGAATGGGGCGCTGCGCCGGCGAGACAGACGGCAGCGCGATATGGCTGAGATGGGCTTCCTCGGCGACGGAGAGCGGGCTGACGAGAATGGTTTCATGGCCGGCGCGGGCCAGCGTGCTTGCCAGCTCGATCTCGCGTTCGTCGCCGAAGAGGATATGGGCGCCGCGGCCGGCCGATTCCATCGCGCCGTGCAGATATTGTCGCGTCGACATGCCGGTGGCGGGGATGCGGGCGATTTCGCGCAGCAGCAGCGCGCCGACTTCGGCCGAGCCGACGGAAGAGGCGATGGCGGCGCAATCGGCATAATGGGCGTCGTTTAGCCGGCTTACGAGTTCGTTGATACGTTCGGCGAGCAGGGTTTCGACGGCGCGGACGGCTGGCGCGATGTTGGCCCAGGACGGGTCGATCTCGCCGTCGTTCCAGGCTTCGGCCACCATGCCCAGCGCCATCACAGTGGCGGTGTAGCCGATGGTCGAGGCATAGCTGTCGGGAATGGCGCCGAGCGAGATATTGGCGGCGGAGATCGCCGCGATCGGTGAATCCTTGGCGTTGACGACGGAAATGCGCAGTGTCGGGTCGATGGAATTGAACACGGCGAGCGTCTCGGCGCTCTTGCCGCTCTGCGACACGCCGATCAGCGGGTGATCGGTGGCGGGAAAGGGGATGGGATATTCGCCGGCATTGAGCCTGAGCGCATGCACGCCGCGGGCGCGCAGCGTCCAGACAGCGGCGGCGCTCGCCGCAAAGCTGGCGCCGATGCCGAGGAAGATCGGCCCCGGACCAGCCAGCGCGCCGGCCTCGCGGGCGCGAAAAACCTCGCCGCCGATTGCCGCGACTGCGGCATCCAGCCGGTCGGCCTGGGCGGCGCGCGCTTCGGCGAGAGAAATGTAACCCTTGACCACGTCTGTCTCCTTCAGAATTCAGGCCGCGTTCGACCGGTGCCCGCGAGGCGATCCTCCGGGCTCTCCATGTCGTCGCGAAAATTGCGATTGCGGTTCGGTCCCCTCGATGATCTATCCGGCAGGCTTGCCGATGCGGGAAAAGCTGGTTCTCAGGCGATAGCGATCGCCGGCATAGGTGATGGAGGACGAGCAGACCGGCCGGCCATTGGCGTCCTCGATCAATTGCCACATGGCGAGCACCGGCATGCCGGTCTCGATGCCGAGATGGCGCGCCAGCGTCGCATCGGCGGCACGCGCCTCGATGGTCGAATCGGCGCGGGCAAGGTCGAAGCCGGCATCCATCAGCAGGCGGAAGAGCGACGCCTTGGAGAAATCGATTGCCGAGACGTCCAGGCCGCGGATCGCGGGAAAGTAGGAGATGTCGACGGCGACCGGCACGTCATCCAGTTTGCGCACGCGCTCGAGGTGGAAGACCGGCGAGCCCGGCGCGACCGAGAGTTCTTCCGCTTCATCCAGCGTGGCCGGCGCTTCCTGGGCGCGCAGCACTTCGGAAGAGGGCGTCAGGCCCAGCCGGGCGGCAGTCTCGCTGAAGGATTCCAGCGTCTGCGGAAATTCCTGATGCGCTTCGGTGGCGACATACCAGCCGCGGCCATGCGAGGAGACCAGCACGCCGGAGCTTACCAGGCTGTGCAGCGCCTTGCGCAGGGTCACGCGGCTGATGGAGAGGCGGGTCAAGAGGTCGCGTTCAGGCGGCAGGCGACTGCCGGACGGCATTTTCGTTGAGGCGATTTCGCGCGTGATCGCCCGGGCAGCCTGCTGCCAGAGCGGTTCGGGTGAATTCTCGTCGAGGCGCGCCACCGTGCCGACCTTGCCAACCATCAGTTTGCCGCCACCTGTTCCCATTGCTTCGTCTTCATCGAGCGATAGCACGCATCGATAATCCGGTTGACGATAACACCATCCTCATAGGTTTCCATCGGCGCTTTGCCGGCGGCGAAGCAATCCACAAAATGGCGCATTTGCTGCGAAAAGCCGTAGGCGCGGGTTTCTTCCGGCACCGGATAGACCCAGCCGGTGTCGCTGTCGGCCTTTTCGACGGTATAGCCGACCGAATGGCTGACGAAACCCCAGACCGGGCCGACGGAACTGTCGGTGACGATGCGGCCTTCCGAGCCGACAAGCTCGTGGCGCAGCTGCATGCCGCCCTTCTCGATCCAGGAGGATTCGAGCGAGGCGAGCTCGCCGCCGGCGAATTTGAGCAGCACGATGCAGGCATCTTCGCCGGTGGTCTTGTCCATATGCACCATGGTGGCGCCCCAGGCCATGACCTCGACGACTGGATTGTCTTTGCCGAAGAAATGCCGGGCCGATTCGACCGTGTGGCAGCCCATGTCGAGCAGCGCCCCGCCGCCGGCCGTCTCGGCGTTCCAGAAATGCGGCGCATGCGGGCCGGAATGGCCTTCGCGGGCGCGCATGGTCAGCAATTTGCCGATGCCGCCGGCTTTGAGCATGTCATAGGCCTTGGCGATCTTGGGCGAAAACACCGCACTTTCGGCATAGCCGTGCCAGATGCCAGCATCGAGCACGATCTTCAGCATTTCCGCCGCTTCCTTCTCGGTGCGGGCGAGCGGCTTGGTGCAGATCACCGCCTTGCCATGCCTGGCGGCGATGCGGGTGGCGTCGAGATGTGCCTCATTGGGGAGCGCGATGACGACGACCTGCACCCGTGGGTCGGCGCAGACGGCATCCATGGTCGGGTGGGCGGTGACGCCGGGTCCCCATTTCCGGGCAAACTCGGCCGAACGCTCGACGTTGCGCGACGTGCAGGCCACGAGTTCGGCATTGCGGACATCGAGGAGTGAATCTGCATAGCAATCGCCGATAAAGCCCGAACCGAGCATTCCCACCCCGATCATGCATTCCTCCCCGTTCTTATCTGCTAAATTTCTATTTCGCCGATGCATACCACATAAGACAAAAATGGGAAATAAAAAAGATATCTTGTCATAACTGGTATTAGGAGGTATCTTCCGAAAGTTGGCTGCGGGAGGGAGAACCGCCGCGGCGGAGGAATTTCAAAACCTTTCATAAAAGGGGAGACTACCAATGCGTTCACATGGATTGATGGGGTGCGTGCTGGCTTCGCTGGGCCTGATGGCCGCGGCCGGCAGCGCCCTTGCCGCAGATGCCGTTACCCTGAAGCTGGGCAGCTGGCGCACGGAAGACCTGGCGGTCTGGCAGGACAAGATCCTGCCGCTGTTCGAGGCGAAGCATCCCGACATCAAGGTCGAATTCGCTCCGATCAATACCAATGAATACAATGCGGCGATCCAGTCGCAGATGGAGGCCGGCGCCGGCCCCGACCTGATCACCTGCCGCCCGTTCGACGTCAACCGCGACTGGATCAAGCGCGGCTATTATGCACCGCTGACCGGGCTCGAAGGCCTCAAGCACTTTGACGACACGTCGCGCGCCGCCTGGGCCGACGACAAGGGCACGTCCTTCTGCCTGCCGGTGGCCGCCGTTCTCGCCGGCTTCTTCTACAATGTCGATATCTTCAAGGAATTGGGCCTCGAGCCGCCGAAGACGCAAGACGAATTCATCGCCGTGCTGAAGAAGATCAAGGACAGCGGCAAATACCAGCCGCTCGCCTATGGCTCGGCCGAATCCTGGCAACTCGCCTATAACGGCCTCTACAGTATCGGCCCGACCTACTGGAAGGGCGAGGAAGGCCGGCTCGGCCTGATCGATGGCTCCAAGAAGCTGACTGATCCGGAATTCGTCGAAGCGTTCAAAGCATTCGACGCCTGGAAGCCCTATCTGCCGAGCGGCTATCAGAGCCTCAACTATCCTGACATGACGCAGCTCTTCACCATCGGCAAGGCGGCGATCCTGCCGGACGGTTCCTGGGACATCAACCAGGCGGCCTCGACGGGCCTGAATGTCGGCGTGTTCGGCCCGCCGGTGGCCAAGGATGGTGACCAGCGCTATCTGCAGGAAATGCCCGACATGGCGATCGGCATCAATTCGAAGAGCGCGCATATGGACGCCGCCAAGACCTTCCTGAACTGGCTCGCCGGCCCGGAATTCCAGGAAGCCTATGTCAACGAAGCCCCCGGCTTCTTCGCCATGAGCGACCAGAAGGTGACCTACAAGAATGCGCTGGCGCAGAAATGGGCTGACCTGAAGACGGGCGCCAAGCTCACCCCGCGCCTTGCGCTGGATCGGCTCAGCTCGGGCAATCCGCCGCTCGACGACGACACCTGGCGCGTGCTGCAGACGATGATGAACGGCGACGACGTGACGCCGGAAAAGGCGGTCGCCGAACTGCAGAAGGGCCTGTCTTCCTGGTATGGTCCGCAGAAGAAGTAAGCCGTAAGGTCGAGGCCTCACGCGCCGCAGGGGCGGTGCGTGGGGCTTTTGTTTGTCTATCGATATCGGTCCACGGAGACCTGAGTGACGCAGTTTCTTTCTCTTGCTGATTGGTGTGTGGGGTTACCCCCAACTCGGAGCCTGGGGCTACCCCCCTCTGTCCTGCCGGACATCTCCCCCTCAAGGGGGGAGATTGGCTGGGGGCGCACTCTCGGTTCTACTGCAAGCTTTGAGATCGGGGCGAGCGGCAGCCGCGCATCAATCTCCCCCCTTGAGGGGGAGATGCCCGGCAGGGCAGAGGGGGGTATGCCCCACACACAGTGCGTGAAAGAGGCCGCCGCTATCGAAGGGGCGTCGCTGCATGCCTAAATCCCACATCCTCACCACCCAGCGCCGCAGCCTGATCCTCTTCGTCCTCCCCGCGCTCGCCATCTACCTCGCCTTCGCTGTGCTGCCGCTGGTCGCCTCGATCCTGATGAGCTTCTTCGATTCCGACGCCCCCGGCGGCCGGACCTTTGTCGGCCTGGCGAACTACGTCACGCTCTTCACCCACCCGGTCACCAGCGCCCGGTTCTGGAATGCGCTGGTCAACAATTTCGAATATTTCCTCATCCACTTGATCGTCGAAGTCCCCGTCGGCCTGCTGATGGCGGCGCTGCTGACCTCCGGCCTGCTGAAGCGTTCCGAAGGCGCCTACCGGACGCTGCTCTTTATCCCCGCGACGCTTTCCGTCGTCATCGTCGGCTTCATCTGGCGGCTGATCATCAATCCGCTCTGGGGCTTCGTCAGCTTTCCGTTGCTCGGCAACGAGCTCACCGCATTGCCGACGATCTCGCTGATGTCGGTCTGGCAATATGTCGGCATTCCCATGATCTTCCTCTATTCGGCGCTGATTGCCGTGCCGGAGGATATTGTCGAGGCGGCGCGGATCGATGGCGCCGGCAATTGGCGGATTTTCTGGGGCATCAAATTCCCGATCATCCTGCCGCAGTTCGGGCTGATCTGCATCCTCACCTATATCTGGACCTTCAACGGCTTCGACCTGATCTTTGCGCTCAACGGCTCGGCACCCGGGCCGAACTATTCGACCGACATTCTCGGGACGCTGTTCTACCGCACCTTCTTTGGTTCGAGCGGCCAGATTGCCGATCTCGATCTCGGCGCCACCGTCGCCACCGTGATCTTCACCCTCATCCTCGTCGTCACCGCGCTGTATTTCTGGCTGGTGCTGCGCAGGCTCAAACAAGTCCAGCTGTGAGGCAGGCCATGGCGCAACAAACCCGCAAGCGCAGATCGAGCTGGCCGGCCGAGCGTATCACCGTGCACCTGCTGCTGCTGTTCTTCGTGGCGCTGGCGCTCGGCCCGATCCTGCTGGTCATCATGAATTCGTTCAAGACGACGCCCGGCATCTTCCTCGGGCCGTTCCAATTGCCGCATGGCCGCACTTTCAGCCTCGATGGTTATGCGCGCGTCTTCACCCGCGGCAATACCGCCGACAATTATCTCAACAGCCTGATCGTCACCGTCACGACCGTGGTGCTGACGGTGGTGACCTCGGCTCTGGCCGCCTTCGCGCTGGTGGAATACAAGCTGAAAATGGCACCGGTCCTGGCCGGCCTGTTCGTCGTCGGCATCATGCTGCCGATCCGGCTGGGCACCGTGCCGATCCTCGAAATCATGATCGCCTGGCGGCTGGTCGATACGCTGACCTCGCTGATCCTGGTCTATACGGCGATGAGCATTCCGATCGCGGTGACGCTGATGGTCGCCTATTTCCGCACCGTGCCGACCGAACTCAAGGAGGCGGCGCGCATCGATGGCGCCGGCGAATTCCGCACCTTCCTGATCGCGCTGCCGATCGTCCGGCCGGGGCTGGCGGCCGTGGCGACGCTGACCATGCTGCCGGTGTGGAACGACCTGTGGTTCCCGCTGATTCTCGCACCTTCGAAGCAGAACCAGACGGTGACGCTCGGCGTGCAGCAATTCGTAGGCCAGTTCATGAACGATTATCCGGCGCTGTTGGCTGCGCTGTCGCTCGGTATCGTGCCGCTCGTGCTGCTCTACGTGATTTTTTCACGGCAGTTTATTCGCGGGCTGAGCCAGGGGGCGGTTAAATGACGGGGAGCCATCGATAGCTGTTTTGGGCCGACGATTATTTGTGATAGCGTCCTTTTTCGCACCAGAACTTGGTAGTGACGCCAGGTTGCGCCTGAAATAAGCTCGCCGCCAAGCCGCAGTTTTCCTGGTTGTATGCCTCGCCGTCTGAAGTGTCGAAGGTGGCGATGTGAATCCGCATCATGGCATCAAGCGGGCTATTCCGGTACAGGGTGTAGATCTGGCCGTCGTCAGCCATCGCGAACCAGCCGAAGCACCCGGACAGGACAAGAGTGATCCCGCCCAGCATTATAGTAGAACGCCCCCTCATAGCTGTCTAAAACCCTCGCTCAAGTTGCACAAACTCCGGCACTATGTTAAACGAGCTTATGAGGTTTGGCGATTATATCGTTTATGTCGATGAAAGTGGGGATCATAGTCTAAACCCCATAAATCCGCAAAATCCGGTATTCGTTTTGGTTTTTCTGATTGTCCGAAAAACCGAATATACAGCCAATATTGTCCCTAGCGCTCAAAATCTCAAGTTTGACTTTTGGGGGCATGACTGCGTTGTTTTCCATAACTACGAAATCAGAAAACGCCATGGCGAGTTTAATATTCTTCTTAATGAGAATACGCGCAACATGTTTTTTGATCGCATAAACGATTTTGTTGCGGGCTCCGATTTTACAATTATCGCAGCCGCCATAGACAAGCAGAAGCACATCAATCGGTATGTGGACCCGCAGAACCCTTACGAAATGGCGTTAGGGTTTTGCATGGAGCGCCTTCAAATGTGGCTTCGTGAACATGAGCAAACCGATAGTCTCACGCATGTTCTGGTCGAAAAGCGCGGCGCACCAGAGGATACCAAGTTGGAATTGGAGTTTCGGCGAATTGCCGATGGCCAAAACCGCGTTGGCAGAATGCCCAACCTCGATATCCGTTTCATGGACAAAAAGCACAATTCAACCGGGCTTCAGCTCGCCGATCTGGTCGCTTATCCCATTGCCAGGCATGTTATCGACCCTGAACAGCCCAATCGTGCTTACGACTTGGTAGAACCGAAGTTTCGCAGGGGACCGGATGGAAGGTTAGAAGGATTCGGCTTGAAAATCTTTCCATAAAAGCGAAAAGCCTCCAGGTAGTCCCGGAGGCCCGACGCCGAACGAGCAGTCCCGTTCCATTTGACTTTAACATAGGACTGCTAGGTATTTTGTCAAGCGCAGCTGAGCGCCTGGCGAGAGTTCTCGCAGGCCGCCTTGTTTGCCCCTTGCACACAATCAGCGCCTTAACTCTCGACGGTTTGATCGACTTGTGCTTTCTTCCCGCGTGAAAATCGGAGGAAATGGTCATGTCGAGATTCGCCCCTGCCGCCCTGTTGCTGGCATTCGCCATTGCTCAACCCGCTTTCGCCGCAGGCACGACGCCGCCCGGTGACTGGATGCCGCTGATCAAGGATGCGATCCGCGAACAGCTCAAGAACCCCGCCTATGTCACCTTCCGCCGCATCTTCTTCGTCAACAAGAAGACCGATGACGGCGCGGTGCCGGTCTGCGGCTTTGCCAATTTCAAGCAGAAGCAGATAGAGCACGCCAAGACGAAAGCCTTCTTCGGCCTGCTGACACCGCCCGGCAGCGACAAGAAGGCCGGCTTCGCCTCGATCCAGATGGCCGACGAGAAGGACGCGGAGATCGCCAAGGTGTGCAAGAGTTACGGGGTTTATTGAGCCGCCGGGGCATGCGTTTCGGGCGTCGCCGACAGCCGTAGTCCCAGAGCCTTGACGACGCCGAGCAATGTCGAGAGTTTGGGATCGCCGGTCTCGCTCAAGGCTTTGTAGAGGGCCTCGCGGGTGACGCCAGCATCTTTTGCGATGCTGGTCATGCCTCTTGCCTTGGCAACGATGCCGAGCGCATGCGCTATATAGGCAGCGTCACCGCTTTCGAAGGCGTCGGCAATCAGTTCGGCTTGCGCTTCCGGGCTTTCCAGGAATTCAGAGGCATCGAAGGGCAGGGTTTCAACTGTCATGGCGCATATCCCTCGCTATTTCCTTGGCGCGCTGGATGTCCCTTGATTGAGACCCTTTGTCGCCACCGCAAAGCAGGATGATCAAAACCTTTCCGCGCTGGACGAAGTAGAGGCGGTAGCCAGGCCCATAGTCGATGCGTAACTCTCCGATGCCGTCGAAAAACTTGGCGTCGCCAAGCAAACCTGACTGAACTCTGACAATGCGTTGGGCAATTCGCTCCTGCGCGCGCGAATCTTTCAAGCTCCGCAGCCATTCAAGGAAAATCTTGGTCTGGCGGACTTCGATCATATTGTGAATTATAGTTCACAGATGTGCAGTGTCAATCCGTTTACAGAGGTGGCGCCCGCTCACACGAGCGCCACACCCATCACACCTGCACGAAATGCGTCTCGCGCGATAGCGTCGACAGAATCTCCGGCCCGTCCTCGCGCAGGATGACGATGTCTTCCAGGCGGATGCCGAAGCGGCCGGGGAGGTAGATACCGGGTTCGATCGAGAAGACCATGCCTTCTTCGAGCACGGTTTCCGAGGTGGCGGTGATATAGGGCGGCTCGTGGCCGTCTATGCCCATGCCGTGGCCGGTGCGGTGGACGAAATATTCGCCGTAGCCGGCGTCGCTGATCACCTGGCGGGCGGCAGCGTCGACCTCCCTGGCGAGCACGCCGGGGCGGGCGGCCTTCAGCGCCGCTTGCACGGCCTTTTCGACGATCGAATGGATCTGGCCATAGCCTTCCGGGGCTTGCCCGATCACCGCCATGCGGGTGATGTCGCTCGGAAAACCCTGCTTGCGGCCGCCGATGTCGATGACCACGGCGTCGCCCTCCTGGATGACGCGCTCGCTGGCGGAATGGTGCGGGAAGGCGCCGTTGCCGGCAGAGCCGACGATATAGAATTGCGGCGACGCACCTTCGGAGGAGAAATGGCCCTTGATGGCGTCGGCGACCTGGTTTTCGGTCATGCCGGGCTTGATGGCGCCGAAGGCGGCCTGCATGGCGCGGTCGGCAATGCCGGCATTCATCTTCATCTTTCTGTATTCGTCGCTATCCTTGCGCATGCGGAGCGCGCCGACGGTTTCGGGCGTGAAGGTGCGGGCTGTATCGGCAGGCAGGGCGTCGAGCAGCAGCAGGGCGAAATCGGCGCGCATGGTTTCGTCGAGCGCCACCTTGCCGGGCGCGGTGGCGTCGATGGCGGCAAGCGCGTCGGCGAGCGCCTGGTCGGGACCGACATCATCGGCCCAGTTGAAGAATTCGATGTCGGTGAATTCGCGGCTGCCTTCGGCATTGAGAACCGGCATCAGGAAGCATTGCTTCTCGCGGCCGACCAGGATCAGGCAGGGGCGCTCGTCGGGATGCGGGTGGAAGCCCAAGAGCCATTGCATGTGCGAGCCGGGGCCGAGGGCGATGAGGCCGGTTTCGGTGGCGGTCATTTTTTCACGCAGGGCGGCGAGGCGTTTGGCGGTTTGTTCGGTCATGGGTTTCTCCTTTTGGTATTGTTGTGGTCGTTGTTTCATCTCTCGCCGGCGGCAAGAAAGACCCCGCCCCAAACCCCTCCCCACAAGGGGGAGGGGCTTAACCCAGCTGCGCCCTCGGAGCCACAATCGAGGCAAGGAGCGAGCCGTGAATCTTCTCCCCCCTTGTGGGGGAGATGGCCGGCAGGCCAGAGAGGGTCCTTTTCCAAATGCGAGAAGCTCCTCGTGGCCGAAGTTGGTGAGGAGTAACCCTCTTGATCACGCCGCCTCCACCACGATCCGGCTGCCGAACACCGGCGCGTTGCTGCCGAAAGCATCGAAGCGGGCCATTTCTTCCTCGGTTGGCGCTTCGCAGGAGCCTTTGCGCGAGCGGACCCAGCCGCATTGGCGCTTGAGGATGGCGGCATATTCGGCGCGTTTCAGGGCCGCGATCGACGGGTCGATCACGGGCACGCCGAGTGCGCGCTCCAATTGCTTGTAGAAGCCGATTTCCATCGTGCAGCCGAGGATGAGTGCCTCGGCGCCGCCATCCTCGACCGCCTTGCGGCCGGCGGCGAGCAGGCGGCGGTTGGTTTCGGCGTGGTCCTTCTGAAAGTCATCGACGCCGAGGCCGACATCGTAGAAACCGGCAAGGCGCTCGGCATGGCCATAGGCATGGACGTTGGACTGCATCTGGTGCGTCCATTTCTTGCGGCCGATGATGATGCCGAAGCGGTTGGAGAGGGTGGATGCAATCTCGCAGGCGGCGAAGCAGGGGGCGGTGATGATCATCTCGCCGGAGATTTCGCGGGCGTCATGGAGTGCGGTGTCGTAGAAGCAGCCGATGGCCAGCGCGTCGAAACCCTCGGCAGCGGCGGCGCGGACGGCGCGCAGGATGCCGCGGGTGACCAGGGCTTCGTAGGTGCGGAATTCGATGTGGGAGAAGCCGTAGTCTTCCTTGGGGAGAGCGGTGATGTGGATTTCGGTGCCAGGGAGTTTGTGGTCGCGGGCCATGTCGGCGAAGATCGGGTCAACGTCGGGATTGTCGGCGACGGGGTTGAGATACATGATCTTGAGGGGGGTGGGCATTGGCATTCCCTTTCGGTTTGTATTTAGGGACGGTGCCAGGGACACCCCCCTCTGTCCTGGCGGACATCTCCCCCTCAAGGGGGGAGATTGGCCAGAGGCACACTCATCGGCTCAAATATCTGCCGACAACTGGGTTTCCGACGGTTGTTTGGGGCAGGGCGATGCCCCCATCCAATCTCCCCCCTTGAGGGGGAGATGTCCGGCAGGACAGAGGGGGGTGTCTCTGGCGATACCCTCTCGTTAAGAGGCGGCTTGACGGCGCCTCAGCCCACCCCATGCACCGCTTTCGCCCGCTCCGGCGTGATCATCCCGTTCTTGATGTCCCGCTGGACCGCTTCCACATCACGCTCCCTGGGATCACCGACACCACCACCGGCCCCAGTGATGATGCGGATGACGTCATCTGTATCGACGCGGATACCCGACCCGAAGGCGTAGCGTTCCTGGGTGCCGTCGGTGCGCATGACCAGGCAGTAATTGCCGGTGCCTTGCTCGCCGCCGTCCAGCGCCCAGGGGACGATGCGGGAGCGGGTGTAGCCCAGCGTGAGGAAGGAATTGTCGCGGCGGATGCGGTAATCCATGCGGATGCCGTGTCCGCCGGACCATTGGCCTTCGCCGCCCGGATCGGTGTTGAGCTCCATGCGGTCGACGAACAGGCCGTTGCGGGCTTCGGAAATCTCGGCCGGGCAATTGTAGGTCTCGYCGTGGACGGCGGAGAAGATGGCGCTGTTGCCGTCGCGGCCCCTGGAGGCGCCCCAGCCGCCGATCTGCGGCTCGATGATCGTATATTGCCGGCCGGTATCGGGATGGATGCCGCCGATGAAAGTGCCGGCGATCGAGGAGAAATGGCCCGCCGGCAGCTTCTCCGGAATGTGTGGCGCCAGGCACCGCCAGACGAGGTCGTAGCCGCGAATGCCGAGTTCGTAATAGAAGCCGACGGCGGCGGGTTCCTTGGCATGAAAGGTGGTGCCTTCGGTGGTGAGCAGCCGGAGCGGCCTGAACGAGCCCTCATTGGCCGGAGAATCCGGGGCGGTCAGCGCCTTGAAGATCACCTGCATGGAGACGAGCGTGTCGTCATAGCCGGCATTGGAGGGTCCGCGATCCTGTTCGGGATTGTCGCGGAGGTCGACGACGAATTCAGTGTCCGATATCGTCACCTTGACGTTGAACATGCGGCCGTCGTCCTGCTCTTCGGTCAGTTCGAACGTGCCGTGCGGCAGGTCGGCAAGGGCGGCGAGCGCCACCTTCTCGCCATGGTCCATGAAGCCGGCCATGGCGGCCTCGAACGTGTCGACGCCATATTTGGTGGCGAGGTCGACGAGGCGCCTGGCGCCGATGCGGACGGCGGCGATGGCCGCCCAGAGATCGCCTTCGAGGAAATCCGGCATGCGCGAATTGACGGTGATGATGTCGAAAATGCCGGGGATCGGCTCGCCCCTAGAAATCATCTTGATCGCCGGCAGGCGAATGCCTTCCTGGAAGATCTCCGTCGCATCGGCCGACAGCGACCCCGGCGACTTGCCGCCGACATCGGAATTGTGGGCGATATTGGCGGTCCAGGCGATGATCCGGCCCTCGGCGAAGACCGGCATGCAGACGACGAGGTCGTTGAGATGGGTGACGCCTCCATAATAGGGGTCGTTGGTGATGAAGACGTCGCCGGGCTCGATATCGCCTGGCTTGTCGAACTTCTTCACCAGCACTTTCACCGCCTTGTCGAGCACGCCGATGAAGCCGGGAATGCCGGCGCCGGAGGAGGCGAGGCGGGCCTGGGCGTCAGTGATGCCGGTGCCCATGTCGAGCACTTCATAGATGATCGAGCTCATCGCCGTCTTCTTCATCGCGGCGAACATCTCGTCGGCGGTGGCCTGCAGCGAGTTCTGGATGATTTCCAGCGTGATCGGATCGTGGGAAATCTTTGTCATTTTCACGCTCCCTGGAGATGGATGTGGATATTGCCGAAGCCATCGACTTCGACGCGGTTGCCGGGATGGATGACGATGGTCGTGCCGGGGTCCTCGACCACGGCCGGGCCGGTAAAAGTCATGCCGGGGGTGAATTTCTCGCCGTCATAGATTTTCGCCCTGTGGATGCCTTCCAGCGCATAATCCACGTCGCGTTCGCCCTTCAGCGCCGGCGAGGCATCGGCTGAGCCTTTCTTCTGTTCCTTCATCGTCAGCTTGCCGACCTCGGCGGAGGCGACGAGATGGATGCCGACCAGTTCCACTGGGGCCTTGAGGCGATAGGTATATTCGCGCTCATAGGTTTCGTGGAAGGCGGTCTCGATGGCCGCGAGACGCGCATCGGTGACTTCGCCCTCGACCAGCACCTCGGTCGTGTGTTCCTGGTTCTGGTAGCGGAACTTGCCGTAGCGCAGGAATTTCACCTTGTCCCTGGCCACGCCTTCCTCGCCGAATTGCTTCAGCGCCAGTGCTTCGGCCTCGGCGAAGACGCCTTCGATCACCTGGCCGGCACCGGTCCTGAGATCGGCGAGCTTGGTCATGAAATAGTCGCGGCGCAGGTCCGACATCATCATGCCCCAGGCCGAGAACACCGAGGCGCCGGCGGGGATGACGACCTTCCTGACGCCGAGTTCGACGCCGAGCGCCACGGCATGCATGCCGCCGCCGCCGCCGAAGGCGACGAGCGTGAAATCGCGCGGATCGTGGCCGCGGTTGAGCGACACCAGTTTCAGCGCATTGACCATGTTGTTGTTGGCGATGCGGATGATGCCGCGCGCCACGTCGTCGGCGCTGCCGCCGAGTTTTTCGGCGACGTCATTGAGCGCCTTTTTCGCCGAGACCATGTCGGCATTGATGGCGCCGCCGCAGAAATAGTCGCGGTTGATGCGGCCGAGCCAGAGATTGGCGTCGGTGGTGGTCGCCTTGGTGCCGCCGCGGCCATAAGCGGCTGGGCCGGGCATGGCGCCGGCCGATTGCGGGCCGACATGCAGCTTGCCGAAATCGTCGACCCAGGCGATCGAGCCGCCGCCGTTGCCGATCTCCACGAGATCGACGACGGGCACCATGATCGGATAGCCGGAGGAGAGCCGGCTGCGCTCGATCCAGTAATCGGTCATGATCCTGACCTTGCCGTCCTCGATCAGCGAGCATTTGGCGGTCGTGCCGCCGATATCGAGGGCCAGCACGTTGTTCTCGCCGATCAGCTTGCCGAGTTCGGCCGCGCCCCAGAAGCCGGAGGCGGGGCCGCTTTCGACCATGGTGATCGGGATCTTCGACACGCTTTCGAGTGAATCGACGCCGCAGTTCGACTGCATGATGAACAGGTTGCCATCAAAACCCTTGGTCGACAGGCCCTGGTTGAGGCGCTGCAGGTAGCGTTCCGCGGCCGGCTGCACATAGGCCGACAGCACCGTGGTGCTGGTGCGCTCATATTCGCGCCATTCGCGGGTGATCTGGTGCGACGAGACGGTGGCAATGCCGGGCCAGAGGCGCTGCACCTCGGCCTGGGTCTGCTGCTCGTGGCTGGGATTGGCATAGGAATGCAGGAAGCAGATGGCGATCGCCTGCACGCCCTCGGCCTTGAAACCTTCGAGTATGCCGGGCAGGCCGGCGAGGTCGAGCGGCCTGGTTTCCTTGCCGTGATAGGTGAAGCGTCCGGGCAGTTCGGCACGCAGATACCGCGGCACGAAGGGTGCGGGCTTCTGGTAATGCAGGTTGAAGAAATCCGGCCGGTTGCCGCGGGCGATTTCGAGTGAATCGCGAAAGCCCTCGGTGGTGATCAGGCCGACTTTCACGCCCTTGCGCTCGGTCAGCGCATTGATGACGACGGTGGTGCCATGGGCGAGGAAATCCACCGATTTCGGGTCGACGCTACCCTTCTCCAGTACATTCAGCACGCCCTCTTCGAAATTGGGCGGCGTCGTGTCGGATTTGGCGGTCGTCACCCGCGACTGTCCGGTTGCGTGATCGGTCTCGAAGCAGACCAGATCGGTGAAAGTGCCGCCGACATCGGTGGCGACGCGGATGGTTTTCGTGCTCATGCCTGATCAGCCTCCCTGGATTTTGCCAAAAGCAGCATGGCGACGGTGCCGGGCAGTTTCAGCGCATCGGCCGCCTTGACGCGGTCTTCGGTATAAAAACCTTCCTCGTGCAGGCAGTTGATCGTGCCGATGACCATGCCGTCGACGGTGATCGGCACATTGATAACGCTCTCGCAGCCGAGCGACTTGATCAGCGGATGGTCGTCGAACACCTTGGAAATGTCCTCGATGGTGTTGGCGACGAAGGTGCGCTTCTCTTTCAGCGTAATGTCGGACCAGTAGGTCTCGTTATAGGGCTTGGTGCCGGAGACCGGATAGGCATCGGGCATGTTGGAATAGACACGTTCGGCGACCTTCTTGTTGGTGTCGCTGGTCATGACGGTGAAGAGTTTTACCCCGACGAGGTCACGGGTCAGCTGTTCCAGCGCCGCGAAGGCCTTCTGGGGCTGGCCGGTCTCCGCGACGGCGGCGACGAAATTCTCGTAATCAGGCATTTCCATTCTCCATAATGCTGTCGCGCAGGGCCGCTTCCTCTCGGCTGACGACGGGGACTGCGCCGATCAGGCGGCGCGTATAGGGGTGGGCAGGACGTTCGAAGATCGCGTCGGTGTCGCCAAGCTCGACGAGCTTGCCCTTTTCGAACACGGCGACGCGGTTTGCGATGTTGCGCACGACCGAGAGGTCATGGGTGATGAACACATAGGTCAGGCCGCGGCTGTCCTTGAGGTCCTTGAGCAGCTTCAGCACGCGGGCCTGGACCAGCACGTCGAGCGCCGAAGTCGGCTCGTCGAGCACGACCAGTTCGGATTGGCAGGCCAGCGCCCGGGCAATCGCCACGCGCTGACGCTGACCTCCGGACAGAGCGGAAGGGGACCGCGTCCTGAAATCGGTGGGGAGGCCTACTTCCTCCAGAAGCTGTTCGGTACGTTTCGCCCGGCCCGCTCTGTCGCCGATCTCGTGGACATCGAGCGCCAGCCTGAGCGAGGCGCCGACGGAACGGCGGGGATTGAGCGAGGACAGCGGGTTCTGCTGTACCAGCTGGATGGCGCGGCGGTGTTCCTTCTCGCGTTTCGCCGGCAGGTCCTTATCCCTGAAGATCAGGCGGCCGGAGGTGGCAGCGTAGATCCCGAGGATGATGTTGGCAATGGTCGACTTGCCGGAGCCGGATTCACCGACGATCGCCAGGCATTCGCCTTGCTCGACGTCGAAGGAGACATGGTCGAGCGCCTGGACCTTGCGGCCGTTGACAGAGAATTCCTTGGAGACATCCACGACCTGGAGAAGCTTGCTCATGAGAGTAACTCCTTCTCGCTGAAGCCGGTATGGGCGACGAGCGGGGCCAAAAAAGTCGCGGGATCGTCGGAAATGTCGGGAATACCGCCGCCGGTGATGCGGGGGACTGCGGCGAGCAGCGCCTTGGTGTAGGGATGCTGCGGCGCGGCGAACAGTCTTTCAGTCGAACACTGCTCGACGATATTGCCCTTGTAGATGACATAGACGCGGTCGGCGAATTCGCGCACCACGCCGAGATTGTGCGAGATGAACAGCACTGCGGTGTGGTGCTTCTCGACCAGCTCCGACATCAGCTTCAGTGTCTGGGCCTGGACGGTGACGTCGAGCGCCGTGCCGGGCTCGTCGGCGAGCAGCAAAGCGGGATTGTTGACCAGCGCCATGGCGATCATGACGCGCTGGTTCATGCCGCCGGAGAGCTGAAAGGCGTAGGAATCGAGCACCCGGTCCGGTTCGGTGATTGCGACATCCTTCAAGGCTTCCGAAGCCTTGCGGCGGGCGGCATCGTTGCCGATGCCGGGCTCGGCGCGTTCGAGCACTTCCTTGAACTGGGTGAAGATGGTGTAGACCGGGTTGAGCGATGAGGTAGGGTCCTGGAAGATCATCGACATCTTGGTGCCGCGCAGCCGGTGGCGGTCGGCATAGCTGAGCTTTTCCAGATCCGTACCTTCGAATTCGACCGTGCCGGAAATCCGCGCCGTCCTGAGGGATTGCAGCATGCCGAGCACGATGCGGGCGGTGACCGACTTGCCGGAACCGCTTTCGCCGACAAGTGCGACGCGCTCGCCCTTCCTGATATGCAGCGAGATGCCATGCAGCACTTCGCTCATGCCCGACCAGGTCTTGAAGCCCAGACGCAGATTGTCAATTCTGAGTGTCGGTGCGGTCATTGGTCGACTCCCAGGATTTCGCGAAGCGCGTCGCCAATCAGGTTGAAGCCGAAGACGGCGACGAGGATGGCGAGGCCGGGAAACACCGTGAGCCACCAGCTGTCGGGCAGGTATTTGGCGCCGTCCGACACCATCGAGCCGAGGTCCGGCGTTGGCGGCTGGACGCCGAGGCCGAGGAAGGAGAGCGACGAGGCGATGAGGATGACGAAGCCGAAATCGAGCGTCATCTTGGTGATGATCGACGGCACGCAATTGGGCAGGATCTCGCGGAACATGATGTGCATTTTCGAGGCGCCGATGACCTCGGCGGCCAGCACATAGCCTTCTTCCTTTTCGGAGCGGGCGACGTTGTAGACCAGCCGCGTATACCAGGGCCACCACATGGCGGTGACGGCGATCATGCCATTGGTCAGCGTCGGCTCGAGCACGCCCATGATCGACATGGCGAGCACCAGCGGCGGGATCGACAGGAAGACATCGGTCAGCCGCATCAGCAGATATTCGGTCCAGCCGCCGAGATAGCCGGCGGCAAGGCCGATGGTGACGCCGATCGGCACCGCGATGGCCAAGACGACGACGCCGAGGATCAGCGACACCCGATAGGCGAAGACCACGCGGGTGAAGAGGTCGCGGCCGACCAGGTCGGTGCCGAAAATGTTGGGCCAATGCGGCGGCTGGTTGAAGTTGGAGAAGTCGACGACGGCGCCGACATGTTCGGGGAAAGGCGTGATGAAGTCGGCGAACACGGCCGAGAGCACGACGATCGCCACCAGGATCAGGCCGATCAGCGACAGCGGGTTGCTGAGCAGAATGAGGAGCGTTTTCTTCATGACGCCCTCTGCGACAGCCGGATGCGCGGATTGATGATCGAGACCATGAAGTCGACGATGATGTTGACGATGAGGAACATGGCCGAGATGATCAGCACCGTGCCGACAATGGCGTTCAAGTCCTTGCGCAGGATGACGGCGACGCCGTATTTCGACAGGCCGGGCCAGGCGTAGACGTACTCGACCAGGAAGGCGTTGCCGAGCATGGAGGCGAAATCCAGGCCGATAATGGTGAGCGAGGGGATCATCGACGGGCGGAAGGCATATTTGCCGGCGATCCTGCGCTCCGGAAAGCCATAGGCCTCGGCCATTTCGATATAGGGCTTGTCATAGGTCTCGACCATGTTGGAGCGCACCAGCCGCGCCGCCTGGCCGATGCCGGAAAGCGCCAGCGCGAAGGCGGGCAGGATGATGTGCCAGATGGCGTCGCCAAAGGCGGTGAAGTTGCCTGCGATCAGCGTATCGATCAGCATGAAGCCTGTGACCGGGGTGATGGTGAAATTGTCGGAGATGCGGCCGGCGATCGGGAAGAAATGGGTGAAATAGGAGAAGAGCAGCATCAGGATGACGGCCCAGACGAAACCGGGGGCGGAGACGCCGAGCAGCGTGACGAAACGGGCAGTGTGATCGACCCAGGTGCCGCGATAGCGGGCCGAGATTATGCCCAGGGGCACGCCGAGCAGCACCATCATCAGGCCGGAAATGATCACCAGCTCCATCGTCGCCGGCAGGAATTCGGCGATGTCCGTCGTGACCGGGCGGTTGGTGTAGAGCGACACGCCGAGATCGCCCTGGGCGAGATCGCTGACGAAATAGCCATATTGGGCAACGACGCTCTCGTTGAGATGCAGCCTCTCGCGCAAGACCGCCACCGCGTCGGCGGTCGCATTCGGGCCAAGCGCGATGCGGGCCGGATCGCCGGGGATCACCCGGGCAATCGCGAAGATCAGGATGGAAACCCCGATCAGGACGATCAGCGAGGTTCCCAACCGCTTCGCAAGCAGGCGGATCAGAGGGGGCATTTCAGAGGTTCTTTCTTCGAGTTTCGGTTGGCATTCGCCACTCATCGAGCCGTGGGATCACCCCTCACCAAGCGCGGCCAAGGGTTCGCTATGCTCACCCGGCCTTGCTATCCTCTCCCGCAAGGGGAGAGGTAGGGTGCCTCAAGCGCAGGCCTTGCTTGTGGTAAGTCGGTGCCGCGAGTTTTTCCTCGCCCCTTGCGGGAGAGGATACGAAGGCCGGACGAGCACTTGCGAGGCCTTGGCCGAAGTTGGTGAGGGGTGAAGCAGGCATGGCCTCACCCACCGTCACCGATGACTTACTCATTCACTTCCATCAACCGGAACGTAAACCCAAACCCGGACACCCCGAACGCCTTCTTCGGGTCCGACAGCGCCGGCACCACAATGCCCTTCCTCGCCGCAAACACCGCCGTCTGGTCCTGCGCATAGATCGACGGGGCCAATTCCTTCAGCCGCTTGTTCAGCTCCTCGTAGATCGCCTTGCGGTCTGCCTCGGGTGCGGTGCGGCCCTTGTCGAGCAGCTCGTCGACCTTGGCGTCGCTCAGGTGTTCCGGCGACATCCAGGTGCCGCCGAGCTTGGAATAGTACATGTTGTAGAGCAGCGTGTCGGGGTCACCCGTCGCCGTCGACACGAAGACCTGGGAAATGCTCGGCGTCGTCTCGGGCTTGGTCACCATGTCGGTGAACAGCGCCCACGGCACCTTGCGCACTTCCGCCTTGATGCCGAGTTCGGCGAAATTGGCCTGCATCAGCAACGCAAAACGCTCTTCGAGCGGCACTTCGCCGATCCAGGAGAGCTGGACCTTCATGTCCTCGGGCTTGTACTTGCACTTGGCCAGATGCTCCCTAGCCTTGGCGATGTCCTTGTGCGTCGCCTGGTCTGATGGCAGCGAGCCCAGCATGCCGGACGGGAGCGCGCCGGTCGCCAGGCTGCCGAGCGAGACATTGTTGGTGACCGCGACCATCTTGATGCCGGCGTCATAGTCGAAGGCATAGGTCACCGCGAGGCGGCATTCGACATCGTCGAACGGGGGCTTGGCGGTGTTGATCTTGATGTAATATTCCGACACGCCGCGCTCGAACAGCAGCTGGTTGCCATCGGCGGCCAGAGACTTCAGCACTTCCGGCGGCAGCCATTGCGAGGAGATTTCGTGCTGGCCCTGGGAGATCAGCGTGCGCACCGTGGCGGCTTCCAGGCCGTAGCGGAAGCGAACCGTATCCGGCGCCTTCTTCGGCATGCCGAGGAAGTAGTTCGGGTTCTTCTTCATCACAGTCTCGGACTGCGGGTTCTGCGAGACGAGCGTATAGGCGCCGGTGCCGGCGGTGTGGCCGGAAAGATAGGCCTGGCCCCAGTCCTTCATCTCGCCGTCACCCTTGCCGAGATTGGCAAGAACCGTCTTCTTGTCGATAACCGGCAGGTGGACGAGGGTGGAGATGAACGGCGCCGAGGGATCCTTCAGCGTGAACTTCACCGTGGCGGCATCGACGGCTTCGGCCTTGACCACATTGGTGTAGAGGTAGGAATAGCCCTGGCCGAGCTTCTGCATGCGGTCATAGGAGAAGACCACGTCATCGGCGGTCAGCGGATTGCCGCTCTGAAACTTGACGTCGGTGCGGAGCTTGAACGTGTAGGTCTTGCCATCCGACGTCCAGCCGGTCGACAGCATCGGGTCGAAGCCCGGCTGGCCCGCCTTGGGCATGACCAGCGTGTCATAGAGATTGAACATCAGGATCGTGTCGGCATAGTCCGAGGCCTTGCCGGGGTCGATTTCGCCGATCGGGGCCTCGTCGAGACGGAGCACGGTTTCGGCATGTGCATAGGAATGGATCGATGCAGCGGCGAGAAGCGCCGCGCCGATCATCTTCAACCCTGTTTTCATGTCTTGTTCCCCTTGCTGATTTTCAGCGGTTTTGGCGCGCTGCGCCGGTGTGCAGCCCGGGTGACGACCAGGCTGGTATTCGGGTCGCCCGATGGCTCGCCGTCGCCGAAGACGTCCATCGTGCAGGTGTGGAWAACGGTGGTCGGCCTGTCCGTGTGGTTCCAGGTGGCGTGCCGGCGCGTCGACGGAAAATGGGCGGTATCGCCGGCCTCGAGGATCAGTGTCTCGCCGTCGAGCTCGAGCGTCAGTTCGCCGTCGACGATGTAGAAGATCTCCTCGCCCTCATGCGACATGGCCTCGCTGCGGTAGCCCGGCGGCTCATGCATGATGGTGCTGCGCAGGACATTGCCGGGGAAGGAGGCGGACAGCCGCTCATAGGTGACGTCCTTGCCGTTGAGCGCACCCAGACCATAGATCGGCCGGCTTTCATGCCGGGTGACGGGCGCATTCACCTTGGGCTGCTGGAAGAACGAGCCGATCTCGACCTTCAGCACCCGGCAGACGGCGACGAGCGACACCAGCGACGGCACGGTGATGCCGCGCTCGATCTGCGATATGAAGCCGACCGAGAAGCCCGCGGCATCCGCGACCTCCTGCAGCGTCAGCTTCATCTGCTTGCGCCGTTCGCGCAGGCGTTCGCCCAGCGGATTGATATCCGCCGCGCCGATGTCGTCATCGGTCATGGGTTCGGTCTTCACTGTTCACCCTGGATTTTTTTAGTATTTCTTCAATAGGAAATTCAAAACCGGGTACTTGTCAATATGCTTTTTTAGTGATGCTAAAATTTTGTGGGGTGGTGAAGGAATGGGCAGGGGGTGGGGAGTGCGACGGTGACGTGGCCAGGGTCGTGAGGAATGGCGTCAATTATCCTCCCTCATCCTGTTTTCCGCAGGGGTGGGTTTTCGACGAATGATGCGAAATGCGAGGCAGCGGATATGAACTCGGTGTTCCAAGTCGGCTCAATGCAACACCAAGTACATGCTTTCAGTCATAAGTGAGTTTAACCGCCACTTGCTTAAGCATGAAGCGACTGGCCTCGAATCGCTCCGGTGAAAATGGTGTCGTGCCACTTCGGTAGCAGCCTTCGATCAGACCGTCTGCAGCGGCCATTTCGCTCTCAGGCAGATCATTAGCGTAAGCAATTGCGCAAGTTTGCTCGGGAATAGCAACCATGTAGTCCTCTCCGAAGATGTCTACAAAGAGGTCGGGGATCAACAGTCGTGATGGCCCGATGGCATCGTCGGTAAGCATCGCGACAATGGTCGTCTTGCCGCGTTCGTCTTTTCTGGCGCCACTCATACGCTTTGACTGCGCCATCCTTTGCAGATTTTCCATCGCCTTTTCAGGCCAGTCCACACCGGTATCCTCCCAATACTGGGCCATCTCATAACTTACGTAGATCAATATGTGCGGGGCGCTCCAAACGGCCCATGCCAAGGAGAAAGGGAGATCGGCCAGTGGAACGATTGGCCGCATGTAGCTACCGTCCAGCCAGTCGTACGGACGTATGATAGGTACGATTGAAGAGATGTCATGCTCGTGTGGCTGCCGGGCCATCGCAATTTCGTACAACTTCTGGATATCTTCATTCATGGCGGAAACTATTCATTTTCACATCACCTGCTAACCACGCGCCGCTGAAAATCGGGACGTGGTGATAAACACATTATCAAGTCAAACCTCTACTTTCTCGCAACAAAGAGTGTCCCCCAGGCATTTGAACACCGCTGTTTGCATCCGATCATACACCTGGCCGCGGCTGAGCCAATGGACGGCCAAGCAGCGAAATCGACGCGCTGACGCCGTGGAACTCCCCCGCCCGTACGATCTCCGCCGCTCGCTACCGCTGTTCCAGCGGAAACAGCCAGCCAATCCCGCACCAGCTATCTAACCCCCACACGGCCGGACAATGTCCCGACCCGGCAGCTTCACGTCTCATCTATTGGTTCGCATGCAAATGACCCGTCCTCTCGCCGCAGCACTTTTCATCCTCCCTGAAACCCTTGCCAAGGCCGGCGCCGGTCTTGCGACGGCGGCCGGCAAATTTCGGCTGCGCCTGCTCATCCCGACCATGGCCTTCGCCGCCGTTGGCTGGAGTTGCCACGCCGAGGTTCCCGTCCGCACGGTCGCGGAGCTCGAGCCTATCGTGCCGGCGATCCAGCAGCCGAAACCGGACTTCGAAGCCGGTGGATTTCGCGTCGATACGCCTGCCGAGAAAATCTATAAGCAGGCGATGGCAAACGGCTATACCAACACGCTTGGGTACCGCGGTAAAAGTACTTCCACCGTCAATGGCAAGTCCCTTGCGACCGACGACTACATCACGGAGCTGGATCTTCTCAAGGAATCCGAAGATAAATCCAAGAAAGCAATCGTGATTTTGAAGCTTCTGCCTGGACAGGGTGGGGTGAATTCCATCAAGCAGCGTGTCGAGTTTCGATATCAGCCAGGGCAGACGCACCGGACGCGACGCGAGGTCTGGGCTGACTTGATTGCCAAGTACGGCGCACCGCTGATCACGGTCGAACAGTCGGCGCGCGACGCAAAGTCCTCACACGCCATGGGACTTTACTGCTTCGACATGGACCGGGCCGCAACAACCGACCTCGACGACTGCGACATCGATAGAGCGCACAAGAACGGATATTCTTACGACATCGAGTTTGACCAACACGGCGACGTCGTCTCATACGAGGTCGAGTATGACGCCCGCAGATACGAGAAATCCTACATGGACGCTCTGTATGGCAAAATGGATGCCGTGATCCAGGGCGAGCAGACGTCTTGGTGGCTGAAGTGGTGATGAGCGCTTGTCCGTCATTATCGACAGTCGGAACGACCAAGTGCCAGATTGACCACCATGACGTCCGACCTCAGATCACGTGAACATCTCGTTTCGGATATCCCGTCCTCCCGGAACGGCCTAAGCTGATCGCCGACGCTGTTCCAGCGGAAACAGCGGGCCAAGCCTGCACCGGTTATCCAACCCCATACGGCCGGGCAATATCCTGAACCGGCGGCTTCACGTCTTTCCCATTGGTTGACATGCAAATGACTCGTCCTCTCACCGCAGCGCTTTTCATCACCCCCGGAACCAATGCCAAGGCCGGCGCCGGTCTTGCGACACTGGCCGGCAAATTTCGGCTGCGCCTGCTCATCCCGACCATGGCCTTCGCCGCCATTGCCTGGAATTCCCACGCCGAGGTTCCCGTCCGCACGGTCGCGGCGCTTGAGCCTATCGTGCCGGCGATCCAGCAGCCGAAACCTGACTTCGAAGCCGGTGGATTTCGCGTCGACATGCCTGCCAGGAAAATCTATGACCAGGCGATGGCAAACGGCTATACCACCACGCTTTGGTTCCACGGTAAAAGTGCCGCCGGCGTTGATGGCAAGTCCCTTGCGACGGACGACTATGTCACGCGGTTGGATTTCCTCAAGGAATCCGAAGATAAATCCAAAAAAGCAATCGTGGTCGTGAGGCTTCTGCCTGGACAGGGTGGAGTGAATTCCATCAGCCAGCGTGTGGAGTTTCGATATCAGCCTGGGCAGACGCATCGGACGCGACAAGCGGTCGAGGCTGACTTGATTGCCAAATACGGCAAACCTCTGATCAGGGTCGACAAGAGGCCGATGAGCGGAGCAAAGTCCTCCGACGCCCACGCCATGGGACTTTACTGCTTCGGGACGGAAGGGACTGCAGTGACGGGCCTCGACGACTGCGACGTCGAAAAAGTGCACAAGAACGGATATTCCTACGATATCGAGTTTGACCAACACGGCGACGTCGTCTCATACGAGGTCGAGTATGACGCCGGCGCTTACGAGAAATCTTACTGGGACGCTCTGTTTGCCAAAATGCATGCCACCATCCGGGACGAGCAGAAGCCTTGGTGGCGGATGTGGTTATAGGAGCTTATCCGTCATTGTCTGCAGTCGGAACCCGCTGATCCAGACCCTGGTCGAGCGGCGGCGGGAGAAGACATTCGAGACACTGGTCGACGCGCTTGTGCCGCAGGTGCCGGTCACCCCTGAACTGCTCAAGGAAGCGGAGATGGCCGGCGGCGCCGGCGTTCCCCGACCCGAAACAGCTTTGTCGGCAGCCTGGAAGCGTCATGCCTCATAGAAAAACCATCGAACAGCTTATTTCCGAATTGAAGATCTTTGAAAATCAACAGCTTTGCGTCGAAATCCTGCGAGAGGGCGGCTTGACCCCCAAGCCCATCAGCCTCGTTGGCAAACACGGTCGCCTCTGCGTTCTGGAGAATCTGGAAAGTTCATATGCGGGAGAAACGTTGCCGGACTTCGTGGTCCGCGGCAAAACGATCGTGCAATTGATACGCGAATTGCAAACCTTCGAAAACCAGGGGCTTTTCGTCGAATTATCCTTCGATGCAAGACGAACGCACGAGCCGGTGGGAACCGTCGCGGCTGTCGGTGACAGAATTTTGCTGTCGCCAATCACGACCTGATTTTTGCGTCCGAGGTGACGAGACCTCGCCGCCAGGCGGGGCGAGCGCGCATGCCGGCAGGTGGATTTGCTGCACGGCGTCGGCATGGACGCGATCGATCTGGCCCACTTCTTGCTCCTCGACTCCCGGCAGCGTCGGGGTGTGCGAAATGGAGACAGAGTTTCAGCGGCGATTTCGGTACGTGCGCGTCTTTTGCGCGCTGATCCTCGTCACTTATCTCTTCGGCTCGGTCAGCTGGAGTTTGATTTCCAATTTCCTATAAGGAGAAGCTCCAAGCCAATGCATCGTTAAGGTAGAACTCTCATTCCCCAATAAGTAGAAATGATATTCTTGCTGGAGAAAATTGCCATTCCAAGTCGTTTTCCAGCCAATTCAGGAACAGAATAGAGTGATGAAAAGTTTTAACTTGGCAGGAGACCGCACCCCGCAAACAGGTAGCCTGCAAGGCCGCTCCCGCTGTCCGGACCATCCCGGTATGATCTGCAGATTGCCTTGTGATGCAGACGAAGGCGGGGGCGGCCGAATATCTATGCTTTCCGATCTGTCGCCGCATTGTCTGTCGCACTGAACCGCCGGGAGTCGTCGACAATGGCAATCGGACATGGGGCGCAACAGCTTCTGATGATGCTGACAGTGGCATCGCGGCTCGGCAAGGCCGGCCGCCTCTGGCTCATCGAGGAACATGTGGATGACCAGGAAATGCAGGGGCTGACCGAACTTCAGAAGCTCGGTGCGGTCTCCACCAGGATCATCGATCACTGCGGGACCAGGTTCATCGAAGTCTTCAGGAAGGCCTGATGCCGGTCCGCGGCGCGCCGACCACGGGATCGACCGGCGCTCGAGCCGACCGATGCGTGGCCAGAGGTTGGCCCGCCCCGGGAGAGGCGGGCCTCCTTCCGGCGGTTTGCGATGAAGCCGAAAGGGTGGTCACTTCCACGATTTGCAAACTTGCGGCGTGTCGCAATGTTCCGCGTGCGAAAGCGCACGAAAAAGCCCGGCGGCCGTAGGCGCTTTGTGTTCCGATGGAATCGGAACCGCGCTGTAAACTTTTGTTTTTACGCATGTCTTTATTCTGACATCGGTTCCCGCTTTCAGACGACATGCTCCAAGCCCGCCGGGCGAAGCGCGGTCTGGTAATCCCGCGGTGACGGATCGATGCCGGCGCCATTCGTCAACCGGCCTGTCGCGAGGCGTTGCCGAACGGAACTGCCGGTCTGACATTCCGCGCTTACATTATACGGAAGCGGGAGGAGGAATACGACTTTAAGGGGCGTTGTCGGGCCACGTTGTTTTCGTCATACTCTCGCACTTGCGTCGGAATGTTGGCGTCGAGATGTTGGCGCCGGGATGTAGAAGGCAGCTCGGAGGAGCGGGCGCCGGCGTTGCGCGGTGAGGGAGACTGGGCATGGCGTTCGAGTTGAAGCGAGGCGAGACCATTGCCGACTTGCTCATTCGGGCCACCAAAGCAAATACCAGGGAATTGAACGAAACGATCATGCTTCACGACGGGCAGGGTGGTGAGTTCGGCAATATGGCCAATCATCTGAAGAACGTGATCGAGGATCGTAAGCTCTGGTACATCAGCGACACATTCTGGACCTACGTTTTCGGGATCGTGGCGGCTGTGGCCGCGATGGTTGCGCTGGAGCCTCTGTTCTTCTGAGGCCGGAGCAGCCTCGGCTACCGGAGCGAGGGCGTGCTTGACGGGGCTCGCCGCCTCTCTCTGTCAAACGTTGCCATGGCCGCTGTCCGTGATCGGGTAATATGCGTTGATGAACAACGGCCAATTTGCCTCGGCCTCGGGGTGGCTTGGATTGGAGGGGAGGGTGAGGGCGACAAACTTTACAAACACATCTGCCGACGCGACTCTTGCGCTATTCCGAGTTTTGTAGATCAAGGTAGCCCCGATGGCCAATACCGATATTGCACCAAAGAAGAATTCGGTCGTTTCCCTGAATTCAACACGGCTTCGAAGTGCCTTCTACGACGCCGAAACCAAGAAACTTACCATCTGGTCCGGCCGCTTCAGCAAGATAGTCCATCGTGATATTTCCCCCGGCGTCTACAGCAACCTGGTCACGGCACAGAAACCGGATTTTTACTACTTTCACTACATCCATCAGCCGCGATCGCGACGAAAGCCGGCCGTCATTCGATGGATAGTCCTTGTGGTTCTCGTGGCCTTGATCATCTTGTTGTGGAGCGTTGGATGATCCAGGTCTGGTTTTACTGCGCCCTGCTGCTGGAACTCGCCTGGCTCGTGTTTGTCGGTTGGAGCGCATTCCGACTTTTCGCGTGAGGGATACAACGCTGGCCCGGGCCCTGCGCCAGCATTCTTCTATGCTTTGGTCCGCCCACGCTTTTGCCAGTCCTTACAGCGACAAATTCGGTTATTTGACCGCTCCGCCAAGCCACTTTGTCAGCGGTTGAGAAAGCCTCTTCGGCTCGGCTCGCTGACGCCGAAGCCGTCCTCGATGCCCCGGCTATTTCTCAAAGAGCTTCGATCATTTCGAAGAACTCTATGGCAAAGAGGCCACGCGATCGTCAAGGCGCACGGGACCCCACGCACCGAGCATTAGCAGCCCGCCGCTGATCTGCGGCAGGCCGGCATCCCGCCACGCTTTGTTCTGCCGGCAGGCTTTCAAAAGTATATTATTGAAAAAATAGTAATATACGATTTAATATATGCCGCACATCCATATGTAAGACACTATAATTCTGGATTTAGATAAGCATTACTTATCGGAAGTGAGGCCTTTTCGACCACAGTATGGACAGAGAAAGAGTCGAGGTTCTGATCCTGAGGGGAGACACGACCATATCCGATGAGCATGTCGACAGAGCGTCGAAACACCGTTTTCAAGTCAACAGAAATGTTGGCATGTTTTCTTGATAAACACGCCTGTTACACGGGGCGGGGGCTTAATTTTCGGAACGGAACCCGCCCCACCGCACGTCCAATTGGTTGATATTTATACGCTTTCCCCATCGTATATACGATGGATGCGCATTGTCATATATCGGAAGTCTCACACAAGATGATTGCTTCCCGCAACTGGCAGAAGGCACCTTCCAAGGGAAGGAGGAAGCGTATATCCGGGTAAACTTCCCAATATTTGATGCCACCATTGGCGGCAGCCTTCCTGAGGGAAGCGTCGATTTGTTCACAGACCGCGCGACAAATGAAAATTGCCGCGCGCATCAATCGAATAATCGAAACTACGCCAACACCATCTCTTTGATCGCCCCTATGACCCGTATTGGATTATAAGGCTTGTCAAAGAACCTCCCTTGAACCGGCAGCATGTCATCGCTGAGATGGCGGTTTCCCGACGTTACGATGATCTTAATCGGCGGCCACCTATCGCGCACCGCGCTTGCTAGCTTCAAGCCGTCCATACTGCCCGGCATGTCGATATCCGTGAAAACGAGATGGATGTCTGAATGTTGGTTCAAGATTTCTATGGCTTCGTCTGCGTTCGAGGCCTCAAAAACTCTGAAACCGCTGGATTCCAGGGAGATTACAACGTCCGCTTGATGCTGGGGGGAGCCAACGTTGGCATCTAGGAAATAGCGGTTTTCCGGGTGATGGGAGTGGCGGCCGACAGGCGATCGAGTAATTCTTTTGCCTTCCGAGCCTCTCGCAACCGCAAGGTCTTTTCGTCGCGCGCCTGGGCGACCGCGTCAAGCGCTTGAACGGCTTGTCCCCGAGCGAAGAACTCGGTTTGCTCTTTGCCGAAGGCAATCTCGGCCTGTCGGCGGGATCTGCTATATGTCTCTGTCATGATACGATCCTGAAAGGGATAGCTCGCACGTGCGAGCAATGATTAAACCCGAACATCTCGCCTGGCGAACTCAACTGTTCGCGGGGACGGGACTTAGGCGCGGTCGAAGGTAAATGATGTGAGCAGGCTGGTCACGAAATTGCTGGCTTTTTCTTTAACCAGCGTCTCTGTCCAATCGTCAGTCCCACGTAGCATCAGGCCGGCGTATATACTATCGACAGCCGCCTCTTCAATTCGCCTGATATGTGCGTTGAAGCTGGCTTCGTCGCCTGTTTTATAGATGTCGCGCACCACCATGCGCAGGATCTCCTGCATGGCGATTTGCCATGCGGTGTTAATCGCCTGTAGTTCGTTCTTTTCCACGATAAATCTCCGGAATTTTTGGCCGGACCTCAACAGGTAAGCAGTGATTTGCTGCTATTTGCCGGGAATGCCACGGCAACAAAAAAGGCCAGGCAAATTGCCTGACCTTGGTTCGCATCGCGCTCTCGACAGTGCCAGTACATCCGTGGTCAAAGGAAAGCAGATGCCAAATTATGCAGATTGCAGATTGCAAGCCGACATTTTGCCCGACTTGTTGTCGCGCTCCATATCGTAGCCGATCTTCTGGCCTTCGACGATTTCGCGCATTCCGGCGCGCTCGACGGCCGAAATATGAACAAAGGCGTCGGGGCCGCCATTGTCAGGCTGAATAAAGCCGAAGCCTTTGGTGGAATTGAACCATTTAACTGTGCCAGTGGTCATGATGAACCCTTTCATAGCAATATTGAAGAACCGCGACGGGTGAGCGCAGCGATGACGAACAGCGATTTTTGAAAGGAAAGGTTCGTTCAGGGCACGATGCCAAACGCGCGATAACCAAAGCTCAGCAAGCAAATCTCGATAAACTACAAATAGAGACTGCCGGCAGAGATGTCAACGTCTAGTTTTTTGATTCCTACTGCCAGCAGCGGACATTTTATGATTGAGCCCTGCTGGGATGATGAGAGAGTATCCGACTGGACATCCCGCTCCCTGGGACTGTCAGGCCGCTGTCGACGGTGACACGGCGTAAGTTGTCTGCCGCTCACAAGCAAGTTCATCATGTCCGGTACTGGTTTTTTTGCGCCCTGCTGCTGGAACTCGCCTGGCTGGTGTTTGTCGGTTGGAGCGCATTCCGACTTTTCGCGTGAGGGATGTAGGTAGCACTGGCCGGGACCGCGACCGGGCGCAACGCGAGGAATGTTTCAACAATGCCGGTCCCTGCTTTTCCGACGGGTAAAAAAAACCGGCAATGCCCTGGACATAGGTCGGGAGAGCTGTGACGGGTTGCGTTGAGCGTGCAAAACGGTATCCAGGTTCGCCAACAACCTGCTTTTGATTTCCGTCGCCGAGGGCATGCATGCTGCAGATGATCGGGCTTTTTGCAAAAGTGCTGGTATTGACCTCCGCAATCCTCGCCCAGGGCGGCGAGCATTTCGTATTCTGGCTGTCTTCGATCGAGATCAGGCCGGTGCTGCCCAATCCGCTCTATCAGTGCCAGATGCAGCCCATGCAGCCGCCGGTGAGCGCTGCGATCATGAGAAAGCGCAGACATCGCGCGCTGAGCGAAAAGCAGTTTCACCGGATGGTGTCGGTGGGCAAGTGGCACAACGATGCCGACTTCGCCAAGATGGAGGGGGATGAGGCAGCGTGGTTCGGCCCGCATGATCAGCTCGTTTTGGTCGAGAAGCTGAACACGAAAACGTACTATGCGTTCTGGATCAATTGGGCGGCGGCGTATCGTGAGGGAGCGAAGAAAACGCCGCCCGGGCCATATGCGGTTTTCGTCACCTACAAGATCAGGACGGATCTGTTTCTCCGCATGCTCGGCCCGAATGCAAAAAGCGTCGTGACCGAGAACTGGTGGGCCAGGATCGTCAGCGACAAATATCCGCCGGAAAACGGATGTGCTGAATTTGCCAATGCCGTGGTCAAGATTGGGTCGAAGATCATTGAGCTGAGACCCGCCTTGCATTGGGAGATCGAAAGCAAGCAGGGGATCGTTGTTTCGGTGGCGCTTCGGTCTGAAGAGAAAACGCTGCAACTCGACGCATACCTTTATGACACGCTCATTGAACACGACGGCATGAAATATTTGAAAGAGAAGGCCGGCGTGATCGAATATGCAAAAGCTTACGCATCCCTGGTGAAATCAGGTAAGCCATCGGAGAAATAACCTTCGCGACTGGCATTCTGGTTGGCGTCGGGTTTCTGACCGGCGCCGCAATGTATTCCGCCCTCATCCCTGCGACCGATCCCTGGGGCACGTCCGAGGACAGCAGTGAGGGAAATCGGGGCACGTGCTCCCCCGAGCCATTTTGTCAGCAGTTCGGAAAGCGTCTTCGGCTCGGTCGGGCGGTGGAAAGATCGGCCAGCCGTCCGCAGGATGGGGCAGAGTTGCCGGCGAAATGGGTCGACTACAAGCAGTGTCCATGCCAGCCGCTGGATGAGTTACTCAAGAAAAGCAACTCTTCCGCTCAAACTTCGCCTTGAACATCATCATCATGAATAATGACGGGCCAGGATGCGTGATAGTCTTACGGTCGGCACTTCCCAGGCATACAATACCTTGGGGGAAGAGATGGAGGAGGACTGGCAATGACACTTTCTTCTTTGAGTTCGCTTTCGCATGACGCATTCGAGACCTATGCGGTCAATCTCATCCGTAATTATGAAGGCAACGGCACGATATTCTATGTCAATACGCCGAGTGACCCGCATCCGACGATCGGGCGCGGCTTCAATATCGATGCTTTCGATTATACCACGATCAACAAGGCGCTTTCCTGGGTGCTCGACGGCTTGACCGCGGAGCAGCAGCAGGGAATGGCGCTGATCAAGACCTACAAGTCCGGCGGCAAGATTGACGTCGGCGGCACGAAGGTGACGCTCGACTATATGATGTTCAAGCGGATTGTCGAAGGCACCGGCGGCACGGCGGCCCAGCAGGCGGCGTTGCAGAGCATTTCGCTGACCGGCCAGCAGCAGGATGATCTGTTGAAAGAGACGCTGTTCGGCGATGCCGGCGTCATCGACAAGAAATACGACGACGGGCTGACCAACGCGCTGTCTGCCGGCGGCGCGTCGATCGCCGATTCCGTCGAGCGCGCGGCGCTGCTGTCGCTCTACTACAATGCCAAGACGCTGATCGGCAACGGCATCAAATGGGCGCTCAACAACGACATGCGCGGCGCCCTGTGGTACGAAATCCGCTACAATCACCAGTTCGAGAACGAGAACCGGCGCATCGACGAATCCTCACGCGTCGGCATCGTCGCGGCAGACCACACGATAAACGACATCGCCAAGAATCTCGGCTACCTGTTCGACGGCACCGATCGCGGCGGCAAGGACGTCTACGACACGATCATCGAGCGCGACGGTTCCTGGGGCATCAAATCGGCACAGCAGTTCACCCAGCAGGCGACCCCGCTGCTGGCCGAAGTCGCCAAGGAATATTCGCATGCCTACAAGCTCAACATGCTGCTCAACGGCACGGAAAAATCCGATACGCTTGAGGCCAAGGATGCCCTCAAGGTCGGGGGTGGCTCGGTGGCCAATTCATCAAACGCCCTGTTCGGCCAGGGCGGCGACGACACGCTCACCGGCCATGGCGGCAACGACCTGCTGATCGGCGGCCGGGGCGACGACGACATGACCGGCGGCAAAGGCAACGACACCTATGCCGTCGATTCCCAGGGCGACACGATCACCGAGGACAAGGGCGGCGGCAAGGACACGATGCTGCTACAGGCGGCGGGCGATTTCGACGTCAAGAATGTCGAGAAACTGGTGCTGAAGAACCCAGTCAACGGCGATGTCCGGCTGCAGCTCAACGATTTCGACAGCATCACGCTGTCCAAGAAGAGCGACACGATCCATATCGACATCAACGTCATCCAGCCCCATCCGATCTCGGTGAAGACCGGCGCCGGCAACGACACGGTGTTCATCGCACCTGTCAAGGGCGTCGACCCCTCGCAGGTCAACAATGGGGTCGGCCATACCGAGACATTCAATTTCACCGACTTCGCTGCCGGCGACAAGATCGACCTGACGGCCTTTCAGATCAAGGAGATCGTCCAGAGCATCGAGCAGAAATCGGATGAGAGCGGCTATTACCTGATCGCGCCGGGCGGCGAAATCGACATGACCAACGACAGCCCGAAATGGAACTATTATCAGAACGACACCGATGATTGGTGGATCGTTAAGCTCGGCAACGACACGCCCTGGGGTCCGGACATGCACGGCAATCTGACAGCCGACAGTTTCGTGACCTGAAATTGCAAGGCGCTCCGCCGCCCTCGGCGGGCGGAATGCCCTGTAAAAGGTCAATGCCCCGGCACTTCGCGCACCTGTGCCGCGCCCTCGACATCCACATGCGGGATGAACAGGCTCGACAGCACGGTCAGCACGGCGAAGATCAGCATCGAGCTGAAGGTGATGTGCAGGGAACCCTGCAGCGCCAGCCTCAGCGGCGCTTCGACGGCCGAGACGACGGAGGTGCCGTTGAGCAGGCCGCGCAGCTGGTCGGCGCCGAAATTGCCGGCGCCGGCGGAGTGCGCCAGGCAATAGTTCAAGACCGCACCGAAAATCGAGGCGCCGAGCGTGCTGCCGAGATTGCGCGAGAAGACGTTGGAAGCCGTGGCGCTACCGCGTTCCTTCCAGTCGACGGAATTCTGGATCAGCATCAGCGCCGGCAGGCTCATCGTGCCCATGCCCAGACCCATGATCAGCGAGCCGATGCCGGCCAGGACCGGCGAACTCTGGGGTGTGAGCAGGACGAAGAACGAGGCGCCGGTCAGCGCAAACAGCGTGCCGGTAATCATCAGCGGCCGGACGCCGAGGCGATGGAAAAGCCGCGACGACACGGTCGCCGCAATCGGCCAGCCGACCAGCATCATGGTCAGCGCTAGGCCGGCGACGACGGCGGAGCGCTGCAGCACGGTCTGCACATAGATCGGCAGGAAGGCGGTCAGGCCCATCATGGCGACGCTGGAGAGCAGGGTGACCGCATTGGCGGTGGCGATCGGCCGCTTGCGCCACAGCGCCACGGACACCATCGGGTGGTTGGCCCGGCTCTCCTGCCAGAGAAACAGGCCGAGGCTGGTGACGAACACAGCGCTAGCAATGCCGATGCGCGTCGGCGACGAGCCCTCGATATCGGTGAGCCCRATCATCAGCGCCGTCATGGCAATGGCAAACAGCACCGCGCCGATGACATCCACGGTCTCGCTGCGCTTTTCCACGCTTTCCCTCAGGAAGATGATGAACAGGGTGGCGGCGACCAGGCCGACCGGAATGTTGATCCAGAACACCCAGGACCAGCTGAGCGTATGGACGATGAGCGAGCCGAGCAGCGGCCCGACAACGGCGGATATGCCCCAGACGCTGGCGAGATAGCCCTGGATCTTGCCGCGCTCGCGGCCGGGATAGAGATCGGCGACGACGGTCATGGCCACCGGCTGGATGGCGCCGGCGCCAAAGCCCTGCAGCAGGCGGTAGGCGATCATTTCCGGCATCGTATGGGCAAAGCCGGCCAGCAGCGTGCCGGTGAGGAAGATCGCGATGCCGATCATCAGGATCGGCTTGCGGCCATAGATGTCGGCAAGCTTGCCGAACACCACGGTCATGGTCGTCTGCGCCAGCAGGAAGGAGGAGAAGACCCAGGAATAGAGATTGAGATTGCCGAGCTCGGCGGCGATCTGCGGCATGGCTGTGGCAACGATGGTGGCTTCAATGGCGATCATCGCCATGCTCGCCATCACGGCGGCGATGACGAGCGCTCTGTTCGAGCGTTGGGCGGACATGATGATTCCTTCGGGATTGCCGTGGGAGGCGGCAGATATGCCAGGCGAATTATAAGGTGAACGAACTAATTCGAGAATAAGCCGATCTTGTGGCGGGTCAATGGGGTGGGGGCGTTTTTGTGGGTGTGTGTTTGGAGGAACCGGTCGGCGCATATGGTGCCAGGGGGGTGCCCTCAATTCCGGTTTTGCTTCCTCAAGAACGCTTTCGGCATATTGCATCTGTGTACGCTATGGCGTACATTTTGCCAATGGATCGATACGAGATCGAAGTCTATCAAACCGAAGAAGGCAAAGCTCCTTTTCAGGAATGGGTCGACGATATCCGGGACAAGACGGCGAAGACCCTCGTGAATGCGCAGATCCGCAAAGCCCAGCTGGGCAATTTCGGCGACTGGAAGTCTCTGGCTGACGCGGGCGGCATCTGTGAAATGCGCATTCACCATAGCCCCGGCTTTCGTATCTATTATTTCGTCGTTGGCCGGAAGGTCATTTTACTGCTCGCCGGTTCGACGAAGAAGGATCAGAATCGGACGATCGCGAAAGCGAAATCATATCTTGCAGACTACAATCGGAGGATGAGCCAATGACCAGTGCCAGCAGGCCATTTGATTTCAGCGGCCGCGACGAGCTGCTTCGAGACCCTGCCAACGCGGCAGTGTATCTGGCTGAATTTCTTGAAACCGGCGATATGGATCTTTTTCAGGAGGCCCTCAAAGATGTCGCCAAGGCACAGGAGGGGGGGCTGGCCGGCGTTGCGGAACAGGCGCATCTGAACAGGGGAAGCCTTTACAAGTCGCTTTCCAAAACCGGCAGACCCCAGCTCGATACCGTCTTCAAGATGCTGTCGGCCATGGGATTGCGCTTCACCATCACGCCGGCGCAGCAATAGCATGGCCAGGTCAGGTGCCACACGCCATTGAGCCAGTTCGATAAATGATCCGCGCATCTAGAACGTGAAATCCCCGCCGTCGAGATCGGCCTTCGCCATGCCCAGGATCGTCAGCGTGTCGGTGCCGGCGGTGATGACTAGGTTGCCGTGGCCGTCGTCGTCGGCGTGGCTCTTCAATTGGCTGAACGTGCCGATGGCATCCCAATGCGACAGATCGATCTTGTCGGACAGATGGGTGAAGTCGGTGATGATGTCCTTGCCGCCGCCGGTGGCGAAGTGGAAGGTGTCGGCATCATCGCCGCCGGTCAGCCTGTCATTGCCCTTGCCGCCGTCGAGATCGTCCAGGCCCGCCAGGCCGTTCAGGACATTGTTGCCGGAATTGCCCTTCAGGATGTTGTCGGATGCATTGCCGGTGCCATCGGCCTTGGCGCTGCCGAGCAGGTAAAGCCTTTCGACATTGTCGTTCAACACGTAGCTCACCGTGGACTTGACGGTGTCAAGCGTGCCTGCGTCGCTGGCTTCGATCAGCTTGATCCTGGCATTGTCGGTGATCAGGGTGTCATTGCCATTGCCACCCGACAACATGCCCTCGAGCGAGCCGCCGCGCAGGTCGACGACGTCGTCTCCGTCGCCCAGCATGACCTTGCCGACAATGCTGCCATCGCTGACGATGGAAACATCGCCGGCGAGTGTCGCATCGATCGCGATGCCCGCCGCGTCGATCAAGCCATGATTGGTGATCGCAAAGACGTGCTGATAGTCGAAGTTGCTCAAGCCGATCGCGGTATTGGCGGCAGAGATCTTGCCGTTCACATCGTTGACGACATGCCCGTCTCCGCCGACGCTCATGCCGGTCTCTCCTTCGATCAGGCCGTTATTATAGGCGTCCATGGTGTTTCCACCGACGGCAACGCCGACCGTCTGTGAAAATACGTCGCCCTGGTTGCTGAAGCTCGTGTGATCAACGCTTGCCAAAAGCAGGCCAACGCCGCTGTCAACCAAGCCCTCTGTGCCAATCTTGACGCTGATGTCGCCAACCAAAGTGGCCGCAAGGCCATAGTTGACGGCACTTCTGAGCGCGCCATTTATCGTGGCATCAAGTTGGCCCGTGCCTGTCATCGACGCGGCCATGGAGCTACCTTCAAGCACGCCGCCGGCCAGGACATCGAGCGTGATTTTCATTGCAGCCGAAACAAAGCCGACTTCTGCGCCGCTCACTCTGCCGGCGATGGTGACATCGGCGCTGGCGCTGCCGGCGGCGTTGATGCCGACGGCGTTTGTCGTGTTGATGGAGCCGTGCTTGCCGACGTCCACGACGGTCTTGGCAGCCGATGAATCGATGGCCGTTGCGACGGAAGAGATCCTGCCATCGATGTTCGCCGTCAGCAGATCGCCTCCGTCGGCCACGATACCGCCCTGGACAAGTCTGCCGGTTGCGGCGAGATTGATCGTCGTCGTGCCACCAGCAATCACCGCCGTTGGCGCCCGTATCAGGCCGGCGATCTCGTAGGTGTTGCCGGATGCGCCGGCCGTTTGCAGAAAACCCTCATTCGTCGTCACGATCATCGCGCCTTGGGCGAGCACCCAGCTATCACCCGAGGACGAGACGGTGATCGCATCTCTGTAGATATCTTTCAGAACTTTCGTGGTCATCTGCTGGCCTTTCGTGCGCTACGCAAATCGGGAGGGACCTCTATTGGCCGTCGAGACGTCACCCGTCACCGGCGGTCACGCTGCTGGTCGAAGCGCTGAAAGAGCACCGAAGTTCGGGCGATCGGCTGCGTCCGCTTCGCTGCAAAAGCGGCCCTGGTGATGCCCTTGTTTCAAAATTCCGAGGCTTGGGCGAACGGATCAGACCGCGACCAGTCCGTGGCGGAGCATGATCTCATTGACCCTGGCGAGGTCCGGTTTGCCGGGCACGTTCACCGCTTCGGCAATTTCCTCGAAATATTGCCGTCCAATCGTACCCGGCGTGATGGTCGCCAAGACCTTGGCTGTGCCATCATGCAGGTTCTCGTGATGGTGCACCGCGCCTCGCGGAATGAATATGGCGTCGCCGGCGCGGATCTCCCGTGTTTGTCCGTCGACGATGACGGTCAGCGTGCCTTCAAGGCCATAGAGCAATTCGTCGGCATCCCGATGATGATGGGCAGCGGGGACACGCGCCCGGGATGGCACCGTGAATTCGAATACCGTCGCGCCGGCTTCAGTGATGAGAAACCGCAGTTCGAGTTGCCCGATCCGCACGATATCGTTTCGCACCGCTTCCAAATGAGGCCTCCATAATGTAAAGTAACTTTACGTCAATCTGTAAAGTGACTTTACATCCATGTCAATCCTCCTGCCCCCGAATTCAAGTCCCGACACCTTGCCCGGTCCGCCATTCTTCGGCGCGCTGCTGCGCGTTGTCTGGCAGCATGTGCGCGACCGCATGCTGCAGGCCATTCACGAGGCGGGGTTTGTCGACTTCCAGGAAGCACATTTTGCTGTGTTCTCGTTTCCGCTGCCGGATGGCATGAGACCATCCGAACTCGCGCGTCAGAAGCGGATGTCGCGACAGGCGGTGAACTATCTGCTCAGCCAGCTTGAAGATCTGGGCTATGTCGAGCGGCGCGCAACCGACGGCAGCGATCGCCGGCTGGTTTATGTAACGCCACGGGGACATCAAGTCGTCGCAGCCATTTTCGGATGTCTTCGGCAGTTGCATGCGCAATGGTCCGAAGAGGTGGGAAAAGAGCGCTTCGATGACTTCGTCGATGTGCTGAGGCAGCTGTCGGCCAAAGCACAGGAACCGGCAAGTTCCAAAGCGGAGACCGGTTTGCTGAAATAGCAGCCTTCGCCCAAGCGGGAGCGCCGCTGCCGGTCCGCCTGGTCAACGGCTGGTCGTTGAAACATTTGAAACAAAAGCACGCGCCTTGCGAAATTTTACAGAAACAAAGCTGGGGGAAAACGCCGACAACAGACATCATCCGAGGCTCGCACATGCAAACGAAAATGATCACCGGACATCACACCAAGATGGTGAAGGCGTTCAACTCCGATACGCTCTATGTTCTCGACAAGGACGCCGATATCGTGCTCAGCGTCGGTGCGGATGAGTCCGCTTTCGGGCTCGCAGGGGTTCCGCCAGTCATGGATGCGGTGGTGACGCACCGGAATTTTCTCATCGAGGGCGACATCAGCGTCAATGGCGGGCATGGCGTCGGCATCGCCGTCGGCTCCAACAACCTCGATGGCGGCGGCAAGCTGACCGTTGCCAAGACTTCGTCCATCACGGCCAGTGAAACCTCCATCATGGCCTTCGCCGATCATGAGCGGATCATCAATGCAGGCAAGCTGATGGCGGGGACGGGCATCCAGTTCTCAGGCGAGGGCGTTTCCGTCAAGAATGACGGCGCCATCTCCGGCACGGATGTCGGCATCGATGTCGGTTTCAAAGGCGGACACATCGTCAACAACGGTTCGATCGCCAGCGGGCATTATGGCATCAGTGCTCTCATCGGCGGCACGAGCGAACTCAGCATCGTCAACAACGGCACCATCAACAGCGATGGACGCGCCATCGATCTGTCGAATCTGGCCGGGGCGAAATCGGAGGTCGTGAACCACGGCTCCATCACCGGCACGGATTATGCGATCATCGGCACTTTCAGCTCCGCGACCGATATTGTCCGCAACAGCGGCACCATTTCCGGCCGCGTCTGGCTCGGCAATGGCAATGACGTCTATGACGGCCGCGGCGGAACCGCGACCGAGGTCTCCGGCGGCGCGGACAGCGACCGCTATATCGTCAGCGATACGGCGACCAAGATCTTTGAAGCGGCCAATGAGGGCTTCGATACGGTCAAGGCTTCGGTCAATTGGATCCTCGGCGACAATTTCGAGAACCTGACGCTTTTCGGTCATGACGGACTGACCGGCAAGGGCAATGGCGGCGCCAACATCCTCAAGGGCAATGCCGGTTCGAACGTGCTGTTCGGCCTCGACGGCAGTGATGTCTTGAACGGCGGCAAAGGCGACGACTATCTCTACGGCGGTCTCCAGGCCGATACATTCGCCTTTTCGAAGGGATCGGGCCACGACGTGATCATGGATTTTGCCAATGGCCTCGACACGATCGACCTGCGCGCCATGCCCGACATCGACAGTTTCGCCGACATTCAAGCGGCTGCCAAGCAGGTCGGTTCCAACGTCGTCATGACCTTTGCCGGCGGGGAGGCGCTGACGGTGGCAAACTTTTCGCTCGTCTCGATGACCCAGGACGATTTCATGTTCTGAGCGGATAAGACGGCACTTGCTGGTTGAGGCAGCGGCGACCGAGGCAAACTTCTTAAATAGCCTTGCGGCGGCTCCTCGGTGCCGAGGAAGCAGTGCTCAGTACGCGTTCCTGTGTGGATGACTGTCATAAAAGTGTCATAAAACATCTCAGGCCATTGAGATAGAAAAGAAAATTTGACACGCTCAGATGTCATGACGTCAGAGAAACCAGGCAGAACGCCCGCGGCGGGCAAATCAGAAACGCTGCTCCAACAGCTTGCTCGAACCCCGGACAAGCTGTTCGGGAAATCGTTTCGCCAGCAATGCGGCGCTCTGTGCTTCCGCTATAAAGAGGGTCGTTCCGAGATTGAAGTCCTGGTGCTCACCTCGCGCGAAAGCCGGCGATGGATCATTCCCAAGGGATGGCCGATGAAGGGCAAGAAGCCCCACGAAGCAGCAGCGATCGAAGCATGGGAAGAAGCCGGCGTGCGCGGCAGGACGAACAAGAAACCGGTGGGTCGTTACACCTACCTGAAAGAACTTGCCGACGGCGATATCGCCTTCTGCATCGTCGAGATGTTTGCGATTGAAGTGACGGAGATCAGGACCGATTTCAAAGAGCGAGGACAACGAATGTTCGATTGGGTGAGCCCGAGCGAGGCGGCCAGGCGCGTTCGCGAAATTGAGCTGAAATCCCTGCTGGTCAACTTCAAGCCGGATGCGGGCAAAACCCGCGGCTGACATCTTCGCGGCGACATCCATGTTGCACGGCGGAAGGCCGGAATGGGCTGGTCGGAAAGCAATCGCCGGGACAGGGGAGGGGGCCTTGAAAGCCCGGACGCCCTGGTGAGATTGAGCCTGAAGCGGTCGCGCCGACGCTGGTATTTGCGGGTCATTTTCGCGCTGGCATGGCCAAGTCGCTTCTGGACGTACCGCTCGTGGACCTCGGCGGAGGAGGAGAGACCGGCACGTAGCGAGTGGCCGGAGAATTAAAAGGCGCGTTCTATCTCGCTCAAATCGCCGCGGGCGCCGGCGGAGCAATGGCATGGCCAGGTGCCGCGAGCCATTGAGCCGCCAGCTTGTCCTTGTCGCATCCCCATGTTATCTCGCATCCCAGACCCGTTTCGCCGGCAGTGCACGATGATGCAGAGACCGCGCCGGGTCGTTGTTGTCGCACCTGTGCCAGTCCTTCGGAAGATCACCTGGCGTCTTCCACTCCCATGACAGTCCCCAGACGTTTGTCTATGCCTACCCCGCCCGCCTCCATCGGGCGTGATCTGTTTTCCCAATTCCGTTCGCCCCGTCGCGGCTCCGGCAATCCGGAGCGGATGACCAATCCTGTCTGGCTCTGGGCGGTCGAGCAGCGCCTCGACGGCTGGGCGCTCAATATCGCTTTCGATGGCCCGCCATCGGAACAGGCTGGGCCATGCTGGGCCTTCGGCCGCTTTGGAATGACCGAAACCACGCTGCCGGATGGCCGGTTGGTGCGGATCGGCGGCGAATATGAGGATTGGTATGATGCGGATTTCTACATCTACAACGATGTGATCGTGACGGATGGCGCCGGCCAGACCGAAATATTCGGCTACTCAGAAGACGTGTTTCCGCCGACGGATTTCCATACGGCCACGCTGGTGGAAGACCGGATCATCGTCATCGGCGGCCTGTCCCATAGAAAATTGCGCAAGGACAAGGTGCAGCTGTTGGCGCTCGACACCGGTGACTATCGCTTCGAGCGCCTCGATGCCACGGGCGAGGCGCCGCCGTGGCTCTACGAGCACTCGGCCGAGAATATGGAGGATGGCACGATCGTTGTCCGGGGCGGGTTGATGATCGACCAGCGCTTGCCGATGTCGGTGGAAAATATCGACGACTGGCGGCTCGACCTCGGCACGCTACGCTGGGATCGACTGACCCGCCGGGCGTGGCCGCGCTTCAGTTTCGTGCGCGCGGACCGCAAATCCAACCATTTGTATGATCTGCGCCGACTTCGCTGGGAGCGCAGATTCGAGGATAGGCGCGACAAATATATCGCGCTGAATGTCGAGCTCACGGGCAAACTCGGCCTGCCGCCGCGGCTCGACCTGTATGAGACGTTGTTCTTACCCGACATGCCGCATGTGCAGGTCCCGCCGGACAAGGATGAGTTCCGCGTTTATCGCCTGACCGTCGAGGGCGTGACCGTACGCTATGTCGAGAGCAGTTTTGATGTCACCCTGACGGTCGAGGGCACGCTGCCGGCGGATATCGTCGAGCGGCTGCGCTTGGATCTGTTGGGGAAATTTGCTGGCATTGAGAATGCGGAGATCGATTGCGTTCCGCTGTTGCTGGATTGAAATGGGGCGCTCCGCAGGAGCATACTTGGCTGCTCGCACTTGCGGTGACCCCCCTCTGTCCTGCCGGACATCTCCCCCTCAAGGGGGGAGATTGGCTAGACGTTCGACCTCCGCCTCAAGCTAGCCTTGAATGCCGCAAACTCGACCTATGAGAGATACAAGACGCCGCCGCGAGTCAATCTCCCCCCTTGAGGGGGAGATGCCCAGCAGGGCAGAGGGGGGGGGCAACCACACGGCACAACAGCCACCTGCGACCAAATGTAACTTTATAACATTTTTCTCGACATCCAAAATGATACGTTATAACACTTCGCCACCTCTCGCCCGACAGGATGGCCTATGACAATCCAATCCCACCCTTTCCGCAGCTCCATCCTGGCCCAGTCGGCGCTCACACGCATCCTCGCCGTGCTCGTTCTGCTCGCCGGACTGTGGGCGGCCATTGCCTGGGCGGTGGCTTTGCCATGAGCCGGGCAGCACTTCGTCTCGATAATATTTCCGTTGCCTATGAGCGGCAGCTGGCTGTGCACGGCGTCACCGGCGCTTTTGCCGAGGGCAGTTTGACTGCCATTGCCGGGCCGAATGGGGCGGGCAAGTCGACGCTGCTGAAAGCCATTGTCGGCGATCTCAAGCTGGCGTCTGGCAGGATCGATCGGCGCGGCGATTGCCGGATCGGCTACCTGCCGCAGGCCGCCGAGATCGAGCGGCAGTTTCCGTTGACGGTGGCCGATACGGTCATGCTCGGGCTCTGGCGGCAGACCGGCGCCTTTGGCGGGGTGTCGCGGGCAGCGGCGGCGAAGGTGCAGGAGGCGATCGAGGCGGTCGGGCTCGATGGGCTGGAGCACCGGCATATCGGCACGCTGTCGGCGGGGCAGTTCCAGCGCATGCTGTTTGCCCGGCTGTCGCTGCAGGAGGCCGATATCATTCTGCTCGACGAGCCGTTCACGGCGGTGGATGCGGCGACGACGGCCGATCTGCTGCGCATGGTGCATCGCTGGCACAAAGCGGGGCGGACGGTGATTGCCGTGCTGCATGATGTCGAGCAGATCGAGGTGCATTTCCCCGACACGCTGTTGATGGCGCGGGCGCCGGTGCATTGGGGGCCGACGTGGCAGGCGCTGACATCGGACAATATCTTGCGCGCCCGGGCGATGGCGGGCCGGGTGTTGGTGGGTGCAGAGGGGGCTTATGCATGAGGCGGGATGCATTGGCCTGCGATTTTTCGGGCGGACAAGACGTAGGTTTGCTCTTATCATCCGGGCAAACGTGTCGGACGCAAAGACCCTCTCTGGCCTGCCGGCGTTCGTCGCTGAGATCGATCCACTGGATCGATCCCTCCGCTTCGCGGACCGCTCCTTACCCCCCACAAGGGGGGAGAGAACTCGCGGTAGCCGCCCCGCCCAAATCGACGCCTCGGCGATGCAGTAACCAAGCCTCTCTCCGTTGTCGGCAGGGTTTAACCTGCGGCTCCACCGGGCCTGATGGTGGCAGGGAGAGTGCCGCGAGTCCTCTCCCCCCTTGTGGGGGAGATGGCCGGCAGGCCAGAGAGGGTCTTCGCGTCATATGCGATCATTCTGGCGATAAGACCAGACAAGCGGGGTCGTGCCGCCCAGAAAACGGAGCGACCGCATGACCCTCTACGCCGACCTGATCCAACCCTTCATCGATTACGGTTTCATGCGCCGGGCGCTGGTGGGGTCGCTGGCGCTTGCCATCGGCTCCGGGCCAATCGGGGTGCTGTTGATGCTCAGGCGCATGAGCCTGGTGGGCGATGCGATGAGCCATGCAGTGCTGCCGGGGGCGGCCATCGGTTTTCTGATCGCCGGCGGGCTGTCGCTGCCGGCCATGGGGCTGGGCGGCATTGTCGCCGGCGTGGTGGTGGCGCTGCTGTCGGGGCTCGTCAGCCGCACGACGGTGCTGAAGGAGGATGCGAGCTTTGCCAGTTTCTATCTGGCGTCGCTGGCCGCCGGCGTGTTGATCGTGTCGCTGCGCGGCTCGAATGTCGATCTCCTGCATGTGCTGTTCGGCACCATTCTCGCCATCGATCCCACGGCGCTTTATTTTGTCGGCGCGGTCGCCTCGGTCACGGTGTTGGTGCTGGCACTGGTCTACCGGCCGCTGGTGGTCGAATGTTTCGATCCGGGCTTTTTGCGCGCCATGCGCGGCGGCGGGTCGTTCTATCACATCCTGTTTCTGTTTCTCGTCGTGCTCAATCTGGTCGCCGGCTTCCAGGCGCTTGGCACGCTGATGGCGGTGGGATTGATGACGCTGCCGGCGGCGATTGCCCAGCTCTGGGCGCGGACGCTGCCTGTCATGATGCTGATCGCGGCTGGTGTCGCTGCCGCCTCGGGGCTCATTGGCCTGATCGTCTCCTACAATTTCAGCCTCGCCTCCGGGCCGACGATCATCCTGGTCGCGGCCGTGCTTTACGGCGGTTCGCTGATTTTCTGCCCCTCCGGCGCCGTCCGGCGGTTTTTCCCAGCCCGCATCTGACGATGTGACAACATAGGAGACTAAAATGCCCCACCTTAAAACCGTGGTTCTGGCAGGGACGGCGCTTGCCGCCTTGTTTGCCGCAGCACAGATCGCTTCGGCGAAAACGCTCGACGTCGTCGCCAGCTTCACCGTGCTTGCCGATGTGGTGCACGAGATCGGCGGCGAGCATGTGCATGTCAAAAGCCTGGTCGGGCTGAATGGCGACCCGCATGAATTCGAGCCGTCGCCGGCCGATGCCAAGGCGCTGCGTTCGGCCGATGTGGTGTTCGTCAGCGGCGAGGGGCTGGAGGGCTGGATGGACCGGCTGATCACCGCCTCCGGCTACCAGGGCACGCCGGTCACCGCCTCGCTCGGCATCAAAACGCGCGAGATGCAGGAAGACGGCAAGACGATCACCGATCCGCATGTGTGGAACAGCCCCGTCAATGTCGCGATCTGGGTGACCAATATCGAAAAGGCGCTGGTTGCCGCCGATCCCGAAGATGCCAAACGTTTTCATGCCAATGCGGAAAAATACCGGGGCGAGCTCAGCGCACTCGATGCCTATGCGCATGGCAAGCTCGATGCGGTGCCGGAGGCCAGGCGCAAGATCCTCACCAGCCATGATGCGTTCGGTTATTTCGGCCGGGAATACAGGGTGAAATTCCTGGCGCCGCTCGGGGTGTCGACGGAGACGGAGGCGTCTGCCGCGGATGTGGCCAGGCTGATCGACCAGATCAAGGCGGAGGGGGTGAAGGTGTATTTCTTCGAGAATTCCAACGATCCGAAACTGGTCAACCAGATCGCGGCGGCGACGGGGGCGAAGCCGGGCGGGGAGCTTTATGTCGAAGCGCTATCGGATAAGGATGGGCCGGCTTCGACATATTTGCGGATGTTCCGTTATAATGTCGATCGGATTGTGGGGGCGCTTGGAAGGTAGGGTGTTCCTTCCGTCAATGTTATGGCTTGGGGTTTACGCCCCAAGCGATCGTTCGACCGCAAAAGGTAAGGCGCACCCAACCCGCTCAAAACCTGTACCCAACCTGCAGGCGGGCGAGGAATGCGGCAGGCAGGGACGCTGTTTCAGCAGACTTCGCGCCCCGCCGGCGGCGCGTCGATCCAGGCGCGTTCATCCTCCGTCGGTGCGGCATCGGCCTTGTAGCCGGCCACCAGTTCATCCAGGGCATATTTCAGCTGCTGCAGGTTGATCGCCTTGTCCTGCATGGCGATCGGTTCGGCGATGAACTGTGTCCCCTTGACCGAGATTGCCATCTCCTGTCCTTCAGCCAGGCCGAGCATGTCCCGGGCGGCGGCAGGAATGGTCATGACCAGCGATCCGCCGGCCTTCTTCAGTTTCGTGACCACGAGGAAGCCTTCGGTGTGCATGGGGTCTGTGGCGCCGGGTCCGACCGAAATCGGACGGCTGCCGATCGTGCCGGTTCCGTCTTTTGTAGCTGGCATGTATCATCCTCCCGAGATGTCGAACATCCTATACCATTTGCAGCAGTGACTCGTAAGGGGCTTTGCCAGCAAGCTTTGGCCCGTCTCAGTCACTGTGGTCCGACTCAATCGCTATGGTCCGATGGGGCCAGATAGATGGAATGGTGCGTCGGCAGCGGAAAGCCGTTTTCATCCTGACCCGAACCGTAAAGCCATGTGGCCAATCCGGAATTGCCGGTCAGCATTTCGTAACCGGCCATGGTGAGAAACACGATGCCAGCAATGCCGAAGCATAGTCCCGAAGCATGACGAAGGCTGCCGCTGCTCATCCCAAGTCTCCATCTCCCAATGGAACGTCAATCGCTGCTTACATTCCAAGCTATATAAAGATTTAAGAAAGTAAAGAACAATCGGATAACAGCCGGCAAATGGCACTTCCTGTATCGGAACAAACGGAAGGTGTCACAAATAGAAACGGTTGGATGCGAAGATGCTGCTCAGTTTCGCGAGACTTGTTGCAGCCTGCCATTTCCACTTTTACTGGCGCGGCGTCGGACCGCGCCAGCGCCTCGGTGCCGGCGATCATGGTCGAGATTCCGGCTTCCTCGGCGACGGCATCGCCGCGCGGGCGGCCGCATCAGAAGACGAAGTCGGACGGTTGCAGGTCGTTCGGCTCGACGCCGATCAGCCTCAGGCTGTCTCCATGGCCGAAATCGATCACCACGTCGCTGCCATTGGTGGTGATCAGCGCCGCAAGCTGGTTCAGGCTGGTGACGCCATCGACATGCGACAGATCGATCTTGTCGTGGCCGGGGCCGGACGCCTGGAAATCGCTGACCGTGTCGGTACCGAAGCCGGTCTTGAACACGAATGTGTCGGCATCGGCGCCGCCGACCAGCAGGTCGGTGCCCGTGCCGCCGGAGAGCACATCCTCGCCGAAATCGCCCAGAAGCGTGTTGTTGCCGGAATTGCCCGACAGGTGATTGGCCAGTGCATTGCCCACGCCGCCGGTATTGCCCTTGCCGGTCAGGACGAGATTTTCGAAATCCTGGCCCAATGTATAGGTGGCGTGCGACTTGACGGTGTCGATGCCGCCGCCATTGGCTTCGGAAATCAGGGTCTTGTGGTTGTCGATCACATAGGTGTCGTTGCCCGCGCCGCCGAAAACGGTGCCRGTCAGCGTGCCCTTGTGGCCGTTGAAGATATCGTCGCCCGAGCCCAGCTGCACATCGCCGGACATGGTGCCGCGGTTGATCACCGAGACGGAGCCGGTGACGGATGCGTCGACATTGACCGAATGCTGGACCCCCGACATCGTGCCGGTGTTGACGATGCGTTCGTCGCCGGCATGGTAGCCCGGAATATCCACGGCGACAGAGGTCGACGTCAGCGTGCCGCTGTTGTGCAGGACGGTATTGGCGCCCTGGATGTCGATGCCCATGGACTTGGCAATGATGTCGCCGGTATTGAGGATTTTCACCGCATCCGCGCCGACGCCTATGCCCTGATAGCCATCGATCTTGCCATGGTTGATCACTTTCGAATGGTCGCCGTCGACACCGATGCCGCCTTCCTCGTCGAGGATCTGGCCGGTATCACCGATGACGATCGTCCCGCCACCTTTGCCGGTGAGCTGGTCGCCGAGCCACACACCGCCGCCCGGTTGATTGGGCGCCTTGATCGTGCCGTCGATTTCGATCACGCGACCCGACGCAGTCCCACTGGCATCGATGCCTTCAATCTGGTCGACGCTGATCGTGGCGCCTTTTTCGAGAATATAATGCGTGTCGCCGGCCAGTGCCTCGACCGGCTTGTTCGTGTCCTTGATCTTGACCGTATTCATGGCTTGTTCCTATGTCGCGGCTTCCTCTTGAAAGCGTTTGCCATGGGGACGTTCATCGATTGCGGCCTATTGCCGTTTCAATTGTTTCAATTGTTTCCGCGCGATGTCTCTTCCGCTCGCCGCGGGTGCGACGAGGTCCGCAGATTTTCGGAATCAGATAGCGAATTCCACAAGGATGGAATTGAGATTGCGCGCAATTCCGTAACAACGTGGCTACCGGCACGGCGAGCCGCTCGCTCTCACGATCGGCGCGGTTGTTCATCGTGACCTGTTGCGATAGAATGGTGCTGAAGGAGCGCCTGGCATGAGCCGTAAAGCCACGATCGAGTACGAGAGCCTAAATCCGACATTAATCGAGGAAGCGCAACGCGTTCTCTCGAAGTTGTCGGCGGGCGACCATGTAACGGTCAGCTTCTCCGCAGAACTCGCGCAAGTCATGAGCCGATTTCTGAAAGTCGCCACCGAGGAGGGAGCGATTGCCTTCGGCCATATCGGTCGCGAAGTCACACCCGCTCAGGCTGCCAAAATCCTTGGTTCCGATGAGATTCTGTTGGAGCACCGGATACAGGCGGGAGACTTGACTTGCCGAGAGGTTGGAGGACGGCGCTTTCTTGATCTGGAAGAGGTCTTGGAGTTGAGGAAGGCCGAAGACGCGCAAAACGAGCTGATGCTTGAAGCGAGCCAGTTGATGGAAAGCGTGGAGCCGACAAGGCTACATGGCCCTACACCATAGCAATTCGCTGTCATTCAAAAGGACCAGACGGCGTTCACAGGACGGTTTGTCACGCCCGCACCTCCGCCGCTTTGATCTCCGCCTCGATCACCGGCAGCATCACGTCCACCAGATCGCGCCAATAGGCTCGAGCATGGTCCGGCAGATCCGGCCAGGATTGGTCTATGCCCTGTTGCACGGCGCGGGCGGCGTAGATTTTCTCGACCAGGTGATCGGGGTCGGGTTGGGTTGCGCTCATCGCTTCAGGCCCTCGCGCGATCGTAGGTGACGCTGTTGAGCGCGCGGCGGTGGGCGTGGCGGGTGCCGCGGGCGTCCTCGTCCAGGCCGTCGACGAGGTCGAGGAAGGCGCTGTCGACCTGGCCGTTGCGGCCGGTAATGTCTAAAAATTCGTCGGAGAGGTAGGAGCCGTCGGCGCCGAGCTGGTAGGCGAGGCCCTCGATGCCGGCAAACAGGTTCGCCAGGAAGGCGCGGAACGCCTCGCGGTTCGAGCGCGCGTCATTGCGGCGATCGAGCAAGGTGCAGGCGTCGTCGATCGCTTCCGTCATGGCTTGGAAATGCCGGACCATGTCACGCCTCCGGACGCTTGAGGGCGGCGGCATCCGAGCCCGGCGCCGGGCGGACGGGGTAGGGCCGCGCCGGCGCGCAAACCGCGCCGCCATCGCGCTCGGCCCGGGCGAAGACGCGCCGGAGATAGGGGTCGCGGAACAGGGTCGACAGGATGATCATCGGCATATCCTCATCTGGGCCGGCCGGTTTGCCGGCGATGAAATAAATGTGCGTTTCGCATTTAACATTGTCAATCAAGAAAAGTGCATAATGCATTTTTTCGATGGAGGAGGTTTTGTCGTCATCGTCGGCGGCGAGGGTGATGTCGAGAAAAATGCGAGCAAATCCAGAGCCTTCGATGATTCACCGTCCAGGTTGCAAAATGCCTCTCGACTCTCATTGTGTTTCCTGATTTTCTACCATGAACAAAACAAGAACAAACATGGAGAAAAGGGAATTGCGCGGCGCTATCGGGTATGCGGATGCGAACCGCTTGTTGTGCGAACTGGCAAGCGTGAAGGTGGAATGCGAGGAATGCGGGAGGGCAAGCGTGCTGGGTTTTCAGGAGCTGCAAAGCGCTACATTTTCAGGCGCCTATAGCTACCGCATGCTGTGCGAGAAGCTGCGCTGCAGCCAGTGCCCGCCGCGCCCGCGGCGCTGGCGGAAATTGTCGATCGCGCCGGTCTGGCGGGGGGTGGTGATGTGAGGGGGCGGAGCGGTGCTGCGATGGATGGCTGTCATCGGGCGCGCAGTTGCTGCGGATCGAACGTCGCCTCCATGCGGACATATCGTCACTCCGCCGGCTTGGTTTTCTTCAGGCCACGGGGCCGAAAAGCAGGAAACTTTCCCCGGAGGCGATCAAGGTGATTTGCATGCAAACGGAATCCCGCGCGTCTGTCTCTGCGGACCTTGGTATTAGACCATTAACGGTCTATATTCTGGTCAAAAGGAGATCGGATCGATGAAATTGTCTGAACAGGTCAAACCCATCAGCTACCTCAAGGCTCACGCGCCGGAAATCCTTCGCCAGCTTGGCGATCACCGGCAACCGGTGGTGATCACCCTGCATGGCGAGGCAAAGGCAGTGCTCCAGGACGTCAGGCAATATGAGGAAACGCAGGAAACGCTGGCGCTTTTGAAGGTGCTGGCACTGACCAACAAGCAGGTCGAAGACGGCAAAGTCCGCCCTGCGAAAGAAACGTTCGCACGCCTTCGCGACCGCCTGTCGAAACCTGAAACCTGATGTCGTACCAGGTTCTTTTTGCGGAGGACGCGGAACAGGATGTTGAAGATCTCTACCGTTTCCTGACCGGTCGGGATGGCGTCCAGACCGCCGAACGGATCCTCAGCGAAATCGAAGAAGCCTGCCTCGGCCTCGAGGATTTTCCCGAGAGAGGAAATGTGCCGAAGGAATTGGTTGGACTGAGCATTACCGAATATCGGGAACTGCACCACAAGCCATGGCGGATGATCTATCGCGTCATGGGAGAGAACGTGATCATCTATTGCGTCGCCGACGGTCGGCGAGACATGCAATCCTTCCTCGAGCGGCGATTGTTGCGCTGAACGGCGTTGTCGCTGACGTGGTCACCAGCCATGCCACGCCAAATCATCGATCTGCTCGGCGCCGCAATCGAGCAGGACATGCCCGAACCCTTGTCGGTGCTGAGCAGGTCTCGTGAGGCCCGCCCCGGCCCCGGCAAACGCAACTCAAATCATCGAGTGATGCACGATCTTGTGGATCGAAAACACCCGTTCGGTGTCGAAGTCGAGTTCGCGGCTCTCGCCTTCCTCGGGATTGTGCTGCCAGAGCTGCAGGCGCCGTGAGCTCTTGGCGCGGAATTCCTTCACATAGCTTTCCATCTCGTCGCCGTCGCGCATCGGTTTGAGCTGTACGACCACGTCGTCGCCGTGGCGGACGGGAAGCTGCGGGTTGAGCCACACGGTTTCGCCGGCCTTGAAGCGCGGCTCCATCGAGGTGCCGTAGACGCGCACGGCATAGGCATTGGGCACGTTTTCGAGCTCGGGCGGGCAGAAGACGCGGGCGACTTCGGCGCCGTTGAGGACAAACTTGCCGTTCGGGCCGGCTTCGGTCTGGCCGAGCACGGGGATGCTGCGGCCCTTGGGGAATTCGGTGTAGATCGGCGGGAAGCTGGCATTCGGCCGGGTGGCGCGGCGTTCGGGCGGCTGCGCCGGCTCCTCGGCGACCCCCATCGGGGGCATGTAGCCGGGGCTGTCGCCCTTGCCGGTCAGGAGCCAGTCGAGCGAGACGCGATAGCGCCGCGCATAAAGCTCGCTCGCATCCGTGGTCAGGCCGCGTGTGCCGTTCTCATGCTGCGAATAGGTCGCATAGGGCACGCCGAGCGATTCCGCCGCGGCAATCGCGGTCTTGAAGCCTGCATTCTTGCGGGCGGCTTTCAGACGGGCCGCGATGTCGTTGATGTCAGTCATGCGCTATGCATACCCGAAATAAAAATGCGATTGGCATTGACAGAATAAAATGCATATAGCATTTATTTGGCCATGACAAGCGAATCCGACACAGCGCAGGACAGTGCCGCCGCCACACCGTCGCCGAGGTTCAACCGGCGGCGTTCGGCCGCCGGCCTCTGCGCCGGCGCCGGTGACGACGATTTCGGTTTTGAGGATTTCGATTTTGAGGACGAGGAGCAGGCCATGACGCGGCAGCGAACCTATTGCGACAGCCAGATCCGCCGGGCGCTGATCGCCTATGGCGAGGGCAAGGAGTTTACCGAGATCGCGGCGATCCTGGGCCTCGTGCATTTTGCCCCCAACTCGACCCTGATCCACGAGCGCCGGCAATATGGCATGACCCATGGCGGCGGCGTGCCGCCGGCGGTGCGCAAGATCGGCGTGCCGGAGGTGGAAGAGCCCGAGGCGCTGCGCCGCCACCGCCGGGTGCGACGCGGCTTCGATGTGCCGCGCAGTGCCGAGGACCGGTTCATTGCGCTGATCCTGTCGGGGCTGTCGATCGCCGAGGCGGGGCAGCGGGTGGGGCGGGAGTAGGGGGTGGTGACAACCTCACCTCATGTCGCGGGATTTTCGCGCATGCAGTTGCTGCACCTTTGTTGAGATGAACTTCAGCCGCCCCACACACGCAACCACGGAGCCCACACCAATGCTCACCCACCCCATCGACCAATGCCCCGCCTGCCACAAATCGCTCGGGCCGGCCGAGATCATCGAGCGCTGGTGCGAGGATTGCACCCGCCCGACGGACAAGCCGGAAGCCCGTAAACTCAGGCCCGACAGGCCGCAAAAACAGGCGGCATGACATGACCCCTGACGCTCTCTCGGCCATGGCAGGGCCGGATGCGATCGGCTCCGGTTTCCCGGCGGACCTGCCGGGGCCGATCGCCCTTTACCATGCCGATGCGGCGCGTCTCGGCCTGCGACGGTGCACTGTTGGGGCAGGCGCAACCCCCGGGAGGCGCCATCATGGTGCATCGTGCCGGCCCTCATGATGCCCGGGCCTCGACCGGCTTCGCGCCTGTCCCGGCCGGTGATTATCGCGCCAGCATTGTCGGTGCAGCGATCGGGGACGTGTCGAGGGCCAGCAGTTACGGCCGCTGCCTGACACTGACCTGGCAGATCGAGGCCGGGCCGTTTGGCAATCGCCTCATCTCTCAGCGGCTCAATCTCTGGGCTGAGAATATGCAAAATCTCGACAAGGTGATCGCCATCGCCAATGCGCAATTTGCCGCGATCCGCGCGGCGACTGGGCGGCTGGTGCCGCGCGATGTGGACGAACTGTGCAACATTGCCTGCCGGATCAAGGTGGGGATCGCGAGCGATCCCGCGGGCCAATATGCGCAGCGCAATGAGGTGCGGGCGGTAAGGGCGGCTGGCATGCCGGTCTGATGTGGGATGGGGGTGCAAGGCTGCTCGATCGAGGGCCATTTTGACGCGGTCGCTTTTTCGAGGGCCGCTGCGAGGCAAAGCCGGGCGCTGGTTTTTGAAGCGCCCGGTATTTCTATTTGAACCCCATTGCTCGGGAAGGATCGGGACGATGCTTGGTGTTTTGTTGTGTCCCTCTCGACCCTTCCTGCGATCCTCGTGTGGTAGCGTCATCCGGTGGGACACCCCCCTCTGTCCTGCCGGACATCTCCCCCTCAAGGGGGGAGATTGGATGGGGCGCCGTCTCGGCTTCGTCTACCGTCGCCTGCTCTGCAACGTTCATGTGAGGCGGTGGGAGCGCCGCGAGTCAATCTCCCCCCTTGAGGGGGAGATGCCCGCCCTTCGACAAAAGCTCAGGAGGGCAGAGGGGGGTACGCCACATGCGACAGAGGCCTTCCCGGAACGGCGCAAGCCGCTCAGGTCAACACCGCTACCTCTCCCTCACATAAATCCCCGCATCGTCCGCGGCCTTGATGAACGCCGCGCGCGCCTTGGAGGCCAGCGCGCGTCTGCGGGTGTTTTCCAGCGCCGCGATGCAGGCTTTGACCGCCGCCTTGAAGGCCTGGCTATCGCTTTCCGGCCATTCCTCGCCGGTCAGATGCCGGGCGGCTTCCTCGGTGCTGGTGACGCGGCGATATTTGCCGATGCCGTGGAGTTCGAGCTCCACGCCCTTATCCCAGAACTGGGCCATGACACAAACCTTTCACGCACAACCATGGCGATTCATGTCGGTCGGAAACGAACCGTTCCGTGTGGCGGAAAAGAATCCCAGGCCGGCGATTTTCCGCTATTCCGCCGCCTCCAGGCCGATGACCAGCGCATAGCCCATGGCGGCAAGTGCTACCTGCAGCATGGGCAGCTTGGTCGCCTTGTCCGGGTCGAGCAGCCGGCGGACTTCCTTTTCATCGCGGCCCATGCGGCGCGCCAGCTCGCTTTGCGTCAGGCCCGAGCCGCGAAAGGTCTCGATCACGGCGATCTTGGCGGCGATTTCCGGATCCGGCGTGATCATCGGGCCGGCCGCGGCGGCTGCGGGCAGGGGCTTGCCGGCTTCCAGATAGAAGAGCAGGGCAACGCCCAGGGCATCGCGCGCCATCGCCCGTGCATCGGCCATGTCGTCACCCCCGGTGATGGCTTCCGGCACGTCCGGAAAGGTGACGTCAAAGCCGCCTTCGCGCTCGCTGGGCTCGAATATGGCCGCATAGGCGTAGGTTTGCATGGGTCTTTCTCCGTTTCGATGCGGCGAGTGTCGGACATTTTTGTCCGGAATTCAAGCGAATTCGGACAAAAAAGTCCGAGGCCAAGATTTGGCGTCAGAGCCGCTCGACGGAAAGCGTGCCTGATGAGAGCCGCCGGGGAGAAAATGGACCGCGCGACACCCTGCAGCCTAGCCTCCCATGCCCTTCATCTTGTCGATCAAGTCGGTGAAGCTTGGAGGTTCGACACTGTCGTTTACCTGGCCCGGCGGCGGGCGGAACAGGGCATTCAGCAGCAGTGCCCGATCTTCCTTTTGAGCAAAATCGTTTCTGATCAGGTGGATGTACGTTTGCATAATGGTCCGCCGCTGCTGCGCATCATTGGCCATCAGCAGACTATGCATGTTCAGACGCACAAGAATCCGAATTGTCCAAAGATAAAGCCCTATTGGGAAAGCGATGATCAACAAGCGATTGAGGGCCGCCATTGTGAGCTGTGCAGCCGTGGGATTTGGCGGAAGATCGCGCATGACCACGGAGTTTATTTTCATCAGGGCGTCGATGACGGCATCGTCATAATAGATCGCCAGCGCCGGAATGACGATGAGCAGGGCGCCGAGCGCCGCTGTGGTGACCCAAAAGGCCCTCGTGTTCGCAGCCGCGCGCTTGTCCCACAAGTCCCGGCCGGACCTCTGTGCGGCGTCCTCCGTTACAGAGGTTTCGATAGCGTTGATCCGGTCTGCGCTTTCTTTGACGAAATTGGCTATTCGGCTCGCGTTTTCAGAGAGATCGCTGATCTGAGCCTGCGTCTTGTTGATGCTTGTATCGGTGCTTCGAAGCATAGCGCTTACGGCTTCCGATGCGGTGTTCGTCTGATTTGTCAGCGCCGAAAAGGCAGATTGCCGGCTGGCGATCTCGTCAGAAAAGACAGACATTGTCTTGCGCGCATCGTCGACAAACGATTGAAAATTCAAATTCAGTTGCTGAAAAGTCGACTTGGCATTTTCCTCCTCGGCGCTTGCTTCCAACCGCGCGCTCCAGGCCAGGTAGCTTGCCTTTTCTACATCGATGGCCGTTGCATAGTTCAACTGACTCCGTTCGAACGCGATCGGCGCGTTTTTTGTGCGCTCAACGATCAGCGCCGCAAGGGTCGAGATGATCAGTCCAAGGTAAAGTCCGGGAGACTGTTGTGGAAGCCCCGAGAGCGCCTGTGCAAGATGCTCGTCGGCATTGGGCTGGAATTCGACTGGAGTTGGTGTCAGCACTGTTGCCGGCTCGTATGGCTGTTGCCATATCTTGAGCACAACTTGCATATCCTCCCGGCAGAATTGATCTGGCACAAAACTAACCATGACCGCTTCAAGTCTTTGAGCCATGGCCCTGTCGGGTACAGTAAGATCTGGCGCCTTACTCAGACCTTTGGCCAAAAACATCCCGCTGAGAAGCTCGAACCTAGCCCGATCCATGCTTTCCCCTCCTTCGCAGTGGACAATAAACTCCAGCAGAACAAGATCGATTTTACAATAGAAAGTTGCGCCCAGATCGCGGCACTGGCCGCAGCGCCCGGCAACAAGACGTTTGCACATATGTATCGATCCCAATGCCCATGACCCTCAGCCCCAATTTCGAAACCGCGCTTCGCCTCGCCGATCTCGGCTATTTCGTCTTCCCCTGCCGTTCCTCAGGCGACGGGGCGAAGAAGCCGATGCCGACGATCCAGTGGCGCAAAATGTCCAGCAATGATCCGCAGCAGGTCAGCCGCTGGTGGCGGACCTGGCCGTATGCGGCGCCGGGGCTGGATCTGGCGAAATCGGGGCTGATCGTCATCGATGCCGACCGGCACGGGCAGGCCGATGGCGTGCTGGCCGTGGGCGACATGATGGCCGATCATGGCTATGACCCGGCGCCGGTGCCGACCGTGTCGACGCCCGGCAATGGCACGCATTTCTTCTACCGCCAGCCGGAGGGCAAAAGCTTCGGCAATGCCGACAGCCGCCTCTACAAGGGCTGCAAGCTCAAGGATATGGGCATCAATATCCGCGGCGATGGCGGCTATGTGATTGCGCCGGGCAGCGAGATGCAGCGTGGCCGCTATGAGCTGTTCGGCGACCTGGCCGCAGCCCCCGTCCTGCCGGACTGGTTCAGCGCCATTCTCGATGGCGAGCCGGCGCGCCCGGTCCAGCCAATGGCCGTTCCCCGGACAGAAATGTCCGATCAGCGCATCCGCGCCTATTGCGATGCGGCGATTGCCGCGGAGGTGGCCAAGGTGGCCGGTGCTGCCGAGGGCGGGCGCAACAACACGCTCAACGAAGCCGCCTTCGCGCTCGGCCAGCTGGTCGGCGCCGGTTTTATCGGCGAGAGCGAGGTGTTTGCGCTGCTGGCCAATGCGGCGGCGCATTCGGGGCTCGACGCGGTGGAAAGCCGGATGACGATCCAATCCGGCCTCGGCGCCGGGCGGAAGGAACCGCGCGTCCTGCCGCAATCGGACCTGCCGCATGCGGTCGACCCGCTGGAGGCGGCGCGGATCAATGCGATGATCCTGGCGGCCTGGGAGAAGAAGGAGGCAGAAAGGAACGAGACGGAAAAGGCGCGGGCGAAATCGGAGCTGGAATGGTTCGATCATGTCCAACCGGTGACGGTGTCGCCCTATATCATCAAGGGTTTCCTCGATCATGCGGCGATGTCGGTGATCTACGGCCCATCCAACAGCGGCAAGACCTTCTTTGCGCTCGATCTGGCCTTCCACATCGCCACCGCGGCCCGCTGGCGGGAGCGCCGGGTGGATGGCGGAGCGGTGCTCTATCTGGCGGCCGAGGGCGGCAATGGCATTGCCAACCGCATCGCGGCACTGCGCAGCCGGACGGGGGTGACCGATGTGCCCCTGGCGCTGCGCCGCGCCGGGCTCGACCTGCTCGATCCCCGGGCCGATACCGCCCATGTGATCCGGCTGGCGCGCGAGGTGGAGGAGGTGGCGCCGCTGTCGCTGATCGTCATCGACACGCTGTCGCGCGTCATCGCCGGCGGCGACGAAAACGCCGCCACCGACATGACCGCCTTCATCAGGAACGTCGATGCGATCCGCCAGGCCACCGGCGCCCATGTGATGATCGTCCATCACACCGGCAAGGACGTGGCCAAGGGCGCCCGCGGCCACTCCTCGCTGCGGGCGGCGACGGATACCGAGATCGAAGTGTCGGTCGATGAGGTCGAGGGGCGCGTGGCCAGGGTGACGAAACAGCGCGATTACGAGGGCGGCGAGGAGTTCAGGTTCAAGTTGAAAGCGGTCGATCTGGGGCACGACCAGGATGGCGACAGGATCGGCTCCTGTGTGGTGACGGCGGCGGAGGGGGAGCGGCATGACGATCTGCCGTCAAAAAACACGTGCAAGGTGATCCTGCGCGAAATCCAGACGGCCTTCGACAAGGGCAATCCCTATTCCATGACCATTCAGTCGCAGCGGACCGGGCGTTATGCGCCGCGGGCGCTCAGCCGGCATTTCAACGTCAAGACCAGCGTCATGGATCGGCTGCTCAAGGCGTGGCTGGACAATGAAATCATCATCTCCAGCACCTTCGACAGCAGCAACAACAGATCCGGTTTGAAAGTGATTGGAGATCTCGTTTGATGGGCGGCAAGCAGGCGGCAAGGTGGCGGCAAGCGGCGGCAAGGAATTGCTTGCCGCCTGCTTTAGTCAATGAAATCAGATATTTGTGGCAAAAGCGGCAAGCAAAGGCGGCAAGGGCGGCAAGCAGCCGTAACCCATTGAAATCATTGAGGCGGCAAGCGGCGGCAAGGGGGTCTCTCCTACGGAGAGAAGGCGCGCTTGCCGCGCCGCCTTCTGGGGAGAGAGGGGAGCGGTGGGCGTTGGGGGATGGTTGATGGGTGGCGAGTAGAGTGGATGGGCTATCCAAGATGCCGCAGAACCCCGCTGACGACGTGGTGGCGCCGACGCGCTTACATTTCATTGATGCATCCATCGCGAGCAGCCAGGCTTGGGAGCCATCCGTGAAGTCCGACCAACAGACCGTTTCTTGGTCGTCTGAATCAAATAGTCATACTATCGAGAATAATCTCGCAGTTGCGAACGTCTGGCATTCAATCGATGCGCATGCCGAATGCTTTGGCCTGGTCGCGAGAAAAACAATCCGGCCGAAGGGGCATACGTCATGGCTAAGCACAATATCGATTCCGACTTCAACAGCACGTATGAGATCAAGACGAACGGCGACAATTGGACCTTTGCGAAATCATTTTCCGCGTTTGGTGAAAATTTCGGCATCGACATCGGCAGTCAGTACACCGGCAATACCATCGTCATGGATGGCGAAGCGCACGGTGATATCGCGGGTGTCTTCAGTGAAGCGAATAATACCACGATCAACCTTGGATCGACCGCCAAGTTGACGGGCTCCGTCAGTCTTGAAGTCGCCGGCGACACTGTCTCGATCGTCAACGACAGCAAGCTCGCTGCGACGACCTATGGTGTCTTCGCCCATGACGCGACCCACGTGACGTTCACCAACAACAACACGGTCAAGGCCGTCGACGCACTTGTTCTTGGTCCGGGTTCCACAGTTATCAATTCAGCAGGAGCAACCATCACCGGCACGACCTATGGAGTCGCCATAGCGGACGTTGACGGCTCGCATACGAGCATGGTCAATCACGGAACGATTACATCGGGACAGGATGCGTATTTTACCGAAGACGGCGATACGACCGCGACCAACGACGGCACCATCATCGGCAACATCATGCTCGGAGCAGGCAACGACCGATTTGACAACCGCGGCGGTACCATTACCAATGACGGGCACGGCGTCACCGGGAATGATGGCAACGACACGCTGATCACCGACAGCGCCAAGGTGAAACTCATCGAAGACCTCGACGAGGGAACCGACACGGTCAAGTCGACCGTGAGCTACAAGCTCTCTGCAAACGTCGAGAATCTGTTCCTGCTCGGCTCCGACAATACGCGCGCAACCGGCACCGACGCCGACAACGTCATTCACGGCAATTCCGGTGACAATGTCATCATGGGATTGCTCGGAGCCGACAACCTCTATGGCCACAAGGGCAATGACATCCTGACCGGCGGCGGCGGCGCCGATGTGTTTCACTTTTCGATCGACGACGGCCAAGACACCGTCACCGACTTTGAAAATGGTTTGGACAAGGTCGACGTTTCCCGCTGGAAAGCGATCACCAGCTTCGACGACCTGATGCAGCATCACATTGCGTTCAAGAACGGCGACGCCATCATTACCGCTGGCCACGATTCCCTGATATTGGACGGCGTTGCCAAAGCCGACCTCGATGCCGGCGATTTTACCTTCGCAATGTAGCGCTCGTCACCGCGCCTTCGGCATATTCCTGCGACGAGCGCTCGATAAAATCCCACAGGTCCAGCGGATTACGCCAGGTGGCGCCGATTGACCTGTCGCCGGATCTGCTGCCGAAACCTGGAAACCGGCTGTTGCCGCCAACAATGTGGTGAAGCCAACGTCTGCCGTTCAGACGATGCCGATCCATCGACCGGCAGCAACTGAACAATCAACTCAAGGAAACATTTGTCATGGCCAAGCACATCATCGATTCCGACTTCACCAGCACCTATGAAATCAAAAAATCCGCCGACGATTGGACGTTTACGAAAGATTTTTCCGTCACGTCGACGACATATGGAATCCATGTCGGCGCGAATTTTGACGGCAACACGATTGAGATCGACGGTGCGGTACACGGCGATCAAGCGGGTGTTTTCTGTGAATCCGACGACACCACGATCCACATCGGGGCAACCGCCAAACTAACCGGCGGTGCGGGAATTGCCGTTACCGGCGACAATATTTCCGTCGTCAACGACAGCAAGATTGCGGCAGCCGGCTATGGCGTCTTCAGCGGCGCCACACACCTGACATTCACGAACGAAAACATCATCAAAGCCGATTCCGCCATCTATGTTGTTTCAGATACCCATATCGTCAATGCGGAAGGGGCTACCATCATCGGCAAGACGTTTGCCGTCAGTCTGGGTTCGTCGAGCCTGGTCAACCACGGAACGATCACCGCGACACAAGACGCCGTGCTCGGCGGTGACGGCACGACGACTGTGGTCAACGATGGCACGATCACCGGCAATATAGATCTCGGCGCCGGCGATGACCGGTTCGACAATCGTGGTGGCGTCATTACCAACGATATGAGCGGTGTGGCAGGTTCCATAGGCAACGATACACTGATCACCGACAGCGCCAAGGTGAAGCTCATAGAAGACTTTGACCAGGGGACTGACACGGTCAAGTCGACCGTGAGCTACAAGCTCTCGGACAATGTGGAAAGACTGTTCCTGCTTGGTTCCGATGACACCAAGGGAACTGGCACCGCCTACGACAACACCATCCACGGCAATTCCGGTAACAATGTCATCAAGGGCTTGCTCGGAGTGGATAACCTCTATGGTCACAAGGGCAACGATATCCTCACCGGCGGCGGCGATACCGATGTGTTTCATTTTTCAACCGGCGACGGCAATGACACGGTCACTGACTTTACACATGACTATGACCGCGTCGATGTTTCCGGCTGGAAGGCCATCACCAGCTTCGACGAACTGATGCAGCATCATATTGCGTTCACGAACGGGGACGCCGTCATTACCGCCGGCCACGATACCCTGACGCTGAAGGGCGTCGCCGAAGGCGATTTRCATGCGAGCGACTTCGTGTTCGCGGTGTAGCGCTCGATAGCATAGCCGAGTCTACTGCGCATGTTGGGCGCAAGACTGCGACCCCCGTGGGGAGGGATTAACCCAGCCGCATCGTAGGTGCCTCAATTGGGCCGAGGCGGTTCCGCGAGTCTTCTCCCCCCTCACATGAGGATTTTGCTGTCAAGGTATGAGTTAGGGATTTCCTGTTTGTTCGACGGGTTGGCCTTCCTGTTCGTCCCGACCTTACGGTTTTGTATGGCATCGCGCGCAGAGCGGGGCAAGGGTCGGCCA
>NZ_JBFUFK010000044.1:0-92042 GCF_056403475.1 Rhizobium sp. P2_G9 | reverse complement strand
CTCGACGCCCGACCGGCTGCACGAGGTCCAGCATGGGCCGGGCAGGAGCACTTTCAAAGTCTCCGCCGAGGATCTTGATATCGAACTCGTGCAGATCATCGCCGAAAAAGATCCTGCGAAGATTAGTCGGCTAATGATAGCCAATAGGGGCTCCGAGTCCCGCAGGTTGCGTCTTTACTTCTATGTCGAATGGGTGCTGGGCAACAACCGGGCAAAGACCGCGCCCTATATCAAGAGCTGGTATGATGCCAATGCCAACGCCTTGAWGGCGTCCAATCCCTACAGCGTCGAAAGTTCGGAGCGCACATCTTTCGTCGCTCTCAGCACCAAGCCATCGTCCTATACGGCGGCGCGGGCAGAATTCCTCGGGGCCGTTGGCGACAGTTTCAATCCAGAGGCCGTGACTGCGGGCGCGGCGTTGTCGAACTCGCTTGAAAGTCAGGGCGATCCCTGCGCGGCGATCGCCGTCGATCTCGTGGTCGAAGCCGGCAAGACAAACGAGGTCCTGTTCCTGCTCGGCGATGTCGATAAGGCCGAACTGGCCGCGCCATTGATCCAACGCCTGATGCAGGATGGCTTCGAGGCGGAATTGAACAAGACCGAGGCACAATGGGACGTCTTCCTCGGTACGCTGCAAGTCGAGACCCCGGATGAAGGCTTCGACCGGCTGGTCAACACCTGGCTGCCCTATCAGAACCTCGCTTGCCGTATCCGCGCTCGTAGCGCCTTCTATCAGGCAAGCGGTGCCTTCGGCTTCCGCGACCAGTTGCAGGACACGCTGGCGCTGATGCTGCAGGACCCGTCATTGGCGCGTGGGCAAATCCTCAATGCCGCGAGTCGCCAGTTCCCCGAGGGCGATGTGCAGCACTGGTGGCTGCCGAAGACCGGCGCCGGCGTCCGCACCCTGATCTCGGACGACGTCGCCTGGCTGGGCTATGGCACCGCCCTTTATGTCCAGACGACCGGTGACCGCGCCATCCTCGATGAGGAGATTCCCTTCCTGAAGGGCGAGCAACTCGGCGAAAAGCATGAGTCCTTCTTCACCCCGGAGATTTCCGAGAGTAGAGCGAGCCTCTACGAGCATTGCTGCCGCGCGCTCGATCTGGCGATCAAGCGGACGGGCGCAAACGGCCTGCCGCTGATCCTCGGCGGCGATTGGAACGACGGCATGAACCACGTCGGCATTGAAGGCAAAGGCGAGAGCACCTGGCTTGGCTGGTTCCTGCACAATGCGCTTTCGCGTATGATCCCGGTCGCCAAGGACCGCGGCGACCATCAGCACGTCGCGGCCTGGCAGGCGCATTGCGACCAGCTCAAGAAGGCAATCGAGGAGAATGCCTGGGATGGCGCCTGGTACCGGCGCGGCTATTTCGACGACGGTTCGCCGCTCGGCTCTGCGATCAGCGACGAATGCCGTATCGATTCGATCGCCCAGTCCTGGAGCGTCATCTCCGGCGCTGGCGACCATGCGCGCGCCAATCAGGCGATGGACAGTGTCGAAAGCCTGCTGATGGATGGCAATGCGAAGATCATCCGTCTGTTCACACCGCCCTTCGAACATTCCGACAAGCAACCTGGCTATATCAGGTCCTATCCGCCGGGCGTGCGCGAAAATGGCGGGCAATATACGCATGCGGCGATCTGGGCCGCCTACGCCTTTGCCCGCATGGGCCGCGCCGACGATGCCTATAGGGCATTCTCGATGCTGATGCCGATCAACCATTCCAAGAGCCGGCAAGCGGCTGATCTTTATCGCGTCGAACCCTATGTCGTAGCGGCGGATATCTATGGCGAGGGAAGCCGCACCGGGCGCGGCGGCTGGACATGGTATACCGGCTCGGCCGGCTGGCTCTATCGCATGGCTGTCGAGGCGATCCTCGGCATCCGTCGCGAGGGCGATAAGATCAGGGTCGAACCCTCGCTACCGTCGGCCTGGCCGGGCTATAGCGCCGTGCTGAAGCAGGACGGGAAGGATTTCAGGATCGAGGTCAAGCGCGGCGATCATGGCGCCGCGGAGATCAAGGTCAATGGCGAGGTGATTTCAGGCAGCGTCTTCGATCTCTGATCAGACGCCCGTCAAAGGCCGGGACTTTGTCCCGTCGATAAATCGCTCATAGCGAAACGGCGACGGATCGACGATCGGCGTCCTGCCCATTGCGATATCCGCCGCAAGGTGGCCCGCGCCAGGCCCGATGCCAAATCCATGCCCGGAAAAGCCGGTGGCGATGATCAGCCCGGGCAGCGATTGCACCGGCGCGATCACCGGCACGGCGTCCGGGGTCGCGTCGATATAGCCGGCCCAGCTTTGCACGGTCGGAACGCCCTTGAGCATGGGGAAGACGGCTTCCATCGCTGCGCGGGCGCGGTCGAGCCAGGCATTGTCCGGCGGCGGATCGAGCACGCGGTTTTTCTCGAAGATATCATCCGCGGCGGTGAGCTGTTGAAAGAAATCGCCGCCTGGCCGCAGACTGAGACTGCGCCATTCCCGGGCGATCATCGGCATGAAATCGAAGAGGTAGCGAAAGCTGTCCGGCACGATCTCGTGGCGGGTGCTCGAACCCTCGGCAATCGTATAGCCGCCGTCCAGCCGCTTGCGATAGGCGAAGGAACCGGCCCAGGCAGCACCTTCCGGTCCGCCCCCGACGGGGCCGGTCCGCAGCACCGATGATCGTACGCGCAATTGCGGCAGGCGCACACCGAGCGGCCTGCAGAGTGCGCTCGACCAGGCGCCGCCGGCGATGATCACCGTTCCGGCCTTGATCGAGCCGCGCTCCGTGACCACGCCGGCGATCCGGCCGGCTGCCGTCTCGATACCGCGCACAGCGCAGTTCTGCAGGAGCGTAGCGCCCGCCCGAATGGTGGCCCGTGCCATGGCCGGAACCGCTTTCTGCGGTTCGGCGCGACCATCGCTCTTCGTGTAGAGAGCGGCATGATAGGCCTTCACCGCTCCCGGCTGCACAGCCGCGAGCTCCACTCCGCGGATTATCCGGCTGTCCAGGGCATATTCGCCGGCGGACCTTAGCCATTCTTCCTCATGGGCGACATCTCTGTCATCCTTGCAGAGATAGGCGATGCCGGTGCGTCGAAAGCCGACATCCTCGCCCACCAACTGCTGCATGCCGTCCCAGATATCCATCGCCTTGACGATCAGCGGCAATTCGCGCGGATCGCGGCCCATGCGCCGCACCCAGCCCCAATTGCGGCTCGATTGCTCGCTGGCAATGTGACCCTTCTCGCAGAGAACCACCGACACGCCCTGGCGGGCGAGGAAGAGTGCCGCGCTGACGCCGATGACGCCGCCGCCGATGATGACGATGTCGGCGGACGCAGAAAAATGCTCGGACGCCTGTACGGCATCCACGGGCGGGCCCATCGGGAACTCCGTCGGTCTCGGGGACTGAAAGGGGCGGGGAAGTCCGCCTTGTTACGACAATGGTCGTCCCTGTCATTTCGCTGAGCGAGGGAATCGCCAGAGCCGACCGAACATGACCGTAGTCGACTCTGGCGGGACGTCAAGAAACGCAACCTGTTACGTCGCCTGCACGCTGACGCGTTCCTCGTTCTGATGCTGGGGCGCATCGCCGTGCTGCTCTGATCGGGGCGGACGGCTCGCCAGTCTGAAGATCTCGTCGAACAGGCGTTGCCGGGCCGCCGGCGGCGTCAGGTTGTGATCGGTCTCGGGCATGAAGATCAGCTGGACGTTCTTGTAGCGGCTGAGCTTGCGGCCATTGGCACCGAAGTGGAAATAGAGATGTTCAAGACCGACATCGGCTTCACTATACATGACCGTGATCGGAACCTGATCATGCTCATAGGCAGCAAACGAGCGCTTCACTTCCCTGGCGACGACATGCCGACCCGGAAGATACATGAGCAGGGGTGCTGCGCGGAAAGAAAGACGCCGCCACATCGCGACCGTCATGTTGCGGATCGCGGCGCGCACATGGACCTCGCCGTTGACAAGCCGCTTCAGCGTCTCCAGCCGGGTGAAACGCGTGCCGTAGTCGTTGAGGCTGCGCGGCACGACGCTGATGTCCTCAGGCACCTTCACCGCCGGGTCCCAGTAGAAGACGAACGGGTTGACGGCGACGATGGCCGACACGCGCTTGTCGCGCAGGCCGCTGCGGAAGGCGACATAACCGCCGCTGCAGCGCCCGGCCACCATCAACGGGCCGGGTCGGAAGGATTCGAGCACGTCGAGTGCGGCGGTGGCATCCCGGCTCTGGGTATAGGAATAGAGCACGCGCTCCGGCGCTTCTGGCGATGGCGGACTGTCGGCAACATTGGCGGAATCGAAGCGCAGCGAGGCAATGCCGCGGCGTGCCAGATCGCGGGCGATATTGACCGTCGTGCCACCCCAGCCAGAACGCCGGTCATAGGCCGTCGGCAGCAACAGCACCGAGGCCCCGCCCGGCCGGCCGCCGTCCGGCAGGCTGACGATACCGGTGAGATTGTTGTGGGCGCCGAAGCGGACGGCGTGTTCGACATAGCCGGAACCGGCCATGGTCTGATCGGGCAGGGTGCGCTCCGAAGCCTTGCCGCTTTTGTCAGTGGGAGCCAGCGATCCGGCCCAGTCGACGAGGCTCTCGATGACCCACATTGGTTCAAGCGCCGTCAGCGGCATGGTCATTAGCCCGTCATAGCCGACATATTCCTGTTGCCGCGCATCGACGCCGGCCGCTCGCAGCGCATCGGTGAAACCGGTGTCGTTCATCTTCACCGGCCGCTCGATAACCAGGTAATGCGGCGCATGTGGTTCATCTGCGGTGATGGCGATCTTGCGAATATCCACAGCGATCTCGTCCGGCATGCGCAGGCCGGCGACGGACACACCTTCGACCTCGCGGTGGCTGTCCTTGAGACCGAGATCCTCGTAGATGAAACGGGCCCTGAAACCCACTTCGCGCAGATAGCTGCGGCCGTTCAGCACCGGCGCCAGCATGCCGACGGCGGTCACGCCTTCGATATCCCCGGCGATCCGGTGCGCGATCGTAGCCCCTATGCCCTGGCCGACCAGGATGATGCGATCGGTATGTGCGAGCTCCTTGAGCCTTGCTGCGGCGTCGCGTGCTGACGCTTCCCAGACGGCGAGGCCGGCGGAAAAGTCGGTTCCGTCGATCGCATCGCCGGTGCCGGGATAGTCGAAGCGCAGGCTCGGAATACCGGCGGCAGCGAGCCGTTCGGCAAGGATGCGATAGGATTTCCTCAGGCACATCTCGTCATAGCCCCAGGGGCTGAGCAGCAGCACGGCGGCATCCCGGCGAGCCGCGGAATCCTCCGGCATGAAATGACCTATCGTGCCGGAGAAAAAGATGGGAAGTGCCGCGGCGCGGCCGGCGCCTTCGACCGTGGCGTTCACACCCGGCGCACGGCGCATGGGGTTCTGGGGCGCTGGCTCCGGCCGGCGTGGCGAAACGAAATCGATGATCCGTTCGGCCACGCGCCGCAGCCGGCCAAGCCGGGCGGTGCTGCGGCGGATAAGTTCCGCGTCCTCCTCCGGCACGGCCCGGAAGAGCCTGAGCGCCGGAATGTAGACGATCGCTCCGGCAATGATCGCAAGCACCAGGCCGATCGGCCCGCCGTGGACCTGGAGGACGGCGAAAGCAGCAGCGCCGCAGGCTGCCGAAGCGAGCCCGACCTTGAACAGGCTGAAATAGAGCGGATGAAGTTCGCTGCCGAATTTGAGAAAACGGATCATCAGCATGCACATGACGATAAAGACGACGACACGAACGGCAGCCGCGCCCTCGCCCGCAAGGAATGGCACGGTTCCCAGGCAGCCGGCGACCAGAAGCGTGCCTGCGACGAGGCTGATGACCAGCCTTTCCTTGGCACGATCCTGCGAGAGCAGATAGAGGCTGAGCGTCTGCATGAAGGCAGCACCAGGCGAGGCGAGCGCCAGGAGCGCCACCGTCGTTCCCGCCTCGCGGAAAGCCGAGCCGAATACGGTGACGACAAGTTCCTGGGCGATGGCCGCCAGTCCGATGCTCATCGGCAGGGTGATATAGGAAAGGCTGCGGGTGACGCCGGCAATGACCGAGGGCGACAGCCCTGTGCCGCCGGCCTCGTGGCGACGTTCCGAATAGTAGGGCAGCAGACTGCCGGTCAGCTGGATCGGCACCTGCAGCGCCATGTTGGAGATCGACAGGCCCGCGGCGTAGAAGCCGACCATCTTCACCGACCAGAATTGCTGCAGAAACAGCAGCTCGAGCCGGTTGAGGAAGATCGCTTCGACGATGAACTGCAGCGAGATGAACAGTGACGACGAGGTGAGATAGTTGCGTGGCACGTCGCAAGCATCGCGTGCCGCGAAGATGATCGGCAGCGTGGCCACGAAAAGCACGACCTGGCCGGCGGCATAGCCGATCAGGGCGCCCTCGACGCCGTGATAGAGCGAACCGAACAGCACGCCGCCGATCTGGAACAGCGAAACGACGACAGTGAGCTTGAAGAAACTGCCGAGCCGTTTTTCGCCGATCAGGTAGAATTTAGAAAACGAACCGATCGCTTGGATGACGAAAAGTATGCCGGTCACCAGCGCCACGGAGGGTGCCGTGGCACCCGACCAATGAAACCGTTCCGAGGTGAGGAAAAAGACGGCATAGATAGCGAGCAGCGCGAGCACGGCAAACAGCGTCGGCGTGATCAGGATGGCGGCAAAGCCGCGACGGCGGTGCTCGTTATAGCCTTCCGCTTTGAGCTGCGGCATCATCTTGAGCAGCATGATGGAAGAGCCGAGTTCGGCAATCGAAGCACCTGACACGACCAGCCATAGCGAAAAGGCGATGATGCCGTTGGCCTCCGGACCGAGCAGGCGCGCGGTTATGATCGCCGAGGCAAAGCCGGTGATCAGCAGCATGAAGCCCGCCAGCGCGTTGACGATCGAGTTCGCAATGATGCCGTTCGACATTATCGGTTCCATCCATGCATCTTGCCAAAATTGGTTTGAACAAACCGGTACTTGGCAATTGTTAAATTTAGCCTGTGTGCCGTTTCACGCGGCAAGTTGCTGCAGGGCCTTCTCGTAGGTCCGTTCCGCCAGGTAGCGGCGGAGAAAATCCCGTGCCCGCCCGGTCCGCCATTTGGCTGCTTCCGCATCGCGGGCGATCTCGGCGAGCTGCTGGGCTGCATGCTCGGCGTTCGGATCGGCCCAGCGGGCACCGGCGAGCTTGACGAATTCCGGATGCGTATCGACCACCGGGATGAGCRTGTAAGACGTGTTCCACGTATTCTCGGGATCGCAGAAATCCACMGTGCCGGACCAGCCGGTCGACACCACGGGTGTTCCGGCGAGAATGGCCTCAGCGACGGTCAGTCCGAAACCTTCCGAGCGATGCAGCGAGATATAGACATCGGACTGGCCGATAATGCCCGCGATCACCGAGCTTGGTAAATTTTCGGTGACGATGCGGACATTGCCGATCCTGGCTGCGGCCTCGAGCACGGCGCGCAGCCGCTCGTCGCCGGCCGGATTGCCGCTTGCCTTCATGAGGAGATGCGCATCCGGCCGCTTTGCGGCGAACTGCGCGAAAGCCTTGAGCACCGCTTCCGGATTCTTGCGGTTGATCGACGAGCCGGCGCTGAAAATGCTGCTGACCAGAAAGGCGTCGGCCGGAATGCCGAACTGCGCCCGAATACCGGACGCCGCCTGGCGCTCTGCGACCGGATGCGGCACGGTGATGACGGGCAGGGCCGTGTGGCCGGCAATCGCGCTGCGGGTGAATTCCGACGGCACGAAGACGGCGTTCATATACCGCAAGGCATGTCGCCATTCGGAGGGGATGACTTCGAGTTCCCAGGCCCAGTAGCCGATATTGTAGGCGCGCAGGAAGGCGCCCAGCCCGAGTTTCAGGATGCCGCGCGGCAACATTGGCGGATTGAGATGCAGGATGCGCTGTCCGGGTGCTTCGCTGCTCAATGCAGGCATCCTCCACTCGACATCGCGCTTCTCGTCCAGATGCGTGCTGAGATCGGCGAGACGGACAGGAATACCCGCTCGAGCCAAGGCATCGGCATTGAGCCGCGCTGACTCACCAACACCTGCGGTCATGGAAAGATATCCGGCAACCTCGACCGGGGCGCCCGGCATGAATGTGCGGCGCGAGCGGGGGATTCCCCGCTGCAATATCTCGGCCCTGAATCTTCTGTAGTGTTCGCGCACGGCAAAACCTTCTGCTCACAGATGGTCCGACGCTATCGGCGAGATATTATGGAAACCTAAAATCGAGCGGCTGAGAGTAAGTCTGTCGCGTTTCGATGCGAATCATCCTCAAGAAACGATGAAGAAACGGCGCTGTAATCTCTGGGGTCGGTACAGGAATCGGGTGGCGGGTGCCCAAGCTTTATGTGAACTTCATCCCGTCACCGCGAAAGGATCTTCATGCTCACGCTCTATGATTAGCTGCCATCCCAGAATGGCTGGAAGGCACGGGTTTTGCTTGGGCTGCTCGGCATCCCCCATGACAGCCGGCCGATATCGATCTTCGAAGGCGAAAGCCGGACCGAAGCGTTTCTGGATATCAACCCGGCCGGCGCAGTTCCCGCACTTGGTCTTGAGGATGGGCGCACGATCGCGGAGTCAAACGCGATCCTTGTCTATCTGGCCGAGGGGACGCGCTTCCTGCCGGAGGACCGCTATCTCAACGCCAAAGTCATGCAATGGCTGTTCTTCGAACAATATCACGTCGAGCCGACAATCGGTTCGCTGCGGTTCTGGACCTTGACCGGACGACTTGAGCGCAACCAGGCAATGGTCGCGGGTAAGCGCGAGGCCATCGCCCGTGCTCTCGGAGCTTTGGAACGCAGCTTGAAAGCAGTGCCGTTTCTGGTTGGAATGGAATTTTCGATCGCTGACCTCGCGGTCTATGCCTACAGTCACTTGGTCGCCGATTGCGGCGTCGCTTCCACGGATTATCCGGCGTTCGAGGCCTGGCTTGGGCGCGTGAAAGACGCCATCGGTCCTGGCTATACCGTGCATCCCTATAGCATCGACCCGCATTCCGGTGGTTGAGGTGAAGCTCCACCTGGACTTCCTTATCCCACGCTCTTGCGTTAGCGGGTAGGAAAGTATCGCGTCGGCCGCTGCGCAGAGTATTGCTGTCTTCACCTGCTTGGCGGCGCGCAACTTCGCCGATTCAGCTTCCGCTTTGCCCTGCGGAAGCAAGGAAGAATTCACGATCCACCTGCCTGTTCACATGAGATGATATTCGATAATCTCTTTCTCACCGAGGGCCTCTTGAGGATCACGCGTGGTGAGCGAATATCCCGCAAAGCGCCGGCTTGCCGCGATCATGGTGATCGACATTGTCGGATATTCGAGACTTGTGGGAGAAAACGAGGTCGATACATTAAATACCTGGCGAAGCCGGCGGGAGAATGTGCTGGAGCCGGTCCTGCAAAAATACCGCGGGCTCATCGTCAAGTATATGGGGGATGGCGCCCTCGTGGAATTCCCAAATGCCACCGAAGCGGTGGAAAGCGCGCTGGAACTGCAGAAGCGGATGACGGAAGCCAATGCAGCTCTTGTGTCGGGAATACAGATCGTTCTTCGAATTGGGATCAACGTCGGCGACGTGCTTGAGGAGGACGGCGACATCTATGGCGAGGGCGTGAACATTGCTGCACGCCTGGAGCCGCTCTCACCAGCCGGCGGCATCTGCGTTTCGGAGAGCGTGATCAGAGAACTCGACGCAAGCGTGACAGCCGAATTTGAAGATCTCGGCGAAATATCGCTCAAGAATATCGTGCGTCCCGTTGCTGCCTACCGCACCTATTCGATCGATCGGAACAGCGGCTCCAATAAAGCAGCCCCGTTCCATGAAAAGCCCGTGGTTGCGGTTTTGCCTTTCGATAATATGAGCGAGGTGCCGGGGCAACAATATTTCGCCGATGGTATCACAGAGAATATCATCACCAACTTGTCTCGCTTCCGAGATCTATCAATCATTGCTCGAAATTCCACCTTCGCCTACCGCGGCAAGGCGATCAGCATCGACAAGATTGGTTTGCAACTGGGCGCCCGGTACATTCTGGAAGGCAGTGTGCAACGAACCGCAGACCGTGTCCGCGTCACTGCGCAGCTCATTGAAGCTGCTACGGGCAAGCATCTGTGGGCCGGCCGATACGACCGCCAAGTCGAAGACATTTTTGCCGTTCAGGATGAAATTGCTGAGACGATCGTTGGCACTCTCGCTTCGGGTTATGGCGGGCGCATCTCCAAGGCCTGGGAGGGCAGGCCCGATCGCGCGGGCGTCCGAAGTTTCCAGGCGTTCGACCGTTTTCTACTGGGAATGCAGAGCTTCGATTTGTTTACAAGGGAAAGTGTTGTTCATGCGAGGGAGCTCTTCCTCGAGACGATACAACTCGACCCGCAATATGCCAAAGCACTGGCAAAGCTTGCATGGACCCACATCATCGATGTCTTGTATGGCTGGAGTAGCTCGGAAGAGCGTTCATGGGAGCTCGCCTGGGAATTTGCGAATCGAGCAGTCGTTTCCGATGATGATGAGCCTTGGGGACACTGGGCGCGGGCTGGTTGCTACGTCAATCAGCGACAGCATGATCGTGCAATCACTGAATTCGAACATGCCATCGCGCTCAATCCAAACGATGCCGATGTGCTCAGCGACATGGCTTGGTGTTTGAGTTACGCTGGTCGTGCCAAGGATGCCATAGAGCTTGCTTTACGCGCTATTCGGCTAAACCCTCACTACCCTTCATGGTACAGCCTCCAGCTGGGGGCAATCTATTTTGACGCCCGGCTCTATGAAAAGGCCGTTGCGACGTTTGAGGCTCTTCCGTCGCTGGAAACGGCTCTCGCTCGACTCTACCTTGCCGCAAGCTATGCGGCTTTGGATCAGGTCAACGACGCCAGGCAAACCCTCGACACGGCGCGAGAGATCGATTCGAGAGTGACGATTTCCCATTGGACCAGTCCACAGCAGGCGCCGTATCGACGACATGAAGACGTGGAACATTTCCGTCATTTTCTGGCGAAAGCGGGAGTTCCACAATGAAACAGCGAGACAGTCATGAGAGCTGTCTCGCTGCAAAACTCTTCGCCGAATTCGAAAACGGCCGCGCCGATCAGTCGCTCAAGGTATCGAAGAAATCCTTCATCTTGGCGAAGAAGCCTGTGGAATCTGGATTGTTCTCCTTCGATGAAATCTTCTGGAATTCTTCCAAGAGTTCGCGCTGGCGCTTGGTCAGCTTCTGCGGCGTCTCGACAACGATCTGCACATAGAGATCGCCGGTCTGGTGCGAGCGCAGCACCGGCATGCCCTTGCCCTTGAGGCGGAACTGCTTGCCGGTTGGCGTGCCCTCCGGCACGGTGACGCGTGACTTCGTGCCGTCAAGCGTCGAAATCTCGAACTTGCCGCCCAGAGCCGCCGTCACCATGGGGATCGTCACGGTGCAATAGAGATCAGCGCCGTCACGCTTGTAGAAGGAATGCGGCCTGACCGACATGAAGATGTAGAGGTCGCCGGATGGGCCGCCGCGCAAGCCGGCTTCGCCTTCGCTCTGCAGGCGGATGCGTGTGCCGTCTTCGATGCCCTCGGGTATATTGACCTGCAGCGACCGTTCCTCGGTGACGCGGCCCTGGCCGTGGCACTTGCCGCAGGGGTCGGAGATCGTCTGGCCGCGGCCCTGACAGGTGGGGCAGGTGCGTTCGATCGAGAAGAAGCCCTGCGTCGCGCGCACGCGGCCCGAGCCGTGGCAGGTCGGGCAGGAGGTCGGCTTCGTGCCGGGCTTGGCGCCGGAGCCGCTGCAGACATCGCAGGTGATCGAGGAGGGGACGCGGATCTGTGCGATCTTGCCCGAAAAAGCTTCCTCGAGGGTGATTTCCATATTGTAGCGTAGGTCTTCGCCGCGCTCGCGACCTTGAGAGCCGCCACCGCCGCGACGGCGGCCACCCATCATCTCGCCGAAAATGTCCTCGAAAATGTCTGAAAAGCCGCCCGCGCCCGAGAAGCCGGCGCCGGGACCTCCTGGGCCGCCCTGTTCGAAGGCGGCGTGGCCGAAACGGTCATAGGCAGCCCGCTTTTGCGGGTCCTTGAGCATCTCGTAAGCCTCGTTGATTTCCTTGAATTTCCTTTCGGCGGCGGCATCGCCCGGGTTTTTGTCGGGGTGCCACTGCATCGCGAGCTTGCGGAAGGCGCCCTTGAGCTCCTTTTCGTCCGCCGTCTTGCTCACGCCGAGCGTTTCATAAAAATCAGCTTTGGCCATATTCAAAAAACCATACGCGAACGCGTATCACATCCACTCGACTGGAAAGCCATTCCGTTTCCCCCGCGCCGAGATCGGAGAATGGCAGATTCGAAGAGGCCTGCAAGGGGCTTCCTTGCAGGCCTTTCGGGTTCGCGTGAATCAGGCCGACTTTTTCTTGTCGTCGCTGATGTCTTCGTAGTCTGCGTCGACGACACCGTCGTCGGCYTCCTGGCCGCCGGCAGCGCCGCCTTCGGCCTGCTGGGCTTCGTACATGGCCTGGCCGAGCTTCATCGAGACTTCGAGAAGCGTCTGGGTCTTGGCCTTGACGTCGTCGGCATCGATATCCGCGCCGGCAATGGCCGACTTCAGGTTTTCGAGCGCACCGGTGATGGCGTCGCGGTCAGCCTGGCCGACCTTGTCGCCGTAATCCTTGAGCGACTTCTCGGTCGAGTGGATCAGGCTTTCGGCGGTGTTGCGGGCTTCGACACCCTCGCGGCGCTTCTTGTCGCCTTCGGCATTGGCTTCGGCATCCTTGACCATCTTTTCGATGTCGGCGTCGGAGAGACCACCGGAGGCCTGGATGCGAATCTGGTGCTCCTTGCCGGTGCCCTTGTCCTTGGCCGAAACGTTGACGATGCCGTTGGCGTCGATGTCGAAGGTGACTTCGATCTGCGGCACGCCGCGCGGCGCCGGCGGGATGCCGACCAGGTCGAACTGGCCGAGCAGCTTGTTGTCGGAGGCCATTTCGCGCTCGCCCTGGGCGACGCGGATGGTCACGGCCTGCTGGGCGTCTTCGGCAGTCGAGAACACCTGGCTCTTCTTCGTCGGGATCGTCGTGTTGCGGTCGATCAGGCGGGTGAAGACGCCACCGAGCGTTTCGATGCCGAGCGACAGCGGGGTCACGTCGAGCAGCAGCACGTCCTTGACGTCGCCCTGCAGAACGCCGGCCTGGATGGCGGCGCCCATGGCGACCACTTCATCCGGGTTGACACCCTTGTGCGGCTCCTTGCCGAACAGCTGCTTGACGACTTCCTGCACCTTCGGCATGCGGCTCATGCCGCCGACCAGGACCACTTCGTCGATCTCGGCGGCAGTGACGCCGGCATCCTTGAGCGCGGCCTTGCAAGGTGCGACCGTGCGCTGGACGAGATCGTCGACCAGGCTTTCGAACTTGGCGCGAGTCAGCTTCATCGTCAGGTGCTTCGGACCGGTCGCGTCCGCCGTGATGAACGGCAGGTTGATTTCGGTCTGCTGCGAGGACGAGAGCTCGATCTTGGCCTTTTCGGCAGCTTCCTTCAGGCGCTGCAAAGCGAGCTTGTCATTCTTGAGCTCGATGCCCTGTTCCTTCTTGAATTCGGCAGCAAGATATTCGACCAGGCGCATGTCGAAGTCTTCACCGCCGAGGAAAGTGTCGCCATTGGTGGACTTCACTTCGAAGACGCCGTCGCCGATTTCGAGAACCGAGATATCGAACGTGCCACCGCCCAAGTCGTAGACAGCGATCGTCTTGCCTTCCCGCTTGTCGAGGCCATAGGCAAGGGCTGCGGCAGTCGGCTCGTTGATGATGCGCAGCACTTCAAGGCCGGCGATCTTGCCGGCATCCTTGGTGGCCTGGCGCTGGGCGTCGTTGAAATAGGCCGGAACGGTGATGACGGCCTTTTCGACCTTCTCGCCGAGATAGGCTTCCGCGGTTTCCTTCATCTTCTGAAGGATCATCGCCGAGATCTGCGAGGGAGAATAGCCGGTGCCGCGGGATTCGACCCAGGCGTCGCCGTTGGTGGCCTTGATGATCTTGTAGGGAACGAGGCCCTTGTCTTTTTCGACGGTCGGATCATCGTTGCGGCGGCCGATCAGGCGCTTGACGGCGAAGACTGTGTTTTCCGGGTTGGTCACCGCCTGGCGCTTGGCCGGCTGGCCGACGAGGCGTTCGCTGTCTTCCGTGAAAGCGACCATCGACGGCGTCGTGCGGGCGCCCTCGGAGTTTTCGATCACCTTGGCGTCCTTGCCGTCCATGATGGCAACGCAGGAATTGGTGGTTCCGAGGTCGATACCGATAACTTTTGCCATTTTTACTTCTCTCCTTTTAGCAGGCTGCAGGGACCCGATATCCGGCATTCCCGCGCAACCCCCGATGGATGGGTTCATTGCGATTGTGCGAGCTGCATGCGCTCGTGTTCATGGCGGGTATATAAGGAGGCAAATTTGCCTCTGCAAGGCGTTTCTATGGGTGAAATCACGCAAAAGTCAGTCTTCGCGACAAGAATTCTGTTGGCAATTCCGCATATTACAGCACCTTTTGCCGGCTTGCGCTGCGCAGGGCTGCCCAGCCGGCACATACATTACTGCATGATAACGTCGAGCAGGGTAGAATTGGCCTTGCTGCGCTTCGGTGTGGCGGTCGTCTGACCGACATCCACCGGCGGCATCAGACCCGGATCCTGGGTCTGGTCCGCCTTGCGGATGACGTCGTCGATTTGCTGTGTCGGCAGGCCGTCCTGTTTCTTGTCCGGCTGGGAAGCCTGCTTGTCGGTCACATCAGCCGGCGGCCGCACGGTCTTGCCGTCATTGGTCTGCATGGCGGGTGTTGCCTTGGCATCATCATTGCCGAGCACATGACTGATCATATCGAACAGGTTGTCATGGCCTTTGTCTTTGCCGGCTTCGGGCGCATTCGCGACAAGGCCCGGATCGACGTCGTTGGCGTTGAGGCCGGGCAGGGGCGCCGGCGTCAGGCCCTTGTGGGCCGCGATCATGAACTGGCTCCAGGCCTTGGCCGGCAGCCCGCCGCCCGTGACCTTCTTCATCGATGTGCCGTCGTCGTTGCCGAACCAGACGCCGGTGGTCAGGTTGGCGGTGAAGCCGACGAACAGTGCATCGCGGAACGATTGCGTCGTGCCCGACTTTCCGGCCACCTGCCAGCCCGGAAGCTTGGCATTCTTGCCGGTCCCATATCGAATCACGCCCGACATCATCTGGTTCATCTCGGCGGCGATGACAGGCGAAAGCACCTTCGGTGGCCGGTCGTCGGTATTCTCGTAGAGCACCTTGCCGGACATGGTGGTGATGCGCTTGATGATGTGTGGATTGGCCTTGTAGCCGCCATTCATGAACGGTGCATAGGCCGAGGTCAGCTCGACCAGCGACACTTCCGACGTGCCGAGCGCGATCGATGCATTCTCCTGCAGGTCAGAGTCGATGCCCATGCGGTGCGCGGTCTTGGCGACATTTTTCGCGCCGACCTGGGCGACCAGTTGCGCCGCGATCGTGTTGAGCGATTGCGCCAGCGCATTGGCGAGCGTCACCGAGCCGCGATATTTGTTGTCGAAATTCTCCGGCGTCCAGTTGCCGATCCTCACCGGGCCGTCGACCAGAACCGATGCCGGCGTCAGGCCGCGTTCCAGCGCCGTGACATAGACGAAGGGCTTGAAGGCCGAGCCCGGCTGCCGCTTGGCCTTGAAGGCGCGGTTGAACTGGCTCTGGGCATAGTCGCGGCCGCCGACCAGCGCGCGGATGGAGCCAGTGCCGTCGATCGAAACAAGGGCGGCCTGCGAGGCGTTGAGCTTCTTGCCTTCCTTGTCGAGCGTCGCCTGGATGGCTTTCTCGGCGTCCTTCTCAAGGCCTCGATCGATCGTGGTCTCGACCACGACATCTTCCTTGACGTCGCCGACCAGGCTGGGCAGCTGGTCCATCACCATATCGGCGGCATAGTGCTCGGCCCCGGTCCAGAAGCTCTTGGCTTTCTGCGGCTTGTTTTCGATCGCCGCCTGCTCTTCGTCGTGGGTGATGAAGCCTTCCTGCTCCATGGCGGCGAGCACCAGCTTGGCGCGGGCCATGGCGCCTTCCGGGTTCTTCGCCGGCGACAAAGCAGAGGGCGCCTTAAGCAGGCCGGCGAGGATTGCTGCTTCCGTAAGGTTGAGGTCACGCGCCGATTTGTTGAAATAGCGCCGCGAGGCCGCTTCGACGCCATAGGAATTGGCACCGAAGAACACCCGGTTCAGGTACATCGCCAGAATCTGGTCCTTGGAATATTTGCTTTCCAGCCAGAAGGCGAGCAGCACTTCCTGTACCTTGCGCTCCAGCGTCCGGTCGGGCGTCAGGAACATGTTCTTGGCAAGCTGCTGGGTCAGCGTCGAACCGCCCTGCACGGCGCGTCCAGACGTGATATTGGTGACGATGGCGCGTGTCAGGCCGATCGGGTCGACACCCCAATGCGAATAAAAACGCCGATCCTCGATGGAAATCACCGCCTCGGGGATAAAGGGCGACATGGCGTCGAGCGGGATTGCCTCGCCGCCGGTCGAGCCGCGATTGGCGAGCAGTTCGCCGTTGACGTCGACGATCTTGATATTGGGCGGCCGCTTCGGCATGGCCCAGGTCTCGGCGCTCGGCATTTTCGCACCGTAATAGATGACCACGCCGGCCACGGCCATGGTGCCCCACAGGCAGAGCACCAGCATCCAGTAGACCGAGCGGCGGAGGAAGCCGACGATGCCGCCGGATCGTGTGCGGCTGGACGAGGATTTGGAGCGTGACGGAGTAGATTTTTTGCTGCGGCTTCCCGTCCGGTCACGCGGATCGGCACGCAGATCGTCATTGCGGCTGCGTTTGCCGCCACCCTCGAAAGAGGGCTCGATTCTGCCTCCGGACCTTGGTTTTCCCGCCATGCCGCCTATATTTCCGCCTGTTCCGCCTGGATGTTACGACGCGATGAACTTTAAATGTGGCGGTTTAAAGGGGCGTTAAGTCTCGCGCAATGATCTGCCGATCCGCTCAAGTGCCTGGATTTAAAGACGCAATTCGGCATCGGCGATCATCCGCATGCATGGCTCTTAGTCCGGCTTTTTCGCCAAGGGCCCGACGAGAACTTCGCCGTAAAGCGGTTGAAGGCGCAAACGGTCGGTGAGCTTCTCCTTGAACGACAAAGCGTAATAGCCGATCTGATGGAAATAAGTGATGCGCGCCCTGACCGTGCTCTCGTCCTCGCTATAGCCCATGGCGAGGAACGAGCGCTTCAAGAGACCTATGCGCAAGTCGTCGATCGCGGTCACTTCGCGCGCCAGTGCCGGGTTGCTCCGCGACCAGTCGCGGATGGCGAGGTCGAGCTTCGGGCTGAACGGATCTTCCTTGACCCAGATGCCGGCCACCGTGTCGAAAAAGGCAAGCCCATCCGTGATCTCGGAAATGACGAGGCGCTGGAACGGTTGGCAGTTGCGTGTCCGCCACTCATACACCATGCTTGCAAGCAGGTCGTTCAAGCCTTGGAAATGGAAATAAAAGCTGCCGCGCGTAACCTTAAGTTGTTTCGACAGCCGGTCGATCTTGACATTGGCGATGCCGTGCCGCTCCAGCACATCGACGGCAGCATTCAGCCATGCCTCGCGAGACAAGGTGGGTCGAGGGTTGAGTTTCCTCGGTGATTCGACTTGGCGCGACAGGGCGGAATTGGGCATTTTCGTCTTTTCTTTGGGGGGAAGCGCGGTGCGAGGCGCGTGTCGTCTGCACGTTATCAGGTCCTTCAAACCATGCAATCGCCAAAAGGACTAAAAGCCACAATCTTGCGTCGAGTTCATGGCGCGAATCATCACCGGTGAAGTTGAAATTCATTACTGCAAATATGATCGCCAGCCGGGGGAAAGATCGCCGGTCATGGCGCGATCTCCATCCATAAGATGACATCGGAGCTGAAGTGGATGGTGCAAGGCGATCTGGCGCCTGCCATCACCCCGGATCGTTCCATGGCCGCCATAGCGGTCGCGACCATGCTGATCATTCAGGCCTTCTGGACGAGAACCTGCCGGTAGAGCCGGATATAACGCTCGGCGACCTTTTCCCAGGAATAGCCGTCAGCCTCATGGATCAGCGTCGTACGCATCCTTTCCGGATCGCCCTCAAGCATGCGCCATGCGCTTCGAATCAGCTCTGCGCCTTGCGAGGCAAAGGTGAAGTCGCCGACTTTCATCATCCCGTGCCGTGCGGCGAGCGCCGCATAGGCGCTGTTCTCCTGCAGGACGGGCAGCAGGCCGGCGCTCATTGCCTCGATCGCCACGAGGCCGAAACCTTCATATTCGGAGGCGGAGACGAAAAGCGAGCATTGCGAAATCAGGTCCGCGATTGCGCCATTATTGAGCCCGGCATGCACACGCACTTGCGCTTCGATGCCTTTGGTCATGGCCGTGACATCGCTGAGTGTGAGGTCCGAGGGCACGCCTATAATGTCCAACGACCATTCCGGATCGACGTCGAGCAGTGTTCGCGTCGCTGCTATCAATCGGTCAAGACGCTTGTTGGATGAAAAGCGGCCGATCGTGATCAATCGCTTTGCAGGCAGCGTCAAAGCCCTGTCGTGGAATTTGGCCGTGTCGACACCGTTCTCGATCAGTTCGAGATTGCCGCCGGCGATCGGACGGAATGTCTCGACATCCGATTGACTGCAGCCGACCAAGGGATGGTAGGCAGAAGCCGAGAGGCGGGTCAGCGTCCGGAACCAAAGCGCCTTGATCGCCGCAAACCGCTTCGTATGGAAGAAGCCGCCATGTGTCGTGGCGATCATCGGCTTGCGATGGACCAATCGGGTGAGCGAGAGGAAGTCGAAGAAGAAATCGACCGCGTGCACATGGACCAGATCGGCATCGCGGATATGCTTGAGCACCGATGGCGCCACCGGATAACGGCTCGAACCTTTCCAAGGGATGCGCACGATCTCGATGCCATCGATCGTCTCGCGTTCCGCCAGCGCGCGGCCGGGCTCGGAGAATAGTGAATTCAAGGTCACGACCCGGATACGGAAACCGTGCCGAATCGCCTGGCGGCAGAGATTGAAGACGACATCCTCCAGCCCACCGCGATTGGGAAGGAACTGGCGCACGACATGGACGATCAGCGGTGCAGGCGGCACAGGGCCGCTGCCCGAAAAACCGGTGGCTACGTCGTCCTCGATGCGTTTCATGCGCGTGTGAAAGGCCCCGGAAAAGGTGAAATGCTTTTGGTCGAGGCAGTATTGACGCCATGAATATTAACAAGTGATGACGTGTCCCGCCGATGAACCGGTCCGGGCACGCGCTGGATCGAACTTGTTTCGCAATGGGTCAACGAAGTCTTTTGCGGGGCGACAAATTTGTTTGAATTCACTGGCTGTTAACCATGTTTTGCCAGATTGGCCTGGTCCCTCGCATGCTGCCGGCGCTTCGGTGGCGTGGCGGGATGCACGGCGTATAGATGCTCCGGTTCAGGAAAACAGGGCAGGACAATGGACATTTTTGAACTGCCGGGCATTCTTTGGCGGCGCTGGCTCTATGTGCTGGTGCCGATGCTATTGTTCGTCCTCATCGGCGCCGCCTATGTCGTTGCCGTCAAGCCGACCATTCCGGTCGAGACGGATATTTTTGTCGATACGCAGGGCCTCGTGGCCGAGCAGCCCGACCTCGTGCCGCAGGCTTCCGCCCAGACCCAGGATTCGGCGATCCTCGAAAGCCAGATCTATGTCATGCAGTCCGGTGAGATCCTCGGCGATGTCATCGACAAGCTGGACCTGACCAAGGATCCGTTCCTCTATAAGGGACCGACGACCGACAAGGCGCTCGCCAAGGCGATCACCATCGCTTCGCTGCAAAAGCATATCGAGGTCGAGCGCGCCGGCGGGTCCTTCATCCTCAACCTGACCGTCAAGCATCCGAACGCGGCGCAGGGTGCCGAGATCGCCAACACCATTGCCTCCGTCTATCTCAAGAAAGTGCATGAGGCACGCAGCGATGCCTCGAACCGCGCCAGCGGCGCCTTCGAACTGCAGGCGCAGACACTTGCCATGCGCGTCCGCAAGGCGGAGCAGGAACTGGAAAAATTCAAGGCGGACCACGATCTCGTCTCGACCGGTCAGCAGGGCCTGGTGATCGACCAGCAGGTCCAGGGCGTCAACACCCAGCTTCTGGCGGCCCGCGCCGATCTCGGCGCCAAGCAGGCGAGTTACGAGCAAGCCCAATCGCTGACGGTGGGCTCGGTTCAGGACGGCGCCATTCCCGAGGCACTGGCTTCCACGGCACTTGGCAACATGCGTGCCCGCTATGCCGATCTGGTCGCCGGTGCCAACCAGCTTGCCTCCAATCTCGGCGCCAACCATCCGCAGATGCGAGCTGCCCGTTCGCAGGTCGACGGCATGCGGCAGGCGATCGAGCAGGAACTGGCCCGCATCCGCCAATCGCTGAAAAGCAGCGTCGATCGCGCCCAGGCCAATGTGAAGGCGCTCGAAGGTCGGCTCGACCAGTTGACCAGGTCGAGCCTCGATACCAGCGAGGCCGGCATCAAGGCACGTGAACTGCAAAGCGAGGTCGACACCTTGCGCGCGCTCTACAAGGCTTTCCTGTCGCGTTCCGAAGAACTGGGCCAGCGCGACACGGTCAATGTCAACAATTCGCGCGTCATCTCCAAGGCCGTGGCGCTCGGCGGCAGTTCCAAGCTGGCCCAGGTCATGATCCTGATCGCCGCCGGCCTGTTCGGCTTTGCCGCTGGTTGCGGCGTCGCTGTGGCCCGTGAAATGCTGGGCAAGCTGTTCACCCGCAAGACCGTGCGTGGCGATGCTGAGCCGGTCATGGACGACGAGGACGACGAGGATGTGGCGGTGGAGGAACCGGTGATATCCGAAACGCCTGCCGTCGCCACGCCTGTCGCACCGATGCAGACACCTTCGGCGGTCAGGTTTGCCAATGCACGCCCGAAGCCAGCGCCGGCGCCGGTCGACGAGATGGGAACGGCCGGTATCTCGGCCACGGTTGATCGCATTCTGTCGATGAAGCCGTCGGACATGCCTTCCCTGATCATCGTCCTGTCTCCGGACAATGACAATCCGGCCCGCGGCATCACGCGCGATCTTGCCGATGCTCTTTACCATCAGCGCAAAGACGTGATTTTCTCCACCGGCGAGAGCGCCGGCGCCGGCGACCGCTCAATTCCGGCCGACGTGCTGCTCGGTTCGGTGCTGAAATTCCAGCGCCTTTCGCCGGTCGTCCCTTCGGCCGAGCAGGCGCCGACGTTCCGCAATTTTGCCAACCGCAACCGCAGGGCTGACTATGTCATCATCGACAGCCGCGGACCCGAGGCCCGCTACCACGTCGAGGAATTGTTGTCGAATGCCGACGGCATTCTCGTCCTGGCGAGTGGCTCGGAAGCCGACCATGAGATCGACGGGCTGATACAGGCGCTGGCGCCGTTCAAGGACCGGATGCTCGGCACCATCCTGTTCGAACAGGCAGCCTGAGGAAAGGCGATATGGCGCTCACCTATGATTCGACGCTGACGGCCGAAGGGCAGGACGAGGGCGCGCTGAGCGGTTTCATACGATTTGCGGCCTTTGCCTCGGTGCTCGGCGGCCTGACCTTCAATCTCTTCCTCTGCTTCGTCAACACCCGCGTCATGGCCGTCTCCGACAGCCATGTGATGCTGGGTGAGATGGCGGTCACCGGCACTGCCTTCCTCGCCGCCACGGATCGGCGCGCCGGGCTCTATCTCTTCCTGGCGATCTTCGTCACCTATATGTTCTTCCTCTTCCAATTGCGGCATCAGACCGACCTCAAAGCGCTGCGCGATGTGCTCAACCCGGTGATCTTCTATGTGCTCGGCACGCGCGTGAAGGATATCCGCATCGCCGACCGGCTGGCGCTGATCTCCGCCATCATCGTCCTGGTCTTCGCCGCCTTCGAATATTTCCTGCTCGACCTCTATCTCGATTGGTTCAATGTGCTGGGTTATTACATCTCGCGCGGCACCGTGAGCCTGCAGGACAGCTATGGCGCCACGCGCGGCCTGTTCATCTCCGGCAATCGCCCCGAACCGCGCACGCTTCTGCCCTTTCTCGGCCAGCAGCGTGTCTCCTCGGTGTTCCTCGAACCAGTGTCGATGGGTAATTACGGCGCCATCCTCTATGCCTGGGGTCTGTTTCGCCGCGACTACAAACATCGCTGGTTCCTGATCATCTCGGCGCTGATCTTGATCATTTCGGCTGACGCGCGCTTCGGCCTCGGTGCCTGCGTCGTCATGACAGTGCTCGTGCCTTGCTACCGCCTCATACCCCGCCAGATCTGGCTGGTCGTGCCCTTCCTGATGCTGTCGCTGTTCTCCGCATATGGCATCATCACCGGCGTCAACCAGGGTCCGGACGATTTCACCGGCCGCTTGCAGTCGACCGCGCATCTGATCACCACGCTGCCGCAAGGCGCGGTGCTGGGCTACGAGACCTATGAGAAATTCACGTCAGATTCGGGCTTTGCCTATACGCTGACCCAGTTCGGCGTCCTGGGTTTCATCGGCATCTGGGCGACCTTCGTGATGCTGCCCTGCCGCGACAAGCAGGGCTGGCAGTTCCATTCGATGATGATCGTCTACCTGCTGCTCATCCTGATCATCTCGAATTCGTTCTATTCGGTGAAGACCGCCGCGATCATGTTCTTCATGCTCGGCACGGCGAATGCCGTGCAGTTTCCCGCGATGCGGTCGATTTGGAGCCGGATGTTTGGGCGGAGTGCCGAGGCCAAGCCAGGCGCAATCGCCGCGAAAGCCGTCAATTCAGCGACGGGCAGTCCTTTCCCCCAGCCGAAAAGTCGCTGAGCGTCGGCTGCAGTGCGGCCAGTTGCGGCCGGTCGCCATCCTTGGTCGGCTGGATGTTGAGCGGCTCTTCGGCCGGCCACCAGTCGCCGGCGACCCAATAGGTCCAGCCGGTCCAGACATCCTTGTTATCCTCGATCACGCCGACCATGGATTTCAGCGTGTCGATGCAGCGCATCTTGCCGGCCTTGGCAGGTGCGCCGAACTCGCCGAGGAAACCGCGGAAGCCGTTCTGCTTCAGCCACTCTGTGAACTTGCGCAGCGCCTCGACGGCATCACTGCCGCGCGAGCAATTCGGCTTCGTGCCGGAAAAGTCGTCGTCGAGATATTGGTGCACTTCGAACGCGAAGTTATGGCCCGGATCCTGGAAGCGGGCCATGGCGACGCCGTTCGGCTCGCCGTCGATCGGCTTCATCCAGGAATGCGCGCCGCTCCAGGCCGTGCCCGGCACGAGGATAAGATTGTTGGCGCGGGCCTGGTTGCGAATGGCGCTGGTGGCCGTATTGGCGGCATTCAGCCATTGGGTGATCGGCATCTGGTAGGGCTCGTTCATCAGCCCGAAGATGACGTCCTTGTCATTGGGATAAAGCGAAGCGAGCCGCGCCCAGAAGTCGCCGAAGGCCGCAGCCGGCACATCAGGCGATCCAACCACCTTTTCGCGATACCGGGCATAGTTGTGCGGGTCGAGGATGACGCGCATGTCATGCGAGCGGATCAGTGCCACCGCTTCCTTCAGCCGGTTCGTCTCGCCCGGATCGAGAGGCTGCATCAGCTTGGGCTGCAGCCGTTCCCACATGAAAGGCAGGCGGATCGTGTCAAAACCCTTGCTGGCGAAATAGGTGACGGTTTCCGCCGAGGGATAGGTATAATCCTTGAATGGCTGGCCACCCGGCTTGCCGAACTCGGCGCCTGAAAGATTGATGCCCCGGAAACACGGCGTTTGAGCCATGGCTTCTCCAATCGGCGCCAGCACCGATGCGGCGATCACGGCCGTCGCTGCGAATGTCCGGAACCAGTTCTCCATTCTGCCGGGCGTCTTTCCGCCAGTTCCTGCGGCGATGGCCTCGACGGTACTCTATGTACCGCCGTTCGGCCATCGCCTTGGTCCTGACGAAAATCCGTCCCGGCAGAATGGCTCCAAATAGATGCGACACGCTCTAAGGCAAAACACTGCCGAACTGTGACCAGGGACCTTGATGTCCGGGTTTTTGGCTGCAATCGCGGTCTCTCTAGATATTGACGATCATGCTTGCCCCTAGATGACGGATAGTCCCCTCGAGTTTATTGTTAACGGCAGCGGAAAAAGTGCTGATCCTGATCTTTTTTTCGCGGCCGGGCGCGAGATGGAACCAATTGTCGGCTGGCATCCAGCCTGGAGTGGCGATCTGTACCGACTGTGCCAGCCGGTCCGTGGACAGGCTGGCGACCCAATCGCCGCCCTCCCGCTGCAGGCTGGCGGTGATGACAGCCGGGTGGAGCGCGGCCATGCGACCCCGTGGGAAATGGAAGGCTGAGGCGATTTCGCGGCCGCTGGCCCGGTCGACCAAACTTGCCACGGTGACATCATGCGACGGAGGGCCGAAGCGGAAGGCATAGGTCGTGTCGAAAAAGGCGCCGAACAGATCGGTCGCGGCGAAGCTCGCTTCGCTCCGCGCCACGAGTTCGATATCGCGCGTGCCGGAAACCACCGGCGTCGCGCCATCCCTGAGACAGGTAACACTGAGTGTCAGCGCCAGGTTACGGTTGGTCTCGTTGATCAGATGCGCATAGAGGCCGTTCGTGCCTTCGTCGCTGAGCAGAACCTGCACCGGCCGGAAGGCGCGCCGTAAGCCATGCCAGACTGGCTTTGGCAACCCGGTCGAATCGATCACGCCCCAGCCGGGGCCGGGTAAAAGATCCTGCAGCGTCCAGACCAGCGCGCCGCCCGTGCCGGAGTTGGGCCGACGGAACTCGGCATAGGTTGCTTCGACGACCTCTGCGGTGACAGCGCGCGAAAAATCCAGGTAGCGGGCAGGATCCTCACGGCGCAGCCGCGCCGGGTCGAGGCCATAAAGCTCCTGCAGATAGTGGTCGCGGATGTCTTCAAAATCCCAGGAGGCGTTGCGGTCGCGCGGCACGCGGGCCTTCCAGCGGGGATCGTGGACCGCCGGCACCGGCAGATGCTCGTCGAGTGTCACCTGTTCCGGCACATGCGCGAAAGCGAGGCTTTCCGCGGCAAAGCGGACATTGGTGTGGCGCGCATCGTCGAGCGGCCGGCAATAGGCGCCGACGCCATAATAATGCGTGACAGCTTCGTTGGGCGAGAAGGGCATGGCACCGCCGAAGGGTGAATTCGGCACATAGATCACATCCGGTCGCCATCCTTCATAGGCCGCCGGCAGGATGTCATCGGTGAGCGGCCCGCCCCACATTTTCTTCGGCAGGCCGAGCATCGCCGCCTGCTGGAACATTTCCGAACCACCGCACAGCACGGTCAGCGACGGCGAGCCCTGCAGCGATTTCAAGAGATCGGCAGCCTCCTGCCTGACCAGTTCGACAAATTCGGCATCGGTGACCGGATAGTCGAAATTGGCGAACATGAAATCCTGCCAGACCATCAGGCCGAGTTCGTCACAGAGGTCGAAGAAATCGCGGCTCTCATAGGTCATAGTGCCGCCGATGCGGATCATGTTCATGCCGGCATCGCGGGCGCGCTCCAGCCACGGGCGATAATCCTCTCGACCACCGGGCAGGCGGAGGATATCGGCATTGGTCCAGACAGCGCCGCGGCAGAAGACCGGCAGCGCGTTGATCTCGATGGTAAATCCCTTGCCGTCAACGCCGCGGTCCAGCGAGATGTTACGGAAACCGGTGCGTCCGATCATGTGGTTGACGCCGTCGACGATGAGTTCGACGCCGTAGAGCGGCTGCTCACCATGTGTATGCGGCCACCAGGGCCCGACGGTGTCGAGCGTCAGCTTCGCCCGCAAGTGGCCATCGGCGGAAATCATCACGGGAACGGTCTGGCCGGCGCAGGCGACCCGGAGGTCTCGCGCCTGGCCTGAGAACCGGAACGAGACGTCGAGTACGCCGATCCCGTCCATGTCCAGCGCCGCATTGATGCGGACATCATCTATGTCGACCGCGCCTTCGCGGATCAGATGGATCGGCCGGAAAGGACCGATCGCCTCGACATTCGGACACCAGCCCGGCATGTGGCCGAGCAGCGTGGCGCGCACGAGCCGCATGGTTGGTGGTGTAATCATCTGCGGCCGCCATCGGGCGCGCGGGCCGGCGATCTTGAGATGCGGATTGAGCGCGCGAAAACAGATCGCCAGCCGGTCCGTGCCCCTTAAGGTGACCGGCACGTCATAGGGGATGAACTGGCTCTTGCTGTCGAGGATCTTTTCGTCGTTGAGATAGACTTCGGCGATGGTGGCAAGGCCGCCGAACTCGATCCGCGCCGGACCGGGCGTCTGTTCCTCCAGCACCGCGAGATACCAGTAATCACGGTCATTCAGGCCGACAGGATCGGTGCGGTCGAATTGGTCGGCGCGTTCCAGCGCCGCGGCCACCGTTCCCGGTACCGGTGCTGCGATGGAGTGCACGCGTTCGGGAATATCGGCCGGCGTCGCATAGGCGCCGGCCTCGGAGATCACCATGGCCCAGTCGCCGGCCAGCGAATGCCGTGTCGAAAGTGCCGATGGCGTCGTGTTCATGCCTTGCCCCAAATAGTAACAGCGCGTTTTGGCAAACTGTTAGCTGATTCGGGCCTGCAGAATAGTTGCCACCTTCTCCCAGCCTTCGACCGCCGGATCGAGCACCGAGCCAAGCGCATCGAACTTCTTGCGCGTCAACGCCCGGGCGAGCTGGAACTGCGCCGTCTTGGCCGTGTTGGCAATGACCAGCGCCGACTTTGCCGCCTCCTCGAATTCGGCATCATCAGACAGCCAGCGGAAATGGCTGGCGGCGAGTTCGAAATTCGCGCCCAGCTGCCTCAGCGTATTGAACGCATATTTGTGGAAGAAGCTGAACGGCCGGTCGGCGATGGCGCTGACCTGCATCGGAAATTCACGCGCGAACGCCGCCACCGGATTGGCACGCGGCATGCGCGACAGATGCCGCTCCAGCAGCGCCCGGGCCTGTGCCCGCATATGGCCCYTGCCCGGCAGGGACTCGGGGAACTTGACGAATTCCGTATAGGGCAGGAATGGCGGCGAGCCTTCCGGATAGAACCGGCCGAACACGCCGTCGAAATCCTCGCCCGACAGCCGGTAGAAGCCGCCATTGTGGAAATAGTCGAGCTCCTTGTCCTTCTCGGACAGGCGGTTGATGCCGATCGTCGTCTTGCCGTGCTCGTTGCGATAGCCCACGCCCTGGGTATCGGGCATGAAGAAACTGTCCATTTCGAGCAGGCAGAGGCGGCCGCGGGCGATCTGCTGGCTCACATGATCTTCGACCTTGTCGAAGATCGCCAGTTCCGTGACGCGGATGTCGTACAGGCTTTCGAGATCCTCCAGCGGCACTTTGAAGAAGGTGAACTGGTCGCCCTCGAAATCCTGCGTCAGCGTGAAGCCGAGCATCGCCTCCGGCGGCAGCCGGAGCGCGTTCAGCACTTCGATCCAGAGATCGACATAGCAGTTGGTCTCCGGCCAGATCCGCTCCGGGTCATGGAGCGGATGCGACAGGTAGTGCTGCGGCACGAGTTTCGGGAAGACGGCAGAAGGCATGGTTCAGCCCCAGAGCGTCTTCTTGACGTGTTCCGGCCAGGCCTTGGTGTCGAGGCCATGGGCGGCGAACAGCGCCAGCGCAATGCGTTCCAGGCCGAAGCCGACGCAGGCGGTATGAGCCACCGAGCCGTCTTCGAGGTCGAGACCCCATTTCAGCCCGAAGGCGTCCTGATGATAGTTGAAGCTCATGCAGGCCGTTTTGCTGGCCGCCGAGTTGACCGGGATCAGCAGTTCGAACTTCAGGTTCTGGTCGCGCTGATTGTTGGCCATCATCCGGCCGGCGCGACCGAAGAACGGGTCGTTGGCAACGTCGATTTCGACATCGAGGCCGATCGACTTCATCATCGCGACGCCGCGATCCATCCAGGTCTGGCGGAAGTCGGTGACGTGCGCCTCGGTGCCCATGCAGACATATTCGCGCATGCGGAACATCTGCTGGCGCGTCGGCTCCTTCGACGGCTCATGGCGGAAGCAGTAGGACTGCAGGTCGTAAAGGCCGCCCTTCATGGCGATCGGACCGCGCTTGGCGACGGTCGGATAGAGCGGATAGCAGGCGGCCGGCGTCAGCGCGATGTCGGTGGCTTGCTGGGTCTTGGTCCAGTCGCCGCCTTCCTCCATACATTTCAGCAGGCTCATATGGTCGTGATCGTTGCCGCAAAACGAGTGCACGGTGCCGGCGAGCTGCGGAAAGCTCTTCATGTAACCGGCCTTTTCGAAATAGGCCATGTTCATGCCCGGCGGGAAGCGGATGGCTTCGGCGCCGTCGCCGCCACCGATCGTGTCGATCAGTCGCTCGAAAGCCGCGATGACGCCCTCGAATTCGCCGGAGCGGCCATAGAGACCGTCGACGCCGGTGTCGATGAGCAGACCGGAGTCAAACAGCCGGTCGAGAAAAGAAACCTGCATATCCATAGTAATTACCCCAATAAGCTGGTGTCCTGGCGGTGGATCAGGAGCATGCTGGACGTATTGCCGAGGATTCGGTCGTTGGAAATCATCAGCTGGGCGGAATGGGCGTCACGCAGGTGACGACCGAGGCTGAACGGCGTGCCGTTCTTGTATCCCATGATGCCGACGATCAGCATGGCATGGTTGATAATGGTGAGGATCGTTTCCGATGAAGCGATCTTGACGTTGTTCATCGCCACGGCGAAGGCGACGGAAGAGAGCTTTTCTTCATCCTGCTTGGCGTCCTGATAGGCCTTGATCGCGGCCACGACGTTGGACTTCATCATCTGCAGCAGGTTGGAGACTTCCGCGAGGCGAATGGCGCCCGGCGGGATGACGCCCGGCGTCTTCTTGGCGGCGGCGCGGACGAAGGCCTGGGCGCGATGTACGGCATCGACGGCAATCCCGTACCAGACGCCGCTCCAAAGGATATGGCTGTTGGCGAGCATCGACTGCGCCGCGATCTCCGCGAACGGTTTCGGGAAGATCTGGACGGCCGGCGCCTCGCCGGTGAACAAAAAACCCTCGGAACAGGTGCCGCGCATGCCGAGCGTGTCCCATTCCTGTGTCTTGACCAGCGAATACTGATCCCTGAGGAAGACGGTCATCACCTGGTCGGTCGACGCTGCGTCCTTATGGGCGCGGGATGTGATCAGGATCGCATCGGCGCGGGCGCCATAGGAGATCACAGTCGCGTCCTTGGTCAGCCGGCAGGTGTCGCCTTCGACCTCGATGGCGCAGATCGAATTGCGCAAATTGCCGCCGATGCCGCCTTCGGTCGTGGCCGAGCCGAGCAGCAACTGTTCGGACACGACGCGGCGCATGAAGTCGCGGTGCCAGGCGCTCTGCATGCCGTGCTCGACCAGGCTCGAAAGCTTGATGTGATGCATGGCAAAGATCATCGCGCTGGACGCGCAGGCCTGGCCGATGATCGAGCACAATTCGGCGATCTCGCCGGTGGACGCGCCTTCACCGCCCAATTCGGCAGGGATCTGGATCGACAGCAGCCGTTCGGCTTTCAACGCGTTGACAGCGTCTTCGGGAAAGGCGCCAGTTTTGTCGACGCTGTCGGCACAGGCCTTGGCGACGGCGGCGACGCGCTGGGCTCGCTCATTCAGGCTGCCCACCGCCAGGTTGACGGGAATGTTCATCAGGCGACCTTTCTATCCTGGAGGATGGACGCGACGCTGCGTGCGATAGCTTCAATGCTCTGGAAGGATTTGCGGTTCAGCAGGCTGTCCGGGAATTCGATATCGAAATTCTCTTCCAGCGCGAGCATCACCTGTACGGAGGCAAAGGAGGAAAGGCCTGCTGCATAAAGGTCGGCGCTGTCGGCGAGGTCGTCGACATTGACCGGCAGGCCTGCATGCTTCTTCAAAAGAGTGCGAATGGTATCGTTCATCCCCATATTCCCTTCTTGTCGGCTTTTCGTTTCCGGCCGTTATTCCGGATTGGCACAGACAATAGAGAAAAGGGTATAAGAATAAGCTAAATCAATAGGTTAATGAATAAGTATAGTTTTCTATCGAATTTGCCCGGACATTGAAGCTCTCTGTTAACCCTGTGGCTGGCCTAAAATAAATAAAGCGAATATCAGCCGCCCCTGAATGTCATGGGAACGGTCATTTTCCAACTTTTCCGGCCAGCTTCCGCCGGTATGGGCGGGAAGGGCGATGCCGCGCGCACGATCTTCAACGCTATTGCATCGACAGCCGGCTTGCCCGAGCTCCTAGTCACCGATAGTCCCGAAATGGAACCATCCGACAGAACCGTGAATGTCACCCACAATTTCCCGTTGGCAGGCGAGGGCATACGCCCCTTGGCGCGTGATAGCTTTCTGCTAACCAGACCTCGATAATTTGTCTCGGCCGCATTGCCGGTCTCGGGCTTTTTGGACGCACCCTTGGAACTGGTCGATGCGGGACCCTTGTCCTTCGCCTCGGCATCGCCTTTGTGGCGTTCATTTTGCTGTTCGCCACGATTGCCATGGTTTTCCTGGCGGTTTTGCCGCTCCGTCGGCTTTTTCTTCAGTTCTTTCTTTTCTGGCTCCGGCTTCTCTTTTTCGTCCTTCTTCTTCTCAGCGGGTTTGGGCTCCTCCTTCAACTGCGTCTCCACACGCTTTTCCTCGGCCGGCTTTTCTTCTTGCCTCTCAGTCGTTTTCTGTTCGACAGGCTGCACCAGGTGCTGTTCGACGATTGGCTCGACTTTCTTTTCAACCGGCCTTTGCTTCTCGTCCGGTCGCTTCTCTATCGGCTTCGGCTCGACCGGTTTTTCGATGATCGGGTCCGGTTTCTGTTCCGCCGGTTCGTCGGGCGAAACAGCTTCCGTCTCTGTCTTACTGTCCTCGGTCAGGATGTTTGGCAGGGTGGGTAGCGCGCCAACTTTTTTAACCGGCTTCACCGGGTCGGCCGACTTGGCATCCGTCACCGGTTTCTCGATCGGCTTGGTCGCAGCCTCCGCGGGCTTTTTGGGCCTCGCAACATCCTCTTCCGCTCCCGCAATGTGGGCTTCGACGTCGCCCTGCGTCACAAGCGCCACGGACATCATACCTTCTTCCTGGGGAGGGTCTTCCGGCACCGTGAGCGTCGCAATGCCGACCGCGACAGCCAAGGCACCGTGCAGGAAGACAGAAAGCGCGAAACCCGCGCGCATGAGCCTGCGCCGCAAGCTGCCATTCATCTCAGGCGCTTCCGTCTGGATTGCGGGTATGTCAGTGTTATCTGGTTCGCTGACATCAGGCGCGCCGGGAAAGGCGCCCATTCCGGTCTCTGAGCCAAGATAGGGTGAGATCCCGTCGTCCCTGGCGAAAGCACAATGCGGCACTTCGGCGAAATGATGCGCGATCACGGCGCGCGCGGCGTCATTGGAATTGGCCGGCCTGAACCGCAATTCCGTCAGGCTGACGAGCTTGCCGGCGGTTTTCGTCATCATGCCTCGTCGCATGCTTGTCGCAAGTTTATGCCTGCAAGCGCATGCCGAAAATTTAAAGTTGACTTTTTAACACTGGTATTGCGTCAATAAGAAAATATGAGTAACGAAGTCAACTATGAAAACGGGTTTTGGACAATTCAGCGGTGCGGCTAAAGTGATGGACGTGGGCAAGGACGACGATGAAGCAACGGTTGAGCCCAATGCCGCCCCGTCGACTGAAAAGCTGCCGCAATACGATACGGAGACACTCTTTGCCGGACGCCGCGAGATCGTCATTCACCATGCGGGCGCAGCCTATCGGATGAAGATCACCCGGCAGGGCAAGCTTATTCTCAACAAATGATCTGGCACACGACGAAAGACAGGACGAGACGATGACCGAGACCAAAGCTCCGACCCCGGCGGATATCCGCGCCTATCGCGCCGACAATCCGAAGCTGCGCGAGCGTGACATCGCCGCCAATCTGGGCATTTCCGAAGCGGCACTCGTTGCCGCCGAATGCGGCATTTCCGTCAGCCGCATCGACGCCGACCCCAATCGCTTGCTCGAGCGTGCGCCCGAGCTCGGCGAAGTCATGGCGCTCAGCCGCAACGAAAGCGCCGTGCACGAGAAGATTGGTGTCTACGAGAATATTCAGATCGGCGAGATGACCTCACTGACGCTCGGCGAGAACATCGATCTCAGGGTGTTCAACCGCGTCTGGGCACATGCCTTCGCCGTCACCAAGACGGATGGCGAGACTGTCCGCCGCAGCCTGCAATATTTCGATAAATCGGGAGAGGCGATCCACAAGGTGCATCTGCGCCCGGCGTCCAATCTCGAAGCCTATGACAGAATAGTCGCTGATTTCCGGCTCGAGGATCAGAGCCAGGATTTTGCCGGCGAGAGTTTCAATCCGGCAGCTTCCGGCCGTACCGAAGGCTTCGATGTCGCCGAGCTGCGCGACGCCTGGAGCAGGATGACCGACACGCATGAATTCTTCGGCATGCTGAAGAAGCTCGACATCGACCGCCAGGCGGCAGTGCGTTCCGTCGGCGACGACTTCGCCTGGAAACTCTCCTCCGGCAGCATGGAAGCGCTGTTCAAGCGCTCGGTCGAGACCCAGATGAACCTCATGTGCTTCGTCGCCAACCGGGGCATCGTGCAGATCCATACCGGCCCGATCCACGCAGTGCAGCCGATGGGTCCCTGGCTCAACATCATGGACCCGACCTTCCATCTGCATCTGCGCGTCGACCACATCGCCGAGACCTGGGCGGTGCGCAAGCCGACCAAGGACGGCCATGTCACGTCGCTCGAAGCCTATGGCCGCGATGGCGAAATGATCATTCAGTTTTTCGGCAAGCGCAAGGAAGGCAATGTCGAAATGCCGGCATGGCGCACGCTGGTCGAGGGTCTGCCGACTGCCGAGAACGCCGAAGCCGCCTGAGGAAAGACGATGCGCCACATTTTTGATATCAGCCACCGCGCCTTGCTTGCGCTGGCGGTAGTCTCGACTATCGGCTTCTCCCCAGCCAGGGCCGATGAAGCGAAGGTGCTCGACATCTCCCGCCTCGTCACTATTGGCGGCGCCGTCACCGAGATTGTCTACGACCTCGGCCTGGGCGACAAGGTGATCGCGCGCGACACGACCAGCAACTATCCGGCCGCAGTCAATAAGCTGTCGGATATCGGCTATATGCGCGCGTTGTCGCCGGAAGGCGTGCTGTCGGTCGATCCATCGGCGATTCTGATGATCGACGGTTCCGGGCCGCAGACGGCCATCGACGTGCTGACCAGGGCGGATGTGCCTGTCACCACCATTCCAGAAGGCTATGATCGCGATGCGATCCTCGCCAAGATCAAGGCGGTGGGCAAGGCGTTGAATGTCGAAGCCAAGGCCGATGAACTTGCTGCCAAGGTCGGCGCGGATGTCGACGAGGCCGTCAAGGCAAGCGCCAAGATCCCGCAGGACAAGCGCAAGCGCGTCCTCTTCGTCCTCACCATCAGCAACGGCAAGATCATGGCAGCGGGTGATCACACAGCCGCCGCCGGCATCCTCAAGCTGGCCGGCGCCATCAATGTCGCGGCAAGTTTCCAGGGCTACAAGCCGTTGAACGACGAGGCAGTCATCGACGCCAGGCCGGATATCATCCTGATGATGGATCAAGGCGGTCCGACAATGTCCACCAATGCGGAGGTTCTGGCCAATCCGGCGATCGCGCTCACACCGGCCGGCAGGAACAAGGCGCTGATCCGCATGAACAGCATGACACTGCTTGGTTTCGGTCCGCGCACGGCAGCGGCGATCCGCGACCTGTCCCGCTTACTCTACGGCGGCTGACATGGCTTTGGGAATGCAGGCCGGCGACCAGGCTTTGACCCGCCCCGATCGATCACCAGCCAGGATGCTGTGGTCACGGACGGGCTATCATATCGGCCTGCTTCTGCTCGGCTTGCTTGCCCTGGTTCTGCTGGTCGTTTCGGTGATGACGGGCGCGAGCACTGCCTCTGCACTCAACGTGCTGCGTTCCTATATCTCGGCGCCTGACGATCCTGCCATGCTGCTGCGCGACAAGGTGGTGATTATCGATATCCGCCTGCCGCGCGCGGTGCTCGGCTTTCTGACAGGCGCAGCTCTCGCGGTCTCCGGTGCGGTGATGCAGGGCCTGTTCCGCAATCCGCTCGCCGATCCCGGCGTCGTCGGCGTTTCGGCCGGCGCCAGCCTCGGCGCCGTGTTCTGGATCGTTTTCGGCCATACCCTGTTGGCGCCTTTCACCGCTCTGCTCGGCATCTTCTCATTGCCGACCGCCGCTTTTCTCAGCGGGCTCATGGTGACGTTCGCGCTCTATAAACTCGCCTCGCGCGATGGCGAGACGCAGGTCGGCACGTTGCTGATCGCCGGCATTGCAGTCGCCGCTCTGGCCATGGCGCTGACCGGCCTGCTCATCTACATGGCCGACGACAAGCAGTTGCGCGACATCACCTTCTGGAGCCTCGGCTCGCTCGCCGGCTCGACCTGGGAGAAGGCGGCGATCGCCGGGCTCGTTGTTCTTCCGTGCCTCGCGGTCGTGCCATTCCTGAGCCGCGGGCTCAATGCCTTTACACTGGGCGAGGCGGCGGCCTTCCATATGGGCGTGCCGATCGAGACGTTCAAGCGCGTGGCGATCGTCATGGTCGCGGCGGCCACCGGCGTCTCCGTCGCTTTTTCCGGGGGTATCGTCTTCGTCGGCATCATCGTACCGCATTTGATCCGGTTGGCTGCCGGGCCGGATCACCGCTTCCTGTTGCCCGCCTCGGTGCTGCTCGGCGGCAGCCTGCTGCTTGCCGCCGATATGGTGACGCGTGTCATCGTTGCCCCGGCAGAATTGCCGATCGGCATCCTGACGGCGCTGATCGGCTCGCCCTTCTTTCTGTGGATTCTGTTTCGCGGCCGCGCCGGCAGGATCATGTGAGGCGGCAATGATCAGGTTCGACAAGGTCTCCATCGCGCTTTCCGGCCGCGTGGTCGTCTCGGATCTCTCCTTCGAGGCGCGGCCCGGGCAATTGACTGCCATCATCGGCCCCAACGGTTCCGGCAAGACGACCACGTTGCGGGCGCTCGCAGGCGAGCGCGACTTTTCAGGCGCGATCGAATTCTCCGGCCGCGACCTTCGCTCGATGTCATCAGTCGAACTGGCGCTCGAACGCGGCGTGCTACAGCAGTCGATCAGCCTCGGCTTCCCCTTTAGCGTCCGCGAAATTCTCGAAATGGGCATCATCGCCGGCGAGGTGCATTCACGCGCGGGAGCCGCGCAGGTCATGGCGGCGGCTTTGAAGGCGGTCGACCTCGCGGGTTTTGAAAATCGCGTGGCAACGGCGCTTTCGGGCGGCGAGCAGGCGCGCATGCATATGGCGCGCGTGCTTTGCCAGATCTCTTCGCCGGTCCGCGAGGGCCGTACGCGCTGGCTCTATCTCGACGAGCCGGTGGCGAGCCTGGACGTCAAGCACCAACTGGCGATCATGCGGCTGGCGAAGGATTTCACCCGCGCCGGCGGCGGCGTTATCGCGGTCATGCATGATCTCAACCTCACGGCCATGTTTGCGGACCATGTCGTCATGCTCAAGACGGGGTGTTTACATGCGAGCGGCGCGCCGGCGGACGTCTTTACCGCGGAGAAGCTGAGTGCGGTCTACGATTGCCCGCTCGCCGTCGAGCGCGATGCCGCCACCGGCCTGATCCGCATCCACCCCCTCGATCTCGCAGCCTGAGCAACAAAAAACCCGCGGACTCGCGCCCGCGGGTTTTGCTCTTCTCGTTGGGTAACGAATCATCAGAGCAGCTGAAAGTCTACCTTATTGAGATCGGCGATGTGGACATCGTCAAGTGTCAGCTTGCCGCCGTCATAGGAAATCAATAGGCCAGTGTCGGTATCCTTGGCATGCGCGATGACGTCGGCATAATTGTCGAACAGGTTTTTGCCGAATTCGATAACATCCGTGCCATGTTTGCCGGCTTCGAAATCGGTGATCGTGTCCTTGCCGTCGCCCTTGGCGAAAACGAACGTATCGGCGCCTTCGCCGCCGGTCAGCTTGTCGTTTCCGGCACCGCCCTGAATCAGGTCGTCGCCTTTACCGCCGTCGAGCACATCATTGCCGGCACCGCTCTTGAGCCTGTCGTCATGATCATAGCCTGTGAACACATCCTTGCCGGTCGATCCCTTGAAAACGATCGCGTCGCTTTGCAGCAGGGCGTAGAAGCTGTCGAGGCCGTTGGTATCGACTTTCAGGATATCGCCCAGTACGTCGCCATCCTGCGATGTCGTCTCATAGTTCTTGAAGCCGGAGATCGTGATGTCAGCGCTGTTGCTATAGTCGGTCTCGCTGCTGCTCACCGATGTGACGGAGGTGTCGGTGCCGAAGACGATGGATTTGAGATTTCCGTAGATCACATGCTCGGCGCCATCATGCTCGTAGGGGCCGCTATAGGCGAAACCATTCTTGTCGCCATTGAAAATCACGCTTGTGCCGCCGCCATCCTCGTTATCGATGGTGACATAGGCGCTGGCATGCAGTGGATCGTCCTGCGAGGCATAGTCGCCGGTCACTTTGCCGCTGAAATCACCCATGCCGGTGGCGTCGGAATAGGTCTTTTCGAATGCCTTGAAATAGGCGGCGATATCGATGCCCTTGTCGTCCTTGTTGGCGTCGCTGACGGTGATTGTGATCGCCATGGAAAGTCCTCTCGTCTAAAACTTGACTAGAAAAGTCAGTATTAAACATGAGAAAAAGTGTCAAGAAATAAACGGCGACACAGCGCGAAAAAGTAAACGAAATCAGCGGCTTTTAAGAACCATTCCAGATTGGGCTCAGCAATGATCGAAATCAGCAAGACAGGCTGGGTTGCGCCAGAGGCCGGCTTTATTGGTACGCGCGAGCGCCTCGACGCTTTCGAGCGTGCTGTCGCCGTCCGCGCGGCCGAAGCCGGCGGCAATGATCTCCCTGGCGACGTCCTTCGAGCGTGACTGGCACCGCTTGAGCACGGTTTCGGATGTTGATGGGGCGACCTCGCAAAGCAATCGCGTGCTGCGGACGAGATTGCCGAGCAGGATGCCGGCCAGCCGACCGCAGGACCAGCGCCCCGCTTCGACGTCCCTGCACATCCGGCTCATAGTGACGGGATGTATGCCGGCAATCCTGTAAACCTTGGCGCCGATGGAGAAGCTAGCGCTGTCGATCAGCCTGATGCGGTCAGGGACGCTGAGCCAGATACGGGTGTCGATCGGCTGCTGGTTGGCGGGTAGGCGTTGATAGGTCTGCTTGGACCTGTCGACCTTGACCGGATGCCCTGTCCACAGCACGTCATCACCGGCATCGGCTGAAACTGTTCCGATGAAAGACACGATGGCGGCGAGCGCGATCGCCGCCGATATCCGAATCATGCGGCTCCTACGCGGAAAGCCGGCAACGAAAAAGCCGGAAGGAGATATCCTTCCGGCCGCAATCGATGAGAGCCTGCCGAGGCTCGAAAAGCAGTATGCGTCCCTTGACTTAAAAGCCGGTGCCGCCACGAATCTCATTGATGACCGTGCGGACCAGGATCTTGAGATCGGTCAGAACCGAGAAACTACGGATATATTCGAGGTCGCAGGCGATACGGCCGCGCGCAGCGTCTTCACGATCCGTCGGGCCACGGAAACCGCTGACCTGGGCGAGGCCGGTCAGACCCGGGCGGACGAGATGGCGCAGGTGATATTCGCCGACCAGATCCTCATAAAGCCTGCCCGCGGCGAGCATGCCCGGTACATGGCAGCGGGGACCGATCAGCGACATGTCACCCATCAGGATGTTGATCAGCTGCGGCAGCTCGTCGAGATTGGTCTTGCGCAGGAAGGCGCCGATACGCGTCACGCGCGGATCGTTTTCGGTCGTCTGTGCGACACCCGAAACGTCGCACATATCCGTCCGCATCGAGCGGAACTTGTAAATGCGGATCAGCTTGCCGCCCTTGCCCCAGCGGATCTGGCTGAAGAAGACAGGACCGCGGTTTTCGTAAACGATCATCGCAGCGATGGCGACGAAGAACGGCATCAGGGCGACCAATGCCAGGCCGGAAATGAAAATATCCATCGCCCGCTTGACGCCGAATTGCAGTGGTCGGTCAAGTGCGGCGTGAATCCAGCTTTCATCCTTGTGGACGGAAACGTCACGTGTGACGAACGGAATCACATTTTCATGAACACGGGAATTGAGCGCAACTGTAGTGCTTGCCGTTCCAGGATACATAATTGATTGCCTGAATTTGATTATTTTTTGAGCGGACTTTGGATATTCGATAGACCAATCCCGGCTAAATGTCATCACCCATTAACGCATCCTTAGCCATCGCAGTCTTCGTTGCATTGGGGCAACGCATGCTATTCACGCTAACAAACGTTCCAAATTAAGGCAATGTTCCCGCAAAAAACGTGATTTCCGTGCGACGGATGCGCCGCGCTGCATAATTCGTGGGCATGGGAGATCATTGGCATATCCAAAAATGCATGCCAGCATTGCGTTATTTGCAAAGCTAAAAATCCACTTGTTCTGAAATTAACTATGAATTTTAACTAATCGGTCGCCCTTTGCTCCCAGTCGTAAAGAATATAGCGTAAAATATACTGCGCTTGCGAAGATAAAACCCGGTGCCGTCGTCTTCGCCTGGAGCGGCCTCATTTCCCGTTGCTACCCGCTTTCAGGCCGGCGAGGTAGGTATCGAAGATGCCGTCCATGCTCTTCTGATAACTCTTCTGCACTTCGATGCCGCTGTCGAACATCTGATTGAAGAAGCTTGTCAGTGCCGCGCCATCCGGCGACGGGGTTTCCGCCGGCTTGGGGGCGGCTGGTTTCGCCATGGCTTCAAAGGCCTGCAGGAAGGGATTGGCCGCGAATGGATTGGAAGCGGCGCTGGGCTTGGCGGTGTCGGCCTTCGGCACGAACATCGCCTGGAAGGCCTGGGTGAATGGGTTGTCGAACACGTTCTGCGGCTGAGCCTTGGGTTTTTCGGCCATGCCCGTCGCCTGCATCCATTGTTCGAAGAAATTCGGCGCTTTGCCGCCCGTCAGCGCGTCGCCGGCCGCCTGGAATTGCTCGGCCATTTGCCTGAAAAAGCCGCCGACGATGGCATTGGCGATGGCCGGCATCATCTGCTTGTAGATATCCTGGTTGATGCCGGACATCTGTGCTGCCTGGGCGGCGACAGCGCGTGAAACCTCCTTGGAGCCGAAGATTTGCGCAAGGATGGTGTTGCCATCGGCAACCCCCTGGGGCGAGAAAGCCTGGCCCATGTCCTCGAAATATTTGAGATAATTGCCCGAAGCGACCGCCGTCATCAGCGATGAAAAATCGTAAGGGTTGGTCGCGGTGCGCTTGAGCCCCGTCGAGAAGGCCGGCATCAGCGCTGCCATTGCCTCCGTCATCTGCTCTTGCGCCAGGCCGAACTGTTTTGCCATCGCCTCGATCGCGTCGCCATTCTGCGCATGCGTCATCATGTCGAAGAGGGGGAGCATGGCAATCCTTTCAGGCGGCGGCAATTCTCTCCACTATATCGCGATCCGGCAATTATCAAACAGGAATCTCATGGTTTTACGCCGGTTTCGCGCCTGCCGATCAGTACTGGTAATCCTCGAACACCATGTCGATATTCTGCTGCCAGCGGCCGTTCCACAGCGCCAGCATGTCGTCGGCGAGCGTCGCCTTGTTGGCCAGCATTTCGTCGAGCGGTGCGAGAAAGATGCTTTCATCCTGGCCGGAGGAGTTGATCTGAGCGCGGCCCTTAAGCCCGCGGCGGGAGATGGCGACAACCTCCTTTGCCAGATCGAGCAGCCCGCGACCACGAAATTCAGCCTCGAGCGCCTGGGCCGGCACGGCGTCGCGCAACGCCACGACCTCCTGGTAAGTCCAGTCCTTAGTGAGTTCGAAAGCCTCGTCGAGCGCGGCGTCGTCATAGAGCAGGCCGACCCAGAAGGCCGGCAACGCACAGATCCGCCGCCACGGGCCGCCGTCGGCGCCACGCATTTCGAGGAAGCGTTTCAGGCGAACATCGGGGAAGAGGGTGGAGAGATGGTTGGTCCAATCGCCCATATTCGGCTGCCAGTCGGCGATCTCGCCCTTGAGCGCGCCGGCCATGAACTGCCGGAAGGTGACATGCGTACAGTCGTGATAGGCGCCGTCGCGGACGACGAAATACATCGGCACATCGAGCGCCCACTCGACATAGTCGCGATAGCCGAAATCGGCCGAATAGGCGAAGGGCATGGCGCCTGAGCGCTGATTGTCGGTGTCGCGCCAGATATTGCCGCGCCACGACTTCAGGCCATTCGGCTTGCCCTCGGTGAAGGGGGAACTGGCGAAGAGCGCGGTGGCGAGCGGCTGCAGCTTCAGGCCGACCTGCATCTTGCGGCGCATGTCGATCTCGGACGAGAAGTCGAGATTCACCTGGATCGTACAGGTGCGGTACATCATGTCGAGGCCCTGCGTGCCGACCTTCGGCATGTAGCGCGACATGATGCCGTAGCGCGATTTCGGCATGCGCGGCGTCTCGGCAAAGGTCCATTTCGGGCTGCCGCCCATGCCGAGGAAGGCGATGCCGAGCGGCTCGCCGATCTCGCGCATCATCGAGAGGTGATGGCCGGTCTCCTTGCAGGTTTCATGCAGGGTGAGGAGCGGCGCCCCCGACAGCTCGAACTGGCCGCCCGGCTCCAGCGAAATCGCGCCCATGCCGTCGGGTCCGACGAGGCCGATAATGTTGCCGGCATCGATGATCGGCTCCCAGCCGGATTTTTCCTTGAGCGTGTCGAGCAGCGTCTTGATGCTGGCATCGCCGAAATAGGGAACCGCCCCCTTGTCCTTGGAGAGGAAGACGAATTTCTCGTGCTCGGTGCCGATGCGAAAGGCAGATTTCGGCTTTTCACCGCCGGCAATATGCGCTGCCAGTTCGTCGATCGAAGAGACAAGAGTGTCGTCGGTGGTGTCGCGCGCCATGTCATTTTCTTCTATAAAGGGAAGGGTTTGCCGGGCCGCAAACCGCCGGGAGAGTGCTTGAACCGTCTCTATATGTTTTGCAAGTGAAAAGGATTCAAGCTCTGCTCAAAATTCCTGATCACGCCCAGTCGCCGATGGTGGCCTGGATCAGCGCCAAAGCCGCAACGGCGGCGGTATCGGCGCGCAATATCCGTGGTCCGAGCGGGATCGGCGTGACGAAGTCGAGCCTGCGCAAAAGCGTCTGTTCTTCCTCGGAAAAGCCGCCTTCGGGTCCGATCAGCAGCGCGTGCTTCTTCTCTCTGATCGCTTGGAGCGCGTGAAGCGGATTGTTGGTCTCCGCGCCCTCGTCGCAATAGATGATGCGGCGCTCGCGCGGCCATCCTTCCAGGAGATCGACGAGCCTGACCGTCTCCCGGACCTCGGGAATGGCGAGGATGCCGCATTGCTCCGCCGCCTCGACCGCATTGGCCCTCAGCCGCTCGATCGAGGTGATCTTGCCCTGCACATGCTGGGTCATGACCGGCTGGATGACTCCCGCGCCCATCTCGACCGATTTCTGGATGAGATAATCGAGCCGGCCGACCTTGAGCGGCGCGAAGAGATAGTGGAGATCGGATGGCGCCGGCTGCGGCCGGGTCAATTCGACTGGGACCAGGGCGATCTTCTTCTTCGAGGGAAAAGCCAGGCGTGCCCGCCATTCGCCGTCGCGGCCGTTGAAGACCAGAAGCTCGGCGCCATCAGTCATCCTCAGCACATTGGCAAGATAGTTATATTGGTCGTCCGTTGTCGGCACGGCATGCGCGTTGGCAAGAGCGTGGTCGACGAACAGCCGCTGCATGCGGAAATTGGCGCGCATCCGAGAATCCTCAGCCCGGCAGGTGGATTGTCACCAAAGCCAGCAGCGCTGCCAGTAGACCGGAAATGGGCACTGTGACAAGCCAGGCACCCAGGATCGACAGAAGATAGGAGCGCCGCACCAGATAGCGATAGCGGTGCTCCTGTCCCGGACCATGCACCGGAATGGGCGTCGCGGTCAGCAGTGAGGCGGCCTTTGCGTCACCCGCGGCGGCTTTGAATTCGATGTATGCCCGCCGGCGATTGGAACGGGCGGTGTACCATTCGCGGAACAGGCCGACGCCGAACACAGAGCCGACGGCGATATGCGTGGTGCTGACAGGCAGTCCCAGCGCTGAGGCGATGATGACGGTGATCGCCGTCGCCATCGCCACGCAATAGGCGCGCGTCGGATTGAGCCTGGTGATCTGGCTGCCGACGATGCGGATCAGGCGCGGCCCGAACAGCAACAGGCCGGTAGAAATGCCGAGCGCGCCAACCATCGTCACCCAGAAAGGCGCATCGAGATTGCGCGCAACGCTCTGTATGCCGCTCGCATCGACAATCGCCGCAAGCGGACCGATCGCATTGGCGACGTCATTGCTGCCATGGGCGAAGGAGAGGAGCCCGGCGGACAGGATCAGCGGCAGCCGGAAAACGGCTTTCATCGAAACGTTGCCGTCCTCCGTCTCTTGCGAATGCTTCATCACGGCGTCGCGGAACCAGAAATGGCTTGCAACACCGATGAAGACCCCGATCAGCAGCGCCTGCCAGACATGGAAATCGGCAACGCCGTGCGTGGTGATCACCATGAGGTAGGCGAGGAAGGATCCCGTCATCAGCGACAGCAGAAACGGTACCCATTTGCGCGCCGCAGCGACCTTGTCTTCCTGATAGGTGATCCGCTCCATGATGAACCACAGGAGGCCGACGGCAATGATCGCGCCGAAGATCGGAGAAATGATCCAACTGATCAGGATCCCGAGAAGCTTTTCCCAGTGCACGGCGTTGAAGCCAGCCACCGCGGTGGCCGCGCCCATGATGGCGCCGATGATCGAATGGGTGGTCGAGACGGGAGCGTTGGTCCAGGTGGCAAGATTGATCCAGAGCGCAGCTGCCAGGAGCGCGGCCAGCATGATATCGACCATCTGGTCCGGGGTCGGCAGGAGAAGCGGACTGACAATGTCCGACTTGATGGTGGCCACGACATTGCCGCCGGCGATCACGGCACCTGCGATCTCTGCGAAAGCGGCAAGCAGCAGCGCACCCGACATGCTGATGGCGCGCGCGCCGACCGCTGCTCCAACATTGTTGGTGACGTCATTGGCGCCGATATTCATCGCCATATAGCCGGCGAGCACCGCTGCGGCGACGATCACCACCGACTCCGTGCCGGCGGAGACGAAGACCGCGACGAACACCGCCGCTGCAATGAGGAAGATCAGGGCAAGGCCGGGTGCCGCCGCGCGGCCAAGCACGAACTGGGTCGCCTGTTCGATCATGCCGAACTTTTCGAGGTCCTTGTCGAGCGTCTGCTTTTCCAGCGGCGAGCGGGAATCGGCCATCTCAAAGGGCAGTGGGGCCGAGGCGCTCGGCGAAACGGCGGATGAGGCGCTTGAGCTGCGGCTCCCGCACGCGGCGCGCGGCAACGTCAGGCGCCACCCATTCGACCCGGCGCTGACCTTTTTCCTTGAAGCGGTCGACGGTGCCCGTCACCTTGAGCGCATGTACATGCACCTCGCAAGGCACGGCGAAATCGTCGCTGATCGCTTTCTCATACTGGTAGATACCAATCGAGATGCTTTCGACATCGCCGACGACGCCGGCTTCCTCGAACGCTTCCTGTTTGGCGACTTCATGGCCAGGCTTGCTGCCCATCGGCCAACCCTTGGGAATCACCCAACGGCCCGTGCCGCGGCTGGTCAAAAGCAGGATTTCCGGTTCTTTCTGGTCTTTTTCCAGCCGGTAACACAAGGCCGCAAACTGAAACCGGCGCGGCCGCCGGACGAGTAGCTGCACGGATTCCGTGATGCCAGAAAGAATGCTCAACTCAGTCTATGCTCCAAACTCCGAATCAAACTGAAATTATCGTTCCCGATTGTAACAGATAGATTGCATCATCTTGGCGAAATTGTTTCGTGTTCGTTAATTCTGTGGATAGATCACCATTTTTTCCCTCAATCCAAGAGGCCGATTGATCAGTCGGCGCCGGATCATTGTTCAACCTGCATTGACTGGGCCGATTTCAAATGCCGGTCGTTGGCGAGAAATGGGTCGCATCCGCAATGGATTGCTTTGAAATAACGGATGGCATCTGCGAGTTTCAGCCTGAGACACTCTCGTTCAACAAAGCGTGTCGTCCCTCAGTCATCGCCGCGCAACCATCGAATTTCTGCGTCAACTTCTTCGGTCGTCCGCCGTTTTGAAAGCGCAACACCCGCGCCCGCATAGCGCATGAGTTTGTCCGGCATATTGGAGGGATGGTTCTCCAGATAATGTTCGAGCGCGTTCCGGATCACCCACGAGCGGGAACGTCGAGCGGCGTGAGCAACTTGGTCGAGCTTTTCGACCAAGTCTTTGGGCAAGCGGGAGATCACCATGCTTGAAACGCGTGCCATTGTTTCACTCCCTCAGTCATAGAGAAAATATTTATCCCAGTTCGCCTTGGCGACCTTGCCGCCGATTTCATAATCGAGCTTGCGGACATGCACATGATGCGGCCCTGTCTCGCACTGATAGGAAAGGTGATACCACTCACCCCGGCTGCGGAACACCGCGCCCGGTGCCATCAACGAGTTCGGTCCATAGGTCGGATCGCGGAAAGTGTACGCGATCACCTTGTCGGGCCGGTATTGCCGGTCATCGCTCTTGATTCGGACCATCGCCTCGGTGTCACAGGCCTGTTCGAGACGGGTATTCGGATCGAGCTTCAACAGCTGTTCGCGGATCTTGGGATCAACGGCATGAGCCGCCGACGGCAGCAAAGACAGGCAAACGAGCACGGCTGCGGCATTCACTGATTTCGACATTTCCTCTTCCTCGTTGAAATTTGTGATCTCACCTGGAAAGCGCCGAGGATTTACCCCCGATGACGGGCAGGGGCAACCCGGGAGGGGGCCGAAATAATTGTCGCAGCCGGCACGTCACTGTGACGAGACAGGATCGACAATGCCATGCCGGATGCAGAAGACGGGAACGACAAGGCTGCTTTGCGGACACGGCCACCCTTTTTCCGCTGGGCTCTGATCGTGCTCTGGTTGCTGGCGATCTTCGCCGTCGTCTTCGTCAGCGATGTCGATGACGACGTCCTGTTCGCCATGATCGTCATGGTCATGCCAGCACTGCTTCTGACGATTTTCCTGGTGGCCATACCGATATGGGTTCTAATCCGGCTGCTGATCGCGCTCTACCGGCGGCGCTGGCGCGCGGCAGGCGCTTGCCTGGGTGTTTTTGTGCTGGGCTTCGCCATCGGCAATGCCGGGCAGTTTGCCGGCGATCAATGGCTGATCCGTGTCAGGGGCGCCGGCCTGGAACAGGCGATCGCAGACGCCAAGGCGGGGCGGACGCCACCGGAGCGCTTCATGGCCACCCCGGCTGCGGCCTATCTCGAGACGGACTCATCCTTCGAGATGGTGCACGGCATCGCCTACGATACAACCAGCCAGCTCGCCGAAATGCTGGCTTTGCCGATCGAGGACCGGCCGAAGGAATGGCTCGACCGGATGCCGCAGGCCTTTTCCTGCTGGGGCGCGGCACGGCCGCTGGGCGGCAATTACTACTGGACCAATCTCGACCGTTATGAGTGCAGCCGGGATTAGCCTTTCGACAAAGCCCGGCCGCGTGAGAAGCCCGCTACGGCGCCAGGATGCTGCTATCGATCTGCTTGATGTCCCGCTTGCCGCAGAGCGCCATGGTGACGTCCATTTCGCGTTCGAGAATTTCGAGCACGCGCGTGACGCCTGCCTTGCCGCCGGCACCGAGGCCCCAGAGGAAAGCGCGGCCGACGAACGTGCCCTTGGCGCCGAGCGCGATCGCTTTCAGCACATCCTGGCCGGAGCGGATGCCGCCGTCGACATGCACTTCGATCCTGTCGCCCACCGCCTCGACGATCTTGGGCAGCATCGAGATCGACGAGCGCGCGCCATCCAACTGCCGGCCGCCATGGTTGGAGACGATGATCGCATCCGCGCCGGTATCCGCCGCCGCCCGCGCGTCCTCCTCGTCGAGAATGCCCTTGAGAATCAGCGGGCCGCCCCATTTCTCCTTGATCCACTCGACATCCTTCCACGAAAGCCGCGGATCGAATTGTTCCGCCGTCCAGACAGACAGCGACGACAGGTCGGAGACGTTTTTTGCGTGCCCGGCAATGTTGCGGAAAGTGCGTCGCTGGGTTTGCAGCATTTCCATGCACCAGAACGGCCGGGTTGCCATCTGCCAGATATGGTTCGGCGTGAATTTCGGCGGCGTCGACAGGCCGTTGCGGATGTCCTTGTGGCGCTGGCCGAGAATCTGCAGATCGAGTGTCAGCACCAGCGCCGAGCATTTCGCCGCCTTGGCGCGGTTGATCAGGTTCTCGACGAATTCGCGGTCGCGCATCACATAGAGCTGGAACCAGAACGGCTTCTTCGTCACCGAGGCCACATCCTCGATCGAACAGACGCTCATGGTCGACAGCGTGAAGGGAACGCCGAATTCCTCGGCCGCCATCGCAGCCAGCATTTCGCCATCGGCATGCTGCATGCCGGTGAGGCCCGTCGGGGCGAGGGCGACCGGCATCTTCACCTTGTGGCCGACCATGGTGGTTTCGAGCGTCCGCCCGGCCATGTCGACCAGCACCCGCTGGCGCAGCTTGATCTTGTCGTAATCCTCCGAATTGGCCCGATAGGTGCTCTCGGTCCAGGCGCCGCTATCGGCATAGTCGAAGAACATCTTTGGTACGCGACGGCGGGCTTTTTCCTTCATTTCGGCAATGGTGAGGACCGATTTCATGCTTTCTTTCCTGACAAGTTCGTATTTCATTGTTTCGCCAACAGGCACCCTCGCCGGCAAAGTCTGGGCACTGGCTGGCACGACGGCGCGGCTATTGAGGATTTCGGGCTCACGCACGGCACTCTCCGTCTTGACGGCATCGACTTCGCTGTTCTGCGTCATGTCCGTTTTCCTTTTGCGCTACGCTCCTCCGGTGCGGGAGCGGGTTTGCCGGTCTCCCGCTGGATCTTCCTGAGATTGGCGATCTGCTGCCGCTCCAGCGCCAGTGCCGCTTCGGCTGCAGACGCCGCTACATAGTCGATATGCTGCTCGGCGGCGGTACGTGCCGCGGCGGGATCGGAAGCCAGGATCGCAGCGACGATCGCCTCATGCTGGGCAAGCAGCTTTTCCCGCGCCTCCGGCAATTCGAAAATCAGCCGCCGATGATGAAAAATACCTTCGCTCAGAAGCTTGTAGCAGGCGCGCAGCGTGTGCATCAGGATGATGTTGTGCGCTGCCTCACCCACGGCATTGTGCAATTCGACATCGGCATCCAGTTCGACGCCGAAATCCTCGTCCGCATAGGCCGTCTTCATCCGCGCAATGATGGTGGTGAGCCGCTCGTGATCGGCCGGCGTCGCACGCCTTGCCGCAAGCGCGGAGGCATGCCCTTCCAGTTCGCGCCGATATTCGAGATAGTCGCGCGTTGCCCGCTCATGCCGCGAGACGAGCTCGGCCACCGGCTTGGAAAACACCTGGCCGATCAGGTCGGCGACATAGGTGCCGCCGCCATGCCGACTGACGATCAACTGGCGGTTTTCGAGCTCTTTCAGTGCATCGCGCAGCACTGGCCGCGAAATGTCGAGCTGCTCCGCCAGCTCGCGCTCGCTCGGCAATCGGTCGCCGCTGGAGAGCACGCCGTCCAGCAGCAGCAGCTCGATTTGCCGCACGGCTTCGTYGGCAGTGCGTGCATGATCGATCTGGGTAAAGAGTCGGTCCATTGTCATGAATGGTCTCTATACCATCGTTTGGAAAAGTGGTCAAATTTTTTGTCCACTTTTACTACGCGAAAAATCTATCTTGGCAGATCCGGCCCTGCCGGCTGAAATTGGCGATGGAAACCAGTGTACAGCACGCCAGTCTTACGGATTTTTCCGTTGATCATGCGGCAATGTGGCCTATTTGATTTTCATCCAGGCTTCGTGAACAATGCAGTCGGGGAAAATTCAGGGGGAATTTATGGGCAACGGCGCCTTTTCGTTTCCGCAGGCACCGGACCGGGCAAGAGCGCTCGGAGAAATACATTCGCGGCCTTATGTGCTCGTACAGTCGCCGCGCGTCATCTTCCAGCTTGCCTTCATGCTCGATGGTGGTTCGGGTGTCGATCATGCGGTCATGGCGGACCTGTCGCGCCAGCGTGGCGTGACACCGCCGGGCCGTGACGCGCGCCATCACGCCATGCAATGGGGTCCCGGCACGCTACGCTGGGAACAGCATACGGAATTCTCGACCTGGTTCTGGGATGGGCCGGTCTCGGAAAAATTCGGCGGTGAGGTCACGACCCATCCGTTCGGTGATGGTTTTCGCCCGCCGGGGTCGCTGATTTCAGGTATCCGCCTGGAAATCCGCCCCGAAGGTCCGGAAGCCGAGGCGGCGATTGCCAGTTTCGACCCGACCAGCCTTTGCCACTCCAGCGTCAAGGATGGCCAGGCCCTGATCTATACCGACTTCCGCCAGAATGGCGACGGCCTGACGCCGATCCTGGTCATCGATCGGGGGCTGAGCCATGCCGGCACTGGCCCACTGGTGCAGCGCCTGCTCGACATCGAGACCTATCGCACGCTCGCCATGCTCGGCCTGCCGCTGGCACAGACGCTGTCGCCGGAGATCCGCCGCATCGAGGATGGATTGACGGCGGTCACCCAGCAGATGAAATCCAATCCGCGCGAAGACGCCGATGAGCGATTGGAGGACATGACGCGCCTCTCCGCCGATCTCGAGGCCAATGCGGCGCTGTCGCTCTATCGCTTCGGCGCCTCGCGCGCCTATTATGGCATCGTCCAGGAACGCGTCCGGACACTCGCCGAAACCTCCATCCCCGGCTTCGAGGCGCTCGGCTTCTTCCTCGAACGGCGGTTGGCGCCCGCCATGCGCACCTGTCAGTCGGTCGAGGAGCGCCAGGCCAACCTGTCGCGCAAATTGACCCGCGCCAACAGCCTGGTGCGCAGCTGGATCGACGTCGAGCTCGAACGCCAGAACGGCGACCTGCTTGCCGGCATGAACCGCCGCGCCGAACTTCAGCTTCGCCTGCAGCAGACGGTCGAAGGCCTGTCGGTGGCGGCGATTTCCTACTATGTCGTCGGTCTGTTCGGTTATCTGATCAAGGCGGTCGCCCATGACATCATGCCGGTCGATCCCGCGGTAGCGACCGGTCTGTTCGTACCGGTCGCCGTTGTCCTTGTATGGTTGACCGTCAGGCGAATCCGTCAGAGACATGGGGAGCATTGAAGGAATCGCCACCAGGGAGCTGGATACCGTGTCGGACGAAAGCGAAATTGTAGACGATCTGAGGCTCTACGAGATTGCCAGTGAATTTCTCCTGCAAGCCATGAACACGATCCCACCCAAGAAGGTGGATGACATGCTCAAGGATTGGGCCAAGGGACACCTGCTGGAAGAGCCCGACGAAGATCAGGTCGAGCTGATGGCGTCGCTCGCTCTCGACGCCTGCCTTTTCACGCCGTCGCTGAGTGGTTCGACGCCAATGAGTCGGTTCCTCGCCAGCGTCAAAACGGATGATCCTCTATCCCGGCAGGCGCTCAAGGCTTTGTCGCGGTCCGAAATACGGCAGGTTCGCATCCACAACCGCATCGAACCCGATCTCATCATCCTCGAGGACATGATTTCCAACGATCGCCTCACGCTTGTCGATAGCGAGTTTGTCGAGCAGAGCGAAGGGTTCGATGTATTGATGCGGCTTTGCCGGCTCGACAGTGGGCGTTACATCCTGATCAGTTTTCCTTTCGCGCTGACCGGGGAGTCATTCGCAATCATCGAGGGCTTTTATCGTCCGGGCAAAGGCATCATCAATCCCTACCGCTGTGCCTGCGCCGTCTACAAACATGCGATCCGCGAAGGCGTGACCCCAATTCCGCAACGCGAACTGACGGACGACGAGCTCGATGAAGCTATGGCTGCCCAGGTCACGGAAGTCTCTGCCGCTCTCGATGAAGAATGGCAGGCGGCGAAAAACGATCCCGAGAAATACGCGGAATTCATTGATGAGTTGCATCTGATCTGCGATGCAGAGGGGATCCTCTCCTATCTGCATATTTACAGCTTGGCGTTCGGCGGCCACTTGCCCGCATCGCCGGACAACGCGCGCGAAATCTGCACGCTGATGATTGAAGAGCTCGCACGGCTGCAACGCGACGGCGATGTGGCGGCGGAGGAAGACATAGAAGAGCTGAGGCGAACGATTGCCGAAGGCATTGAAAAGGGCAGGTTGGTGAAAGAGTGCCAGGCCCTTTTCGACAGCGTCCTGGCTGCCAAAGCCGGAAAACTGCCATAGACGCCTTCTTCGCCGATCGAGGAATTTCCGATCCGGCGTTTTCTTGCCCTGGGGACGGTTGACCCCTGGCAGACTTCGGACGAAGCATGCCACTGGGTGATTCCGTAAACCCTGGATGGATCGATGGCCAAGCAGACAAAGGCAAGACTGGACCGCAAGGGGCTGTCCGATCTTGGTCTTGAGAAGCTCGTCGAGATTTTGCTCGACGAGGTGACGATCAACAAACAGCTCAAGTCGAGACTATTGTCGGCACTGGCCGGCATGTCGGGCGCGGACGGAGTGGCGCGGTTGATCGACGTGCGGCTCGACACGCTGGAGAAGGCCAGATCCCGCCTGTCATCGGCGAAGGGCAGGGAACTTGCCGTTGAATTGCAGGGCCTCGCCCGCAACATCGTCTCCGAACTCGCTGTGCTGGACGCCGGCATGGCCGCGGACCGGCTGCTGCGTTTCATGGAGGTGGCTTGCTTGATCCACGCGCGCCTTCGCGAGGACAGCGTTCGCCTGCAAAAGGTCTTCGACGAGGCAGGCGCATTGGCAGTCGATCTGGTCGCCAGGCTCGGCCCGGAACAGCAGGTGCAGGTTGTTGCGCGGCTCGAGCGCCTTCGCAAGGCCGATGGTTATCGGCTCTTTGTCGCTCCCTTGATGGACATTGCACAGAGGTTGCATCCGGAGGGCACCGATGCATGGAAAGCGCTTCTGCTGGACATTGCGAAAAAGCCGCTGACCAAGAAGGACGATTGGACGCCGAACACGGCGGTCGATTTCCTCCAGCAATTGGCGCTGTCGGCCAACGACATCGACGCTTATATCACCTACGAGGCATATAAGCCCGAAACACGCCGAGATAGTCTCCGCGTGGCGGAAGTGCTTTATGACGCCAAGCGTTACGCCGAGGCGCTCGATTGGGTGCGCCGCAAGGACAAAGGCGTGCGGCTCATCTCCGTGGGCGGCATGGTCGGAGCCGTCGTCGGCGGTGCACCGGATCGCGAACGGCGCCGTCTGGAGGCGGATATCCTCGATGGTTTGAAGCGTCGCAGTGAGGCACAGGTCATCCGCTGGCAGGAATTCGAACGGAGCTTGAGCCCGATCGCCTTGCGGGCCTATATCGCCAAGCTTGATGACTTCGCCGAATTCGAAGAACTCGACAAGGCTTTCGATTTGGTGCGCAACAGCACGGACATCTATCCGGCACTGGCGTTTTTCACCAGCTGGCCGAAGCTAGACCTGGCCGCCAGCCACGTGATGCAACATGCCAGCAAGTGGCAGGGCAGGTCTTATACTATTCTGGCAGATGCAGCGGACGCTTTGTCCGCAGACCATCCGGTCGCGGCGACGCTGCTCTATCGCGTTCTCCTCAAGGATATTCTCGACCGCAGTGCCAGTGCGGCCTATACGCATGCCGCGACTTATCTCGCAGCTATGTATGCCATGAAGGATCGGTTGCCGGCCGAATTACCCTTTGTCGCTCACGACAGTCTCATGGACGAGGTCAGGCGGAAGCACAGATATAAATACGCGTTCTGGGAACACGTCCCTGACGAAATGAAATAGGCTTTCACCTGTCCCAATAAGGCTCCGGTCCGTAAAGCCCAGCAAGAAAATCGATGAAGGCTCTTACCTTGGCCGGCAGGAACTGGCGGGACGGGTAGACCGCATAGAGCCCGACATTGGCCGATCCATGCCAGTCCGGCAGCACGCGCACGAGCCGGCCGGCTCTGAGCTCCGGGCCGATGTCCCAGGTGGAGCGCAGCGCGATGCCGAGGCCGGCGAGCACCGTTTCGCGCACGACCTCGCTGGAATTGCTGGCTAGCGGTCCCTCTGGTCTCAGCGAGACCTCGTCATCCGGCCCGGCAAGATGCCAAGGGGCGTTGTTGTGGGCGGGGATGCAGATATGCCGGTCAAGATCGGCGATGGTCACCGGCATGCCGTGCCGCGCGACATAATCCGGTGCTGCGCAGAGGACGCGGTGAACGGGTGCGAGCTTGCGCGCCACAAGGCTCGAATCATCGAGTTCGGCAATGCGGATCGCCAGATCGAAGCCTTCCGCGACGATATCCTGGAATTCATCGGTCAGGATGAGCTGCAGTTTGAGTTCCGGATAGAGATCGAAGAAGGCCTTGAGATGCGGTGCAATGTGCATGCGGCCGAAGGAGGTCGGCGCGGAGATCCTCAGCCGCCCCCTGACTTCGCCCGATCGCCCTGAGACGAAGGCCTCCGCTTCCTCCAACCCTGCCAGTGCCGTCACCACGCGTTCGTGGAAACCCTCGCCGGCCTCCGTCAGCGACAGCTGCCGCGTGGTTCGCTGGAAAAGACGGGTGCCCAGCCGCTCCTCCAGTCGCTTGATGCGCTTGGAAATGATCGCCGGCTGCAGCCCAAGTTCACGGCCCGCCGAGGACATCGAGCCGCTCGCCACCACGCGTGCAAAAATTTCGAGATCGGCCAGATTCGTCATGATGTGCCCTTGCCCATGAAGGCAAGGATAGAGCAAATTTGTTCCAGTTTGGACAAGAGTGTTTACAATGATCCCGGTGACAAAGACGTTGACGCCATGGTCGCGATGGGAACATTGATGCGCCGGCATCGGGAGGCATGACATGGGACAATCACTGGCGTTTTTGCCGCCCGACGGCAAAATCCTCTCGCGTCGCGATACGATCATCGGCGACCTGCGCGAGCTTGTCGGCCCCGAAGGCATCGTTTCCGAAGCCCGTGAACTCGTCCCGTTCGAGACCGACGGCTTCATCGCCTGCCGGAACCTGCCGCTCGCCGTTGCTCTGCCGCGGACGACGGCGGAAGTGTCAGCACTGCTGAAATATTGCGCCCGCTATGGCATTCCGGTCGTGCCGCGTGGCGCCGGCACATCTTTATCGGGCGGTGCGATACCGCAAGAGGACGCGCTGGTGATTGCGCTCACCCGCATGAACCGCATTCTCGACGTGGATTTCGCCAATCGCGCCGCTGTCGTGCAGGCCGGCGTCACCAATCTGTCGATCTCCGAAGCCGTCATGGCCGACGGCTTCTTCTACGCCCCCGATCCGAGCTCGCAGCTTGCCTGCACGATCGGCGGCAATATCGGCATGAATTCCGGCGGCGCCCACTGCCTCAAATATGGCGTCACCACCAACAACCTGCTCGGCGTCAGGCTGGTCCTCTTCGACGGCACGGTCGTCGAACTAGGCGGCAAGCATCTCGATGCAGGCGGGCTCGACCTGCTTGGCGTCGTCTGCGGTTCCGAAGGACAGCTCGGCATCGTCACCGAGGCGACGGTACGCCTGATCGCCAGGCCGGAAGGCGCCCGCCCGGTTTTGTTTGGTTTCCCGACCGCCGAGCAGGCAAGCGCCTGCGTCTCCGACGTCATCGGCGCCGGCGTCATCCCCGTGGCGATCGAATTCATGGACAAGCCGGCGATCGATATCTGCGAGGCCTTTGCCCATGCCGGCTATCCGATGGATGTCGAAGCGCTGCTGATCGTCGAGGTCGAGGGTTCGGAAAGCGAGATGGACATGATGCTGAAGCGCATCATCGACATCGCCCGCAAACATGCGGTCAAGACCGTCAAAGAGAGCCAGTCGGCGATGGAGGCGGCGCTAATCTGGAAAGGCCGCAAATCCGCCTTCGGCGCCACCGGCCGCATCGCCGACTATATCTGCATGGACGGCACCGTGCCGCTCTCCGAACTCACCAATGTGCTGAAAGGCACCTATGAGATCTGCGAGCGTTACGGCCTGCGCGTCGCCAATGTCTTCCACGCCGGCGACGGCAACATGCACCCGCTGATCCTCTACAACATCAACGATGCCGAGGAGCGCACCAAGGCCGAAGCCGCCGGCAACGACATCCTGAAACTCTGCGTCGACCATGGCGGCTGCCTGACCGGCGAGCACGGTGTCGGGATCGAGAAGCGGGATTTGATGCGGCATCAGTATAAGGAGGCGGATCTGGCGCAGCAGATGCGGTTGAGATCGGCTTTTGATCCGAAATGGATACTCAATCCGTCAAAAGTGTTTCCGCTGGAGGGGCGTGTGAGTTGATGTCGAATTCCGCAGTTCACCCCCCTCTGCCCTGCCGGGCATCTCCCCCACAAGGGGGGAGAGTGGCTGGGGGCACACTCCTCGCCCCAGACAAACTTCGCTACGAATGCAATGGCGAAGGGACGCGAGACAGCGCCTCATCTATTCTCCCCCCTTGTGGGGGAGATGCCCGCCCTTCGACCAAAGCTCAGGAGGGCAGAGGGGGGTATCCCGTCCGCGTCGCAAGCGATTTCGCGGAGCCCGCTACATGCTGACCCCGCACACAGACGCCGAAGCCGCCCAACTCGTCAAAGTCGCGGCTCGTAGCAAGCTGACGCTGGAAATCCGCGGCGGCGGCACCAAACGCGGTCTTGGCGCCTTGACCGAAACCTCCGACATTCTCTCCACCGAAGCGCTTTCCGGCATCATCGCTTACAACCCCGCCGAATTGGTCATGACCGCCAAAGCCGGCACCCCGCTCAAGGACATCCTCGAAGCCCTGCACGAACAGAACCAGATGCTCGCCTTCGAACCGGCTGATTGGCGCGGCATTTACGGTGCTTCAGGTGAATCCACCATAGGCGGCCTGTTTGCCTGCAACATTTCCGGCCCGCGCCGTTTCCAGGCAGGCGCGGCGCGCGACCATCTGCTCGGCGTCCGCTTCGTCAACGGCCTGGGCGAAATCATCAATGCCGGCGGCCGGGTGATGAAGAATGTCACGGGCCTCGATATCGTCAAGCTGATGGCGGGGTCGATGGGCACGCTCGGCCTGATCACCGAACTGACCTTCAAGGTCCTGCCGCGGCCGGAAACCTCGGCTACGCTTATACTCTCGGGCTTGGATGACGAAGCCGCGGCAAAAGGCATGGCCCAGGCGCTTGCTTTGTCGGTTGAAGTTTCTGGCGCGGCACATCTGCCGGAAAGCTGCAAATGGCAGTTTCTCGGCGGCAGCCTTCCCGACGGTGCGGCGACCACGCTCCGCTTGGAAGGCATGTCCTTTTCCGTCGACGAACGGCTGGACCGGCTAAAGGCTGCATTCAAGCACGTTACGCTGACTGTGCTCGACCATCAACGTAGCACCGACCTCTGGCACGAAATCCGCGATGTGAAACCGTTCCACGCGGACGGCAAGCCGCGCCCGCTCTGGAAAGTATCGATGGCTCCATCCGCCGGCCACCAGCTTCTATCGGCGCTGCGCCTGCAGATTGGCATCGACGGCTACTATGACTGGCAAGGTGGCTTGCTGTGGCTGAGGATGGAGGCTGGTCCCGAGGCTGAGGTGCTGCGCGCCGGGATAAAACATTTCGGCGGGGGGCATGCGACCTTGATGCGCGCCATTGAGGCGGAACGGCAGGCGATCCCGGTCTTCGAGCCTCAGACACTAGCGGTGGCGGCGTTGAACACGCGGGTTAGAGAGAAATTCGACCCGACCGGCATCTTCAATCCAGGGAGGATGGCTTGATGCGTAGGAAAAGACTTGTGTCTCAAAAGCACTCAATCGGCATATCCGGCCCGTTGCCCATCATCCCCAACGCTGAGACGATAGAGGCTATTCAATCTGTTCGACGGGGAGAGGTGACGACCGTTCGATCTCTTGACGAGCTTTTTGTCGCTCTCAACCTGAACTGCGAAGATCAGACGGATATCTGATGCAAACCAATTTCTCCCCAGCCCAGCTTGCCGATCCCAAGACCGCCGAAGCCGAAGGCATTGTTCGCAAATGCGTCCATTGCGGCTTCTGCACCGCCACCTGTCCCACCTATGTGACGCTCGGCAACGAGCTCGACAGCCCGCGCGGCCGCATCTACCTGATCAAGGAAATGCTGGAGAACGACCGTCCCGCAGACGAGAAGACGGCGCTGCATGTCGATCGCTGTCTCTCCTGTCTGGCCTGCGTGACCACCTGTCCCTCCGGCGTCGATTATATGCATCTGATCGACCACGCCCGCATCCATGTCGAGAAGACCTACAAGCGCCCGCCGATGCGCCGCTTGCAGCGCGCTTTGCTTGCCTATTTCATGCCCTCGTCAAACCGTTTCCGCTTCGCGATGACGCTCGCCGCGCTCGGCCGGCCATTTGCCGGATTGATGCGGCGCGTGCCGGCGTTGAAATCCTTCGCCGCCATGGTCGAGCTTGCACCGCGCACGCTGCCGCCGAAGTCGCGTTTCGCTGAGCCAGGCACATTTCCGGCCAAGGGCGCGACACAGAAGCGGGTCGCCATGCTGACCGGCTGCGTCCAGCCCGTCATCGATCCGGGCATCAACGAAGCGGCGATCGAACTGCTCACCAATCTCGGCGTCGAGGTCGTACTGCCGAAGGGCGAGGCCTGTTGCGGCTCGCTCAGGCATCATATGGGCCACGAGAAGCCTGCCTTGGATGCCGCGCGCAAAAATATCGATGCCTGGATTGCCGAGATGGACAGCGCCGGCCTCGATGCGATAGTCATCACCGCTTCGGGCTGCGGCAACACGATCAAGGACTATGGCCACATGTTCAAGGCTGACCCGACCTACGCCGAAAAGGCAAAACGAGTCTCGGCCATGGCCCGCGATGTCGCCGAATATATCGATGGCCTCGACCTGCCGGAGCAGGCGTCGAAAGGCATGGTTGTCGCCTATCATGCGGCCTGTTCGTTGCAGCACGGCCAGAAGATCACCGTACAGCCGAAATCGCTGCTGCGCCGCGCGGGCTTTACCGTGCGCGATCCGGCGGAGGGCCACCTTTGTTGCGGCTCGGCCGGCACCTATAACATGCTGCAATCCGATATCGCCGATCAGCTGAAGGCGCGCAAGGTGAGGAACCTCAGGGCGTTGAAGCCGGATGTGATCGCGGCGGGAAATCTCGGCTGCATCACCCAGATCGGTGGTGGCATGGACGTGCCGGTCGTACACACTGTCGAACTGCTGAATTGGGCCTATGGTGGTAGAAAGCCGGCTGGATTGAAATAAAACCAGCTTTTGATCCGTCAGATGGGAAAGTTTCCAAAAGGGGCGGATCATGAAGACGATGATAAAATGTCTGGCGCTATGCCTGCTTGCCAGCCTACCGGCGAAAGCCTTCGCCACAGGCGGGCTCGACTGCGAGATCGGCGACGCCAATCTCGATTTCCATTATGAGGCGCTGTTCAGCTACTCCGCCAACAGCCCGCTTTTCCAGTCCAAGGGTGCGTTTGAAGCCAAACATCCCAAGATTGATCCGGCTCTCAAAAAGCTCGACGCGTCCTCATTTCGTCTCATCCAGCAATGGTATCAGGACAAGGATTTGAAGCTGCAGTTCTATGCCGAAACCGAAAGCGAGAAGACGCCCTTCGCCTCGGTGAAGTTGACGATCCAGACCGTCGCCGACGAGGATGAGCTCAGCTATGCCGGAAAGTATCGGCTGGAAATCCAGCCGGCGGTCGTCGAGGGGCAAGACAGTGAGGTGATCGTCAAGGAAGGCGATGTCGCCTGCTCGGCGGGCTGAACCATGCGACCCGTCTCACTTGCCTTCGGAATTCTTATGCTTGCCGCCACGCCGCTCAGCGCTTTGGCGACCGGCGGCGTCTGGTGCGACGCCGACGACACCAATCTTGCCTTTCATTTCAGCGCGGCATCGAGCCGCGACGGCACCGGAGGCTGGTTCAATATCGCCGGGTCGCTCAAGGTCAAATCGTCAGGCGCACTGCCGGCGAATCTCGCCGAGTTCAAGATCGGCGACACCGCTCTCAGCGAACGCTGGTGGGACGACAAGGACGTGCGGTTGAAGATCGACCAAATCGGCACGGAAGCGCAGAATTTCGCCAGCGTACAACTGGTCGTCATTTCGAAGTCGGTGGAGGAAGAAGACTATCGCGGCACTTATGACCTGCGGCTCACGCTACCCGACGGCACCATTCATCATGAGAATGGCGCCGTCGCCTGCTCGGCGGATTGATCAGAAATTATAGTTGATGCCGACGTTGATCGCGGTGGTGAAGAGGTTGGTCTTCAGCTTGTCGCCCGAATCGATGTTGACGTCGACATGCGAATAATTGAGCTTGAGTTCGGTGAAGCCGGAAATGTGATCGGTGAAGCGATATTCGACGCCGCCCATCAACTGACCGGTGGGGCCACCCAACTGGTAGTTCCAGGTCTTGTTCGTGTCGGTGCCGGCCTTGTTGGGACGAATCACTTCGACATGCGGAATGTTGACGCCAAGTCCGGCGCCGATATAGGGCGTCCACGGCTGGCCGGCCTGCGGGAAGCGATAGACGGCGTTGACGGTAGCAAGGTTCAGGCCGTCGGTGAATTCGTAGTGCGTCCAGCCCGGCGTCCGATTGGCAAGCGTATTCTTGCTGGCATAGACCTTGGTGTGGCTGTAGTCGAGCACGATGCCGAGATTGTCATAGCCTATGCCGTTTAGCCACCAAGTGCCGCGGACGCCCCAATAGGGAGGCATCGAGAAGGACTTGCCCTCCCATTGCGTCTCAAATTCGGTGCCGTCGCTGACCTTGGTCTTGCTGTTGGCTGCCGTCTGATAACCGCCGTAGAACGACAGCGTCGGCATCCAGGTTTCCCAATCGCCTGCGACGGCGGGCAGGGCCGTCAGAGAAAGAAGCGTAAGGCCGATGGCCGAAGAAATCCGAATATGCATGCACTTGTCCCCTGACCCGTTGCTGGGCGAAACCCGCTTCGGTTTTCATATAGTGTCGCGGGCGCTCGGAAAATGCGGGTCGCTCATAAAAATGCAATTCTGCGAAAGCCTGTGCCGGATTGGCAACATTTTTGTCACGATTGTACCAGTGGGGCAAAATGCGAAGGCCTGCGGCGGGTGCCGCAGGCCTTCGAAATCATTGGTCTTTCGGTCTATCGTTCGAAGGAGGCGAACAGGTCGCGGAAATAATCGACGCCCTGGTCGGCGAATTCCACCTTGCCCTGTCTGTTGCCCGGGCCGACAACGATCACCCTGGTTCCGACAGGCGTGCGATCATAGAGATGCTCGACGTCCTTGTTCATCATCCGAATGCAGCCCGATGACATGTTGAGGCCAATCGTCCAGGGCTGGTTCGTTCCATGGATGCGGAAGCCGGAATCGCCCTTCTTGCCGAACAGGTAGAGCGCGCGAGCACCAAGCGGATTGTCGATGCCGCCCTCCTGATAATCAGGCAGGATATGGCCCTTCTTGCGCTCGCGGGCGATCATCTCCTTCGGCGGCGTCCAGCCGGGCCATTCGGCCTTGAGCGCCACCTTGACGACGCCGGACCAGCCAAAGCCTTCGCGACCGACACCGATGCCGTAGCGCGTCGCCTTGTTGTTGCCCAGCACATGGTAGAGGAATTTGTGATTGGTATCGACAATGATCGTGCCCGGCTTTTCACTCGTCACCAAGGTCACCACACGGCGGCGAAATTGAGGGGGCGGGTCCTTCATGATGACGACGGATGTCACGTCGCTCGTCGTCTGGACGGGCTTGGCCTTGGACAGAGTGACGGCGCCGGCATCGGCGGCGAACAGACTCATGGCTGCGAAAATGCCGGCGGTCACGGCATTCATTAGTCTCAGCATTCGAGAATCCCCCACATCGAAAATATCTATCGAAATTACCGGGTGAGTCGATAATTTCAAGCAGGCTAACGCGCGCAGCTCAGCCTGCCAATAGTCACAAAGCCGTGAATCGTCGCGTTTTTTGCCGGGTGTTACATGACAATCACGCGTGTGCCCACGCCGACGCGCTCGTAAAGATCGACGACATCCTGGTTGCGCATGCGGATGCAGCCCGACGAGACCGCATAGCCGATCGTCCAGGGCGCGTTGGTGCCATGGATACGGTATTCGGTCGTGCCGATATACATGGCCCGCGCGCCCAGCGGATTGGCCTCGCCGCCGTCCATATGCGCCGGCAGGAAATGACCCTTGGCGGCCTCGCGGGAGATCATCTGCGACGGCGGCGTCCAGTCCGGCCACTCCGCCTTGCGGGTGATCTTGTGCACGCCGGCCCATTCAAAACCCGGCTTGCCGACGCCGACGCCGTAGCGACGGGCCTTTCCATCGTTCATCACCAGGTAAAGGAAGCGATTGTTGGTGTCGATGACGATCGTGCCGGGCTTTTCCTTGGTCTGGTAGGCGACCATCTGCGGCAGATATTGCGGTTCGATCCTTGTATAGTTCGGATCATTCGCCGGATAGACAATATTTTGAACTTGACCCTGCTGATCGGTATATTGCTGCTGGTAGTAGACGTTGCCGTTGACCGTCGCCTGGTCGTTCTGCACCGGCTGCACGCGCTGCCGAGAGGCGGTGGGCCTGACACGCTGATAGACGACCGGGCGGACCGGACCGGAAAGCTGCATCACCCATTGTCCGGCAATGCCGGATTCGATGATCACCGGGCGCACGATCTTGTAACGGTCGTCGGCTTGGGCGGGAGGTGCCAGGGCGAGCATCGCCGCGGCGAGGAGAAGCGTTTTGTTCACCATTGGGCCTACTCTGAACTTGAAAGCCATGTTGTCGATGACAAGACCATGCGACCGCTTTGGCAAGCGAATGGTAAACGGGTGTTCATTAAACCTTATCCCTGTCAGGAAACCTTTTGTCAGGGTTACCGGAGGGTTTGGAAACACGGTTACGCAGTGGTAAACCGGCTTCCGGCAGCGAAATGAGTCAAGGATTCCAATGAGCGAAAATGGTCTGATCACCGGCGAGGACGGCCGCACCCGATGCTTCTGGCATGGCGGGCTCGCCGATTATATGCATTACCACGACGAGGAATGGGGCTTTCCGGTGCGCGACGACCGGCGGCTGTTCGAAAAGATCTGCCTCGAAGGCTTCCAGTCCGGCCTCTCCTGGCTGACGATCCTGAGGAAGCGTGAGAATTTCCGCGCCGGCTTTGCCAATTTCGACATCGAAAAGGTGGCGCTGTTCGACGAGGCCGACATGGAGCGGCTGCTCGCCGACAAGGGCATCGTCCGCCATCGCGGCAAAATCGCCTCGACCATCAACAATGCCAAGCGGGCGATCGAGCTGAAGCGGGAATTCGGCACGCTGTCGGACTATTTCTGGAGCTATGAGCCACAGCCTGGCGATCGGCCCGAGGCGATCGATCTGGCCTGGGCGAGAGCCAATCCGACTTCATCCGCCTCGCAGAAATTGTCCAAGGACCTGAAGAAGCGCGGCTGGACGTTCGTCGGCCCGACGACGGTTTACGCCTTCATGCAGGCCATGGGCTTGGTCAACGACCATCTCGACGGCTGCTATTGCCGGCCGATCGCCTTGGCTCAGCGAGGTCGGTAGCATGGAATGGGCCGACGAAGCGGTCATCCTCGGCGTCAAGCGCCACGGCGAGACCAGTGTCATCGCCGAGGTGATGACACGCGGTCGTGGCCGCCATCTCGGACTGCTCCGCAACGGCCGCTCGCGCAGCATGCAGCCGGTGCTGCAGCCGGGCAACCGCGTCGAAGTCAATTGGCGGGCGCGGCTCGACGAGCATCTCGGCAATTTCTCGATCGAACCGCTCGATTATCGCGCCGCCCAGTTGATGGAGCACGCCGCCAGCCTAAACGCCGTCCAGGCGCTGGCAGCATTGCTCCGGCTGTTGCCTGAGCGCGACCCGCATGCGCATCTCTATGACATGTTGAATATCGTGCTCGATCATCTCGGCGACCCGTCGGAGGCCGGCGAGCTTTATATCCGCTTCGAACTCGCGGTTCTCAACGACCTCGGCTTCGGCCTCGATCTCAGCCAATGTGCCTCGACCGGCAGCCGCGAAAATCTCGACTATGTGTCGCCGAAATCGGGCAGGGCGGTGAGCCGCGATGCCGGACAGCCCTATCACGACAAGCTCTTCAACCTGCCGGAATTTCTCAAGCCGACGTCGCGGGTGGCGGCAGACCGCGCCAGCCTTGCCGATGCCTTCCGTCTGACGCAATATTTTCTGGTGCGGCATGTCTATGAGCCGCGTGGAATCGAGCCGGTTTCGGCACGAGAGGGGTTTGTGCAGGCAGTTTTGGACGCACTTGGGAGATGAAGGTGCAGACGCTATTTGCGATTTGCCCCGCACGATTGCGCTTTCGGAAATTTTCGGCATCATCGGCATGGGGGAATAAATCTTACGGACAGCATGCCGGCTAAATAAAATCCATTGGCCAAACGTCTCCCGCACCGACAGACAATGGCGGCGCCTGGCGCTGCCGGAAAGGCTATTCGTCCACGATGTTCGATTTGATCTCGCTGATATCCATCGCGCTGGCGATCGCGGCCCTTGCCTCCGCCCGCGGCGTTCGCGCCCGACTGGAGACCGAGATCGCCGCGCTTAAGGGTGAATTGAAGCGGATCGAGGCGCTCAGGGGCGGTCCCGTCTCGCAAAATGCTGTGCCAATGGAAGCACCGCATGTCGAACAGGTACAGGACGAGCGCGGCGCTTTGGTCGACGTCGGCCAGCCGGAAGCCGCTTCTGAAGTCACTGAACAGGAAAATGCAGAACCTGCGCTCGAAGACGCGGCGCGCGAACAAGCCGCAGCCGAGGCCGCTGCCTTCTCAGAAGCCGTTCCTCCCATAGCCGAAACCGCAGCCAGCCCTGCCGCCGTGACCGAACCGGCAAAACCCAAGGAAAGCCTCGAATCCAGGCTCGCCGCCCGCTGGACCGTCTGGGTTGGCGGCCTCGCATTGGCCTTCGCCGGCATTTTCGCGGTCAAATATTCGATTGACCAGGGGCTTCTCAGCCCCGCCGTGCGTTTGTCGCTCGCGGCTCTCTTCGGCTTGACGCTGATGGTTGTCGGCGAAGTGCTGCGCCGCCGCACCGCGCTCGACACTGCCAAGACCTTCGCCAATGCGATGATCCCGGGTGTCCTCACCGCCGCCGGTTCGTTGACCCTGTTCGGCGTGGTGTTCGCTTCCCACGAAATCTACGCCTATATCGGCCCGGCCACGACCTTCCTGCTGCTCTGCGCTATTTCGCTGGCGACGCTGGCGCTATCGCTGCTGCACGGCCAGGGATTGGCGGGCCTGGGATTGATCGCCTCCTTCGTGACGCCATTGCTTGTCCACTCCGAGCATCCGAGCCCCTGGCCGCTGTTCGGCTTCCTGTCGATCGCCTGGATCGCCGGCACGCTTGCCTCCAAGCTCAGGCAATGGCGGGTGACACCAGCCATCGCCAATGCCGGACTGGTGGGCTGGGCCATTCTCTATGTCATGGGCGCCAATCCCTTCCAGGTCCTGCCGGTCGTGCTCACCCTACTGATCATGATTGCCGGGCTTGCCTTTATCTGGCCCGGACGTTTGACATCCGCTCCCTCGGTGCCCGCGACTGAACCRCTGGAAAGTGAAGCCGTTGTGCCGGAAGGCGCCGAACAGCCAGAGAGCGCTGAGGTGCCGGCCATTGAGAAGACGCCGATCAAGACCACGAGCCCCTGGGAATTGCTGCTCGCGCCGCCGCACATGGCAAGCACCCTCGTCGCGGCGATTGGCACCACTATCACAGCCGTCATCTTCCTCGCGCCCGATCTCGTTAGCAGCGGTTACATTTTTACGGGCTTTATCGTGCTCACCCTTGCGCTGGCGCTATTCGGCGCGGCGCGGAAATATGCGATCTACCCGGCGATCTTCTCCGCCATCGCAGCACTCGGCGGCCTCAATGTCGTCGTTGCCGCAACGAGCACCTCGACTTTCGCCACCAACACGACCACGGCTCCCAAAGCACCGGTCTATTTCGACCCGGTCCTCGTCACCTGGATCGCACTTGGCCTCGGCGCCTTCTTCGCCGCCATGGGCATCGCGCTCAACCTGTTGCGTCGCGGCGAACAGAGCCCGCACACGATCGTCTGGAGCGTCATCTCGGCCGTCACTCCGCTGGCGCTCGCCACCATCAGCTTCGTCTATTTCGGCAACTATTTCTTCGATCTGCAGCACGGCCTGTTCGCGATCGTCCTCGGCTTCGCCTATCTGGCCGGAGCGTTCATGGCCTTCCGGTCGCCGGAATTCGACGGCCGCTACGTCTTCACCCGTGATCTCTTCGTCGCCGCGTCCTGGGCGAGCTTCCTCTACGCGCTCCTGGTGATGACCAACGACGCCCCGACCACGATCGGCGCCGCCATCCTCGGCTTCGTCTATCTTCTTGCCGGCCGTACGAAAGCCTGGCCGAGCCTGCCCTGGGCGATGGCTGCCGCAGCGATCTTCGTCGCCGGCCGCATCGCCTGGGAACCGACCATCGTCGGCGTCACGCACCTTTCCAAGACGCCCGTCTTCAACGCGCTATTGCTCGGCTATGGCACACCGTCGCTGCTTCTCATCATCTCCGCCTGGCTGATGCGCAACAGCCCGGATCTGCGCATCCGCAGCGTGCTCGAGGCGCTTGCCAGCCTGTTTGCGCTGCTGACCATCGCCATCCTGGTCCGCCATGCGATGAATGGCGGCGTGCTCAACGATGCCACTGAGACGCTGGCCGAACAGTCGATCTGTACGCTGCTCACCATCGGCGCTTCCGTGACACTGATGGCGCTCGATCTGCGCCAGCCGAGCATCGTCTTCCGCACCGGCTCGATGGCGGTCGGCTATATCTCTATGGTCTTCGTGATTTCCGCTCACTATGTCGGCCTCAACCCCTATTTCACCGGTGAGCCAACCGGTAAGATCCCGGTCTTCAACCTGCTTTTCCTCGCCTACCTCCTGCCGGGCCTGGCCTATGGCTTCGCCGCGCTGTTCGCCCGCGCGCGCCGGCCGCTGCACTATGTCATTGCGCTGGCGCTAACTGGCGCAAGCCTGCTCTTCGCCTATGTGTCGCTGACGGTGCGCCGCACGTTTCACGGTGCCGACATTTCGGAGTGGAAGGGCTTCCTGCAGCCCGAACTCTACACCTATTCGGTGGTCTGGCTGCTGCTCGGCGTCGCGCTTCTGGTCGTCGGCTACCGCTTCCGCGCAAAGAGCCTGCGCATCGCCTCCGCCGTGCTGGTGCTGATTGCCGTGGTCAAGGTGTTCCTGGTCGACATGGCCAATCTCGAAGGCCTGTTCCGCGTGCTCTCCTTCATCGGTCTCGGCGTCGCCCTGATCGGAATAGGACGCTTCTACCAGACCATCCTGACCGGCCTGAACAAGGATGTGCCGAAAGCGGACATTCCGATGCCGTCTTCCGAGACGCCAGCTGAAGAAGGCGGCCGTTGACCGATCGTTAACGCCCGGCGCCTAACGTCGATCCGGTCGTCCGCATGGGCCCGCGGACCGGAGCAGGTTTTTCGATGGCGCAGGATTTCAGGATTGGCAGCCTTGACGGTTTGCGCGGCATTGCCGCGTCGGCCGTCGTTTATGCGCATATCAACTTCTTCTATCCGTCGTCCAATCCCTGGATCAACCTGCCGACCGGCGACGAAGCGGTGGCGATCTTCTTCTCGCTCAGCGGCTTCCTGATGGCGCTGCTTTACGGCAATCGTCCTGTGGCGGCCGGAGACTATCTCGTCCACCGCTTCGCGCGTATTTATCCGGTCTATCTCGTGGCGGTGCTGTTCGTCGCGGCGCTGTCGGCGATCTACGGCGCCGAGTATATCCATCCGATTACCGGAACCACGGAACTGCTGCGCCACGTGCTGCTCCTCGGCTCGACCGGCGTCTTCTGGTCGATCCCGCCGGAGATCCAGTTCTACATCTTCTTCCTGCTGATCTGGCTCTGGTTCAGCGATCCCAGGAAATATCAGATCGTCGCGGTGGCAACCGCCGCCTTCCTGGTCGTCGACGCCTATTTTGACTTTCCCGGCCCCGGCATCCTGCTGACGTCGAAGCTGCCCTACTTCCTCTTTGGCGCACTTGCCGGCCGCTTCTATGGTCAGCAGAAAAACCATCCGGACGGCGACATAACCGGCATTGCGGTCCTTGCCCTCCTCGTCTTCTTCATCGTCGCGCGCGGTTTCTGGCCGCTCAAGACGTCCTTCTGGGGCATAAGTTCGGCGCTGACCGGGACGGTGATCGTCTATCTGGCCGCCTGCGGCAACCGGATTTCTGCGGCCGTTCTTGCCTCGAAGCCTCTGGCGTTCGTTGGCAAGATCAGCTTCTCGCTCTATCTCTTCCACCTGCCGATCATGTTCCTCGGCATGCACTTCTTCCATTTCCTGCCGGTGGAAGCCGCGCTCGCGCTGTCGATCGCGCTCGCCTATCTCGTCGCCTGGGCAAGCTACACTGTGATCGAGGACCCCTCGCGGCGCTTCCTCACCGGGCTCTGGCGCAACCGGCAGCGCCCGGTGCCGGTTGCCGCGGAATAGTCTTTCGACATTCCCTTCGGCCCTGAAAGCCTTTAGAAGAGGGGCATGCAGCACAATGATTTCGCCCCGATCTTCAAGCCCTTTGAACAACTTGCCGAAAAGCTGATTCCGCACGCGGTCGCCAGCGACGACGGCGCGCATGACATCGGCCATATCGGCCGGGTGTTTGCCAATGCCATGCAGATTCATGCTGAGGAGGGGGGCGATGGCGAGATGCTCGCCGCCGCCGTGCTGCTGCATGATTGCGTCTCTGTCGAAAAGAATTCACCGCTCCGGTCCCAGGCCTCACGGCTGGCGGCGGAGAAGGCAAGCGACATCCTGGCCGAAATGGGATGGGAGAAAGAGCGCATCAAGGCTTGCGCCCATGCCATCGCCGCCCATAGTTTTTCTGCGGCTATCCCGCCTGAAACTCTGGAGGCAAAAATTCTCCAGGATGCCGACAGGCTCGACGCCATCGGCATGATCGGCGTCGCACGGCTTTTCTATATCGGCGGCCGCATGGGCTCGCTGCTTTACGATCCGTCGAACCCGCGAGCCGAGGAGCGACCGCTTGACGACAAGCGCTTTGCGCTGGAGCATTTTCCCGCCAAGCTGTTCAAGCTCGCGGATGGTTTTCAGACCGAGGCGGGACGGACAATGGCCGCGGAGCGTCATCGCCGGCTCCACCTTTTCCGGGATATGATGCTGGAGGAAATCGGCGCGTGAAGGTCAAATCGCTGCACATCTATCCCCTGAAAAGCGGCCGCGTCATTGATCGGGACGAAGCCGAGGTGACGCCCTGGGGCCTGGCGGGCGACCGCCGTTACATGGTCGTCGACCGCGACGGCAAATTCATCACCCAGCGGGAATTGCAGGCTTTGGCGCAGGTGACGGCCGTCGCATCGCACGGCGCGCTGCATCTCTCCAAGGCCGGCAGCGAAGAGCATCTGACGGTGACCTTCGACCCCGACCGTCGCGTCGATGTCGACATCTGGGGCACGCCGACCAATGCCAGCGTCGCTTCGGACGCTGTCAATATGACGCTCAGCAACTGGCTGGCCGCGCCGGTGCGCCTTGTCCATGCCGACGACGGCACGGTCCGGCCCTGCAGCGCCACCTGGGCCGGCGAGGGCGTGCAAACCGGTTTTGCCGACGGCTATCCGATCCTGATCGCCACGACCGGGTCGCTCAGGGCGCTGACCGATATGACGCAGGCCATGGGTGCCGAGACATTCGGCATGGATCGCTTCCGCCCCAACATCGTCGTCGAGGATGACGAACCCTTCGCCGACGACCGCTGGGCGGCGGTCGAGATCGCCGGTATCCGTTACGAACTGGTAAAACCCTGCACCCGCTGCATCATGACGACGCAGGACCAGTTGACCGGCGAACGCGGCGGCCCCGATCCGATGCCGGCAATGCGCAGGCTTCGGATGTCAGACGATCGTCGCGTGACCGGCGTGCTGTTCGGCTGGAATGTCGTGCCGCGCAGCACCGGCCGGATCGCTATCGGCGACCCGGTCTCGGTCGTGGCCGAGCGTCCGGAGGGATGGCCGATCAGGCGGCGTTAGCCAGCGCGCCGAGCGCCGCATCGATCCCGGCCATGACGGAAGCGGACAGCGGCCCCTTGTCCAGGGCTCCGACATTCTCCTCTACCTGCGCCACCGTGCGGAAGCCGGGGATCGGCAGCGTGCGCGCCGATTTGGCCCAGAGCCAGGCGAGCGCACCCTGCGACAGCGTCCGGCCACCGCTCTGCAGCAAATCCCTGACTGCATCGAGCCGGCCGGCAAATTCGGGCGCCACGCGGCCATCCTGGAAATAGATCATCCAGTTGACGCCGGAAGCCCGGACATCGTTGGCCGCGATCTGCGTGTCCGGCCTGTACTTGCCGCTCAGCAACCCCATCGCCAATGGACCACGATTGATCGAAACAAGGTTGTTGCTCTCGATGACCTTCAATACTTCATCGGCCCGCGAGAAGACGTTCATCTGGTGTTGCACCGCGACGAAGCCGCTGCGACCGGCATGCCGTGCCGCGCGATCTGCAAAGTCGGTGCTCCAGCCGAAGGCCGCGATCTTGCCTTCCTCGCGCAACCGTCCGAGCACGTCGAACACTGCATCCGATTCTTCCAGCGGAAAGTCGTTGAGATGAAATTGCAGCAGGTCCAACCGGTCGCGCCTCAACCGGCGAAGCGAGGTGTCGACGGAGTCGCGGATATAGGCCTCGTCGGCGCACACGCCTGTGGATTGCCGTGTGTCGGGATCGCTGACATTGCCGAATTTGGTGGCGATGATAACGTCGTCGAGCCCGGCCAGTGCCTGCCCCAGCACGATCTCGGAATGACCGGCGCCATAGTTGGACGCCGTGTCGAAGAAGCGGATACCGAGATCGAGCGCCTTGTGGATTGCTGCGACCGACTCGTCGTCATCGACTTCGCCCCAACCGAGCGGCATGTCGCCCTTGTAGTAGAGGCCGCCGATCGCCCAGCAACCCATGCCGAGACGCGGGATTGTCTTGCCGTTCCAGAGTGTGATGTCGGTGGACGCCATCTGATATCCTCCCATGGCTTTGCGCGCGGAAGCTAGGCCGCGCCATCAGTTGAATAAAGCCCAAAAATTGCAGCCGATCGTTCAAAATTGAAAAATGCCAATTCGGCGCCAAGCTTGCAGGCTACAGCACTGCCGCCATAACGCGGTGAATGGCCTGGCAGTTCGGATCGACTTCGCCGAACGGCGCCACCGGCCAGAGCCATTCGGCCTCAGGTGCGGGCAGGGTGATGCCACGCATCAGGTCATCGTGTTCGACGACCATGCCTGCCTTGTCGACGACGTCATAGGAGGTGTCGGTCAAGAGGCAGCTTTTCCCGCCAAGCGCCTTCAGCCCGTCGATATGCGCCTGCAGCAAGCGGGCTATCGTATCGTTTGGCAGAGCACCATCCTTGCCGACCACGCCGCCGAGCCCGATGCCGATTTGCGAAATGACATTGGCGGAGATGACGAAATCGAGATCGGCGATTGCGTCGAGGAAATCAAGCGGTCCTGGCACACGGCCTTCGCCGATTCCCGAAAAGCCCGCTATGTCGCGATGCTCGAAGCGCAGATTGCGAAGACCTTTCAGCGTCGCCCATGTCCTGACGCTCGCCAGATGCTGCAGGTCGTAGAGCCGGATTTCGTCGAAATTCCGGGAAAGGGCTTCGATCGGCACGTCGCGCAGCAGGCCGGAACCGAGCACAACCGCCACCCGCCGTTTGGGCAAAGCCTCCATCGCCTTCTGGATGAAGGCCCGGCAATTCTGCTCATGTGCCGCCCAGGCTCGCGCGCAACGCCGCGCCCGCGCCCAGAGCATGACCGAAGAATTGATTTCACCGGCCTTGCGGCGCGGCGACTGCGCATAGGTAGCGGCGAAATTCAGGGCTTCGAGCAGCATGTCGCCTGAATAGGAGATTCTTGCCGGTTCTCAAACCGTTGCGCATAACTCTTGCCGCTTATTCGTCAATCCGTTAGAGCAAGCCGCAAAGCCATCACGCCCGGACCGCCCGCCATGAATGACAAGCCCAAGAAGCCGCAAAAATTGAAGGCCCGCCTGCCGCGCGGCTTCGTCGACCGCGAGGCATCCGACATTCGTGCGGTCAACGAGATGACCGCGAAAATCCGCGAAGTCTATGAGCGCTACGGCTTCGATCCGGTCGAGACGCCGCTGTTCGAATATACCGATGCGCTGGGTAAATTCCTGCCCGACAGCGACCGGCCGAACGAAGGCGTCTTCTCGCTGCAGGACGATGACGAGCAATGGATGAGCCTGCGCTATGACCTGACCGCGCCGCTCGCCCGCCATGTCGCGGAAAATTTCCAGGAAATCCAGCTTCCCTACCGCACTTACCGTGCCGGCTACGTCTTCCGCAACGAAAAGCCCGGCCCTGGACGCTTCCGCCAGTTCATGCAGTTCGACGCCGACACGGTCGGCGCCGCCGGCGTTCAGGCGGATGCCGAAATGTGCATGATGATGGCCGACACAATGGAAGCGCTCGGCATCAAGCGGGGCGACTATGTGATCCGGGTGAACAACCGCAAAGTCCTCGATGGCGTCATGGAAGCCATCGGCCTCGGCGGCGAGGAGAATGCCGGCCGTCGCCTGACGGTTTTGCGCGCCATCGACAAGCTTGACAAGTTCGGCACTGAGGGTGTGAGGCTGTTGCTCGGCGCTGGCCGCAAGGACGAATCCGGCGACTTCACCAAGGGCGCCGGCCTCGGCGACGAACAGATCGACAAGGTCCTATTCTTCGTCGGCATCAAGGATTACGCGGCAAGCGCCGACGATCTCGCCAAATTGCTCGCCGGCACGACCAAGGGCCAGGAAGGCGTCGACGAACTCAATACGATTGGCGCGCTCGCTGTGAGTGGTGGCTACGATGCGACCCGCATCAAGATCGACCCATCGGTCGTCCGCGGCCTCGAATATTATACCGGCCCGGTCTTCGAAGCCGAACTGCTCTTCGACGTAACCAATGAAAAGGGCGAAAAGGTCGTCTTCGGCTCCGTCGGCGGCGGCGGCCGTTATGATGGCCTCGTCTCCCGTTTCATGGGCCAGCCGGTGCCGGCCACCGGTTTTTCCATCGGTGTGTCGCGCCTGATGACGGCGCTGAAGAATCTCGGCAAGCTCGGCGCCGACGAAGTCATCGCCCCGGTCGTGGTCTGCGTCATGGACCGCGACGTCGAAAGCCTCGGCCGCTACCAGAAATTCGTCCAGGAGCTGCGTCACGCCGGCATCCGCGCCGAAATGTACCAAGGCAATCCGAAGAATTTCGGCAACCAGCTGAAATATGCCGACCGCCGTGGCGCACCGCTCGCCATCATCCAGGGTGGCGACGAACGTGCGCAGGGCGTGGTTCAGATCAAGGATCTGATCGAGGGCAAGCGCCTCTCCGGCGAGATCACCGACAATGTTGCTTGGCGCGGAGCGCGCGTGGCACAGGTGTCGGTGGCCGAGGGCGAACTTGTCGCCAAGGTTCGTGAAATGCTGGCCGATCAGGCCGAGGATCGGAAGCGGTCTGGCTGAGATGTGGGATTACCCCTCACCAACTTCGGCCAAGCGATCGGCTCCGCCTCTCGCGGCCTTCGTATCCTCTCCCACAAGGGGAGAGGAAAACCTGCGGCACGGCCTTGCCACAATTGAGACGGCCGTTCGGGGCACCTTACCTCTCCCCTTGTGGGAGAGGATAGCAAGCCCGCGCGAGACGAAGTCGAGTGCTTGGGCGCGCTTGGTGAGGGGTGAATGCAAGGGCGCGGCAAACAAAAGCATCATCGGAGCCACATCATGGCCCTGATCAACCTCCCCGACTTCGCCTCCGATCTCCTCTCGCTCTTCACTCAGCTGAAGACCGAGCGCGTTGACACGCCCGTCATCCAGCCAGCCGAGCCTTTCCTAGACATAGCCGGGGAAGATCTGCGCCGCCGCATCTTCCTGACCCAGAGCGAGACCGGCGAGAATCTCTGCCTGCGGCCGGAATTCACCATTCCCGTTTGCCGACGCCATATCGAATCAGCCACCGGCACGCCGAAACGCTATTCCTATCTCGGCGAAGTTTTTCGCCAGCGCCGCGACGGCAGCAATGAGTTCTATCAGGCCGGTATCGAGGATCTCGGCACACGCGACACGGCGAGCGCCGATGCGCGCGCCGTTGCCGACGCTATGACCATTCTCAGCCAACTGCTCCCAGGCAAAGCGCTGTCGGTCACCATGGGCGACCAGGCTGTGTTCGAGGCGGTGGTCGCCGCCCTTGGCCTGCCGGCCGGCTGGCAGAAACGGCTGATCCACGCTTTTGGCGAGCAGGAACAGTTGGAGGCGCTGATGCTGCGCCTCGCCAAGCCTGAACAGGTCCAGGGCCTTGCTCCCGAAATCGAGGCACTGCTGGCAAGCGGCGACGACGGTGGCCTCGTCGCCTGGATCGACAACCGGATGCAGGTCACTGGCTATCTCACCAATGCCAGCCGTGCGCCAAAAGACATTGCCCGCCGTCTCAAGGAAAAACTGGCGCTGGCCGACACATCGCTCGATCCCGCCAAGCTGGATGTGCTGCGCGAATTCCTCTCACTGAATGTCAGCCTGCGCTATGCGCCGGGCGTGCTCACCGATTTTGCCAAAAGCACCGGCTTGCCGCTTGAAGGCGCGGTCAACCATTTCGATGCCCGCGTTGCCGCCTTCGCCAATGCTGGTGTGAAACTCTCCGACATCACCTGGCGCGCCGCCTTCGGCCGTCCGCTCGATTATTACACCGGTCTGGTGTTCGAGGTTGGCTTACGCGGCGACCATCGCGTGCTGGCCGGTGGCGGTCGTTTCGACCGGATGCTGACACTGTTGGGTGCGGCCGAGGAAATTCCGGCTGTCGGCTTCTCGCTCTGGCTCGATCGGATCGAAACCGCGAGAGGGGAACGCGCATGATCACCATCGCTCTGCCCTCCAAGGGCCGGATGAAAGACGATGCCTCGGCGATTTTCGAACGCGCCGGCCTGAAAATCGCCGCCGTCGGCAGTGACCGCTCCTATCGCGGTCGCGTCGAGGGCGCCGATGATATCGAGATCGCTTACCTGTCGGCGTCCGAGATCGCCCGCGAGATCGGTGCCGGCACGGTCGATTTCGGTGTCACTGGCGAGGATCTGGTGCGCGAAGACCTGGCCGAGGCGGACAAGAAGGCCGAATTCTGCGCTAGGCTCGGCTTCGGCCATGCCGATGTCGTCGTCGCCGTGCCGGAAATCTGGCTCGACGTCGACAGCATGGCCGATCTGGGCGACGTCGCTGCGGATTTCCGCGCCCGCCACGGCCGCCGCCTGGAGATCGCCACCAAATATTGGCGGCTGACACAGCAATTCTTCTCCTCCAAGCACGGCATCCAACTCTACCGCATCGTTGAAAGTCTCGGCGCCACCGAAGGCGCGCCGGCAGCCGGTCAGGCCGATATCATCGTCGACATCACCTCGACCGGCTCGACGCTCAAGGCCAACCATCTGAGAATCCTTTCGGATGGCGTCGTCCTCAAATCCGAAGCCTGCCTTGTCCGCGCCCGAAAGCCGGAGCATGAAGGCAATGCACGGATTGCCGATATCGTCGCAAAGGTCCGGGCTGCGACCTGATATCCATTCGCAATCTTGCAGGCTTCGCCCATTGGCCGTTTGACGCGTTCATGATGAGTTGATATCAACCTTTCTGTCAAAATTCTGCATCTGAAGCGATTGAGTATTTGCGGCGCCCGGCTGCCACAGTCCGAGCGTGCATGTCACACACTGAGGAGAAAGAAATGAGCTATATCGAAGGCTTCGTGGCTGCTGTTCCGGCCGCCAACAAGGAACTTTACCTCAAGCACGCAAACACCGCGCTGCCGCTGATCAGGGAATTCGGCGCCAGCCGCATGGTCGAGAACTGGGGCGACAATGTGCCCGAGGGCAAGCTCACCGATTTCCGCCGCGCGGTCAAAGCCGAGCCCGACGAAGTGATCGTCTTCTCGTGGTTTACCTATCCCAGCCGCGAGGCCCGCTTCGAAGCCAACAAGAAGATGATAGAAGATCCGCGCATGGATGCGTTCGCCGACATGCCCTTCGATGGCAAGCGCATGATCTATGGCGGCTTCGCCGTGATATCGGACGTTGGCCCCGGCGGATCGTTTGGCTATGTCGATGGCATTCTCATTTCCGTCCCGGATGACAGGAAGGATGAGTATAAGGCCTTTGCCGCGCAATCGTCCGCGCTTTTTCTCGATTATGGCGCGACCAGGTTGGTGGATGGCTGGGGCGACGACGTTCCGGATGGCGAGATCACTGACTTTGGCCGCGCAGTCCAGGCAACGACCGATGAGACCGTAGTCTTCGGCTGGGTCGAATGGCCGTCGAAAACATTACGCGACGAGGCCTGGGCCAAGCTCATGACCGATCCTCGTATGCAGGAGCTCAAGCCGCCCTTCGACGGCAAGCGCATGGTCTATGGCGGTTTTGCCAATATCCTCGACGCCTGAGAATTCATCACAACGGATGGCAGGCCCTCGGGCCTGCTTCTTCGCTCCGTCTGTCCGCATTTTCACGAAAAAATAACCGTCTCCGTTCACACTTCCCGTCGACGCGAATGGACGCGGACAGTCTCTTCCGAAACGCGATGACGCGCCTGGTGGGAGGCCGCACGCGTTCTCGCGCGGTCAGCCTCGCACCATGGTTTCCGGATTAGCTGTCGTCTGCGGAATTACGCCCGAGGCATTGTGAACGATTCGGATTTTGAACCGGATCGGAACCGGAGAGACCCATGAAAGCGCAGCTGAAGCCGAGAATTAACCTCGAAGGGCGGACCCCGCTGGAAACCGTGATCCCGCTTCCCACGCCCTTCATCGTCTTCATCGATCCGGCCAGCTCCTGTAATTTCAAATGCACGTTCTGCCCCACCGGGCACCGCCAACTGATCGCCGATACCGGCCGTTATCAGGGCGCGATGAAATACGAGACTTTTACCAAGGCGATCGACGACCTCGCCGAATTCGGCAAGCCGATCAAGGTGCTGCGCATGTATAAGGACGGCGAGCCCTTCCTCAACAAGCGTCTTGCCGACATGATCCGCTATGCCAAGAAGAGCGGCTATGTCGACTATATCGACACCACCACCAACGGCACGTTCCTGACACCGGAGCGCTTGGCGCCGGTGATCGAGGCCGGTCTCGACAAGATCAACATCTCTGTCGACGGCATGACCAAGGAAACCTACCAGGAATTCACCGGCTTCAATTTCGATTTCCCGAAGTTCATCGAAGGCGTGAAATGGCTCTATGCCAACAAGGGCGACATGGAAATCTCGCTGAAGATCCCAGGCGAACTCATTACCGAAGCCCAGCGCCAGGAATTCTTCGACACGTTCGGTGATTACTGCGACCGCATCTTCATCGAGAATTTCGCCCCCTGCTGGCCCGAATTCAACGTCGAGGAACGCTCTGGCATCAAGATCGGCGATAAGGGCATCTATCAGCAGGACCTGAAGCCAACCGATACATGCCCCTATATTTTCTACGCCATGAGCGTGAATGCCGACGGCCTGGTTTCGTCCTGTTTCCTCGATTGGGGCCGCAAGCTGATCATCGGCGACGTGCGCACGGAATCGCTGAAAGAGATCTGGAATTCCGACAAGATGAACGCGCTGCGCCTGCAGCATCTTGAAGGCCGCCGCTGCGAGAACAAGGTCTGCGGCTCCTGCGGCCAGCTCACCCACTGCCTTCCGGACAATATCGACGATCACCGCGACATGCTCTTGGAAAAATTCCGGGCCAAGGTGAAGATCAACCCGGCAGTACCTGCGCCGGGCGGGCTGAAAATCCTGCCGCAGGTCGCAGCCGAATAATGCATGTCCTGCATGTGACGGCCCATCTGGGCGGCGGGGTCGGCAAGGCCCATGCTGCGATAAGGGCCGTCATGCCGGCGGATGTGCGTCAGACCTACCTGTTGCTCGAAGAGCCGCGTGACCGGCGCTATGCCGATGAGATTGCGGCGCATGGCGGTGAGATTGTTCTCGCCCGGGATGTCGAGGATGTCACACGGCATTGTGCCGGGGCGGATATCGTCCAGTTCGAGTTCTGGAATCATCCAAAATTGTTAGAATGCCTGGCGAGGGCGGCGTTTCCGGCAATGCGCTCGGTGTTCTGGTCGCATGTGTCGGGGCTGTTCAGGCCGGTGATCGCGCCGGGATTTTTTGAGGCGGCGGACAGGTTCGTGTTCACGACACCGGCGTCGATGGTGTCGGGTGAGGGTTTGCCTGCGGAGCAGCGCGCGCGTCTTTCCAGCATCGGTAGCGGGTTTGGATTTGCGTCGGCGCCGGCTAAAAATCCGCCTCTGAAGTTTCTGGACGTGGCGCCCCCCTCTGCCCTGCCGGGCATCTCGCCCTCAATGGGGGGGATTGGTTGGGGCACGGCCCTGCCTCAAATGGGTGGCGTGTGCTTTACATCCGGTTTTTGTTCGGGGCAGGAAGCGAGCCTCTTGCCAATCTCCCCCCTTGAGGGGGAGATGCCCGGCAGGGCAGAGGGGGGTAATCAAGGCCGCAACGTTCGATATCCAATCACCTACCTCGGCACCGTCGATTTCATCAAAATGCATCCCGGCTTCTTCGACGCCATCGACGCGCTCTCCCACGATACGCAGGTCGCAATCTGGGGCAGCCACGACCCGGCAAGCGATGTCGCAGCCAAAGCCCGCTCGATGCGCCATCCCGAGCGCATCCATTTCATGGGAGGGACCGCCGACCCTCAAACCGCCCTCTCGCAGTCCCGCATCTTCTTCTATCCTCTGCAGCCAGATCACTACGGGACGGCAGAGAACGCCTTGATTGAGGCGATGTCGCTCGGCCTTGTTCCGGTCGTGCTCGCCAACCCGGCCGAAAAGGCGATCGTCGAGCACGGCGTCGCCGGCTTCATTGCCGCGTCGGTCGATGAATGTCAGATCATCATCGATCGGCTTTTGGATGCACCGGAAGAAGTCGAAGCAATCGGCCGGAATGCCGGAAAGACGGCACGGGAACGATACAGCCCCGAACACTCGGTCAACGCTTTCGTCTCACTTTGGTCATCGCTATTGGCCGAACCGAAACATCACCACGATTTTGCTTCCGTTACCGGCCGCACGCCGCTCGAATGGTACTGCGCAACGCAATTCCTGCCCGGCGAGCAAGTCAAGCTCGACAAAAAAACCGACAAGCAATCCAAGGGCACGCTTGCCCATTTCCGGTCGGCCTTCCCGGGCGATCCGTGCTGGGATTTGGCCGGCCGCGCTTGAACTTACTGTCCGAACAAGCCGGCCAAAAACGCGGCGCCCAGTGCCGCTCCCTTGCTGTCGATCGTATGGCCTATGCCAGGCAGGATATGCATTTCCACCGGCACGCCGAGCGCCTGCAGCGACGCGGTCGCTGCCGGTGTCTCACCGACCGGAATCACCGCATCCGCATCGCCATGCACCAGCAGCACCCGAATATCCCGCGAAGGCTTCAAAGGCAGCGGTGAAGCGAGGCGGCCGGAATAGCCGACGACGCCGGCGACAGGCCAGCGCCCGGAAGCGATGGCGTCGAGCGACATGATCGTGCCCTGCGAAAAACCGACAAAGGCAACCCTGTCGAGACGATCGGCAAAACCATGCTCATCGAGCACCTGCTCGATCGTCCCGTCGAAGGAAGCGCGCGCCTCGACGATCCGCCCAGGACGATTTTCTTCGGTCACGCCGGCGACGCTGAACCATTGATAGCCATTGCCGAAACTCGACCGATGCGGCGCATCCGGCGCTGCAAAAGCCGTGGTCGGCAGCCTGGACTGCCAAACCGACGCCAGTTGGCTGATGTCGGCGCCGTTCGAGCCGACACCGTGCAGCAGGATCACTAGGCTGTCAGGGGCAGTGGTCGTCATCGATCAATTTCCTCTCGGCATAGGCGCGATACCATGCCGGCATACGCGGAAACCAGTCCGAGAGAAACAACCGATCGTCGAACGGACTGTTCAGGCCGCCGCCTGGGCGCCGCAGATAATGCCGATCGGCACGAGGAAATTGCGGATCACTTTATAGAACTGTTGCGCGTCCCTGGCACCGGCGATGTGCCGGTCGATCATCAGCACATTGCCGTGCAGGCCGCGGCGCATGTCGGGCGCGCGCTCGCCGAGGAATTGCGGCCGGAAGAGCTGCGCATGCTGGCCGCCCTCCCATTGCTGGAGCGCGGCGAAATAGCCGTTGCCGCGCCGGTTGAAGGCCGGCTGGTCGGTCTCGAACATGCAGTCGAACATGGTCGCGCGGACGAAGTTCTCGTGCGATCCGGTCCAGTGGGCGCCCATTTCGGCGAACACGGAATATTGCACCTCGGCAATGCCGCCCGTCACGCCCAGACCGGCATGGAGCGGAAAACCGCCGCTGCGGATCGGCTCGGCCGGTGCGCTATAGGGCTTGGTGTCGATGATCGACAGCGGCCGGGCGCAGAAGACGAATTTCTCGCCCATCAGCACGGCGCGTGCCGTCCATTCCCATTGCGCCAGAGCGTGTTCGCGACCCGAAGCGGCGATCGTCTGGGCGATGCTTTCGGCAAGCTCGCGCGACAGCAGCCCATGATAGAGACCGAACGGCACTTTCGGCACGTGGCCGGCGCCTTCCCAGAGGTAAAAGCTCTTGAGCTGGTCAGTCTTGTTGAATTCCATGATGTCGTATTTGGTCGGGATTGCTACGGACGGGCTTTTGCCCGGCTCGGCGGAAGGCGAAATCTGCAGTGCATTCCAGCCGACGGCGTCGAGCGCACCGAGCTTGCCCTTGGCGTAGTCGGCTACCATCAGCGCTTCGGGCTCGATGATATCGTCGGGCTTCACCAAAGTCAGCCAGCGGCCACGTGCTTCGGCGACGGCGCGGTTCCAGAGCGCCATGGTCGGAAGGGATTGATCGCTAGGGGTCACGACCCGTACGCGCGGATCAAGGGCCGCAAGGGCTGCGAGGTCCTCGCGAACGGCCACGTCGTCGGACTGCGGCAAGACGACGATTTCGAGATCGATATTGGGCTTGGCCGCGATCGCCTCGATCAGCGTGGTGGGGCGCGTCTCATGCGCCTCGACGGGAATGAGGATGGACAGGGCTGCCATGTCGACGTTCGCGCTCCGCAAATAGGACAGGGCAGTCACACGGCACCAGTCGCTCGTAAACCGGAAGGCGGTCCGGTTTGCGAGCACCGGCTGGGCAATCGAGGCCCTGATCACGTGCAACTGCCCACGTGAGGCTTCTAAAACGCTTCCCTTGAGCGAGGCTTAGCAGTTTGAAATGGTTGGAACTAAAAGCAGACGTCCTGGTCGATCGGGCTGAGCGGCCTGACGCCGGAGAGCAGAGCCCGGGCTTCTTCGGCATCCCGGTTCATTTGCACGACGAGCGGGTCGAGTCCGTCAAACTTCATTTCCGGCCTCAGAAAGCCGAACAAGGAGACGGAGCAGACCTGGCCATAGAGATCGCCGGAAAAATCGAAGAGCACGGTCTCCAGCAGGGCAGAGCCGTTATCGGTCACGGTCGGCCGATAACCGAAACTCGCCACCCCATCATGAAGCGCGCCGTCGGGGGTGCGAAAACGAACGGCATAGATGCCAGGGCGCAATTGCGTCTCCGGCGGCAGTGCCATATTCGCGGTTGGGAAGCCCAGCGTGCGGCCGAGCTTCGCACCATGGATCACTTCCGCCTGCACCGTGTAACGATAGCCAAGCAGGCCGGCGGCCTCAGAGACGTCACCTTCGGCGATCCGCTCTCGGATATGGGTCGAAGAGACGACGTAGGTATTTTCGTCGCGAAAGGCGTCGAGAAGCTGGACGCCGAACCCGTGCCGGCCGCCGGCTGCAAGCAGGAAGGCTGGGCCGCCCTCGCGCCCCTTGCCGAAATGAAAATCGAAGCCGGTGACGACTTCCCTGACGCCGATCCAGTCGATCAGGATCGATTGGATGAATTCCTCCGCCGAGCGGCTGGCAAAGCTCCAGTCGAAGGGATATTCGAGCACCGCATTGAAGCCCATATGTTCGAGAATACGCGCCTTGAGTGGCGCAGGCGTCAGGCGGAAGACGGGCTTTTCGGGATTGAAGACGGTGCGCGGATGCGGCTCGAAGGTCAGCACCAGCGACGGAAGGCTTTTTTCCTGGGCGATCTCCAGCGCCCGGCCCAGCACCGCCTGATGGCCACGATGCACGCCGTCGAAATTGCCGATGGCGAGCACGCCGCCGCGCAGGTTTTCCGGCAGTTCGCCGCGTTGTTCGTTGCGATGAAAAACCGTCATTGCGCCATCACTCCGGATTCACGCAAGCCGCGGCATCCACCAGCGGGGATGCGCCTGATGGCGTTCGAGAAAGGCATTGAGCTCAGCTTCATCGGTGGTGTCGCCGTCCATATAGTCTCGGGCATGAATGCCGGCCGATATATAAAGGAGTTCGAGGCCCTCGGAAATTGCGCCGCGCACATCGGTGGGCATGCCGTCGCCGATTGCCAGAACACGAGCGTGGTCCAAGGGGCCGTGGCATTCTTCGGCGACGGCCAGCGCTGCGGAATAGATCGGCTTATGCGGCTTGCCGGCGATAAGGGTATCGCCGCCCAGTTCCTCGTAGAGCTGTGCAAGGGCGCCGGCGCATGGGATCAGCCGATGCCCGCGCTCGACGACCAGATCGGGATTGGCGCAGATCATCGCGAGATCGCGAGCCGCGAGCCGCGCAAGCAGTTCACGATACATTTCGGGCGTTTCGCTCTCATCGTCGACGAAGCCGGCGCAGACGACGATCTCGGCCTCATCTTCGCCCGTGAGCGTCACACCGAGACCGTCGAGCAGCGGGTGATCCCTACCGGCGCCGATGAAGTAGATGTTCTTCGGGCCCTCCGAGATCAGCCCGCGCGTCACGTCGCCAGAGGTGACGATCCGATCGTAAGCGTCCGGCAGCACGCCGAGCCCTTCGATCTGGCGCATGACGCCGGGATGCGGGCGCGGCGAATTGGTGATCAGCACCACGGTCAGGCCGTTGTCGCGCGCTGCCTTCAGCGCCACCGAGGCGTCAGCAAAGGCGCTCACGCCATTGTGCAGCACCCCCCAGACATCGCAAAGGATGACATCGTAATGTTTCACGATGTCGTTCAAGGATTGGATGCGCTCCGCCATTCATTGCTCCGGGACTTGCCTGCGCCCCAAATTGCAAAATGGCAGAGCAATGACAAGGCTTAAATGCAGTGCAGCGAGAAAAGCGGCGCCAAAATGCCGGGCCTTGCACGTATGCTTGGGCAGCTTCCCGCGTCGTGAGCATCTTGGTCGCAGCCCGCCATCGGTTGGCGCCCGTCCAAATTGACAGATTTGCCGCCGAATGGTAGGTTTGTATTACAAACTACGGGATTTCCGATGGAAAATCATAAGAACCTGAGTGATCCGATAACGCTGCGGCTGCCGCGTGACGTCCTGGCGGAAATCGAGGAGATTGCCGGCCTCTGCAGTCGCAGCCGCAGTTGGGTGATGGTGCGGGCGATGAAGGCCTATCTCGCATCGGAGGGCAAGGATATCCGTAACATCCAGGCCGCAAAAGCAGAAATCGCCGCAGGCCGGCATCACGATCTCGATGATGTGTTGAGTGACGTGGATGCCATTATTAAGGGCGAGGCCGCTTGAGGAAGCTCCGCCTCTCAGATCACGCGCGCGAATTCATTTTATTCGAAACCAAGTATCTTAAGAAATATAGCCAATCCGCGGCCGCGCGATTTCGCCATGAGCGCGCGATTTCGCCATGAGATCGATAAGGGTTTTCGCAATCTTCTGTCTTATCCGCAATTGGGTCGGCCGGACGACGCTTGTCCTGTCGACGGAGTCAGGCGTTTTGTCATTGCGGACTATGTAATCCACTACGCCGCTGCGACTGATGCTGTCGATATCCTCTATATCAGGCATGTCCGGCAGGATGAGCCTTGGATCGAGATTGAAGACGATCAGGACTTCGAACTTTAGGATCGCATGCTTCTCAGCAGATCCTGCCGCCGCATCAGTGCGGGGAGTCGCGATGGCGCGAGGCGATAGCAGCCTCATCGCCGTTCACCATTTGAAAAAATTTTCGGGACAAATTCTTGACTCTCTTCGGGCCTAAGCCTAAATGCCCTGCCGTTAGCACTCCCCCGAGGCGAGTGCTAACAGTCCTTTCATCCGGGTCGCACCCGGCAATGTCATTTGATCGAGGAAACAGACAATGGCAAGCATCAATTTCCGTCCGCTTCATGACCGCGTCGTTGTGCGCCGGGTCGAATCCGAAGAAAAGACCAAGGGCGGCATCATCATCCCCGACACCGCCAAGGAAAAGCCGCAGGAAGGCGAAGTCATCGCCGTCGGCGCCGGCGCCCGTGACGACAAGGGTGCGCTCGTCGCTCTCGATGTCAAGGCAGGCGATCGCGTCCTGTTCGGCAAGTGGTCGGGCACCGAAGTCAAGCTCAATGGCGAAGACCTTCTGATCATGAAGGAATCCGACWTCATGGGCATTATCGGCTGATTGCCTTCCCTTCAATCCATGACAACCAATGGGCATGAGCCCGGGAGTTTTGTAAAATGGCTGCAAAAGAAATCAAGTTTGGCCGCACCGCCCGCGAAAAGCTGCTGCGTGGCGTCGATATTCTCGCCGATGCGGTGAAGGTCACCCTTGGCCCCAAGGGCCGCAACGTCATCATCGACAAGTCCTTCGGCGCACCGCGCATCACCAAGGACGGTGTTTCGGTCGCCAAGGAAATCGAACTTGACGACAAGTTCGAGAACATGGGCGCCCAGATGGTCCGCGAAGTTGCTTCGAAGACCAACGACATCGCTGGCGACGGCACCACGACTGCAACCGTTCTGGCCGCCTCGATCGTTCGCGAAGGCGCCAAGGCCGTTGCCGCCGGCATGAACCCGATGGACCTGAAGCGCGGCATCGATCTCGCCGTGTCTGAAGTCGTCAAGGACCTCGCTGCCAAGGCGAAGAAGATCTCGACTTCGGAAGAAGTCGCTCAGGTCGGCACCATTTCCGCCAACGGCGACAAGCAGGTCGGTCTCGACATTGCTGAAGCCATGCAGAAGGTCGGCAATGAAGGCGTCATCACGGTCGAAGAAGCCAAGACCGCCGAAACCGAACTCGAAGTCGTCGAAGGCATGCAGTTCGATCGCGGCTACCTCAGCCCCTATTTCGTGACCAACGCCGAGAAGATGGTTGCCGATCTCGACGACGTCTATGTGCTCCTGCACGAAAAGAAGCTCTCGAACCTCCAGGCCATGCTGCCGGTGCTCGAAGCTGTCGTCCAGACCTCGCGTCCGCTGCTGATCATTGCTGAAGACGTCGAAGGCGAAGCTCTTGCCACGCTCGTCGTCAACAAGCTGCGTGGCGGCCTCAAGATCGCTGCCGTCAAGGCTCCGGGCTTCGGCGACCGCCGCAAGGCCATGCTCGAAGACATCGCCAWCCTGACGGGCGGCACGGTGATCTCCGAAGACCTCGGCATCAAGCTCGAAAATGTCACGCTCGACATGCTCGGCCGCGCCAAGAAGGTGTCGATCTCCAAGGAAAACACCACGATCGTCGACGGCTCGGGGCAGAAGTCCGACATCGAAGGCCGCGTCACCCAGATCAAGGCCCAGATCGAAGAAACCACCTCCGACTACGACCGCGAGAAGCTGCAGGAACGTCTTGCCAAGCTCGCCGGCGGCGTTGCCGTGATCCGCGTTGGCGGCTCGACGGAAGTCGAAGTCAAGGAAAAGAAGGACCGCATCGACGACGCGCTCAACGCGACCCGCGCGGCTGTCCAGGAAGGCATCGTGGCTGGCGGCGGCGTCGCTCTGCTGCGCTCTTCCACGAAGATCTCCGCCAAGGGCGAGAATGACGACCAGGAAGCCGGCATCAACATCGTTCGCCGCGCGCTCCAGTCGCTGGTTCGCCAGATCGCTGAAAATGCAGGTGACGAAGCTTCGATCGTTGTCGGCAAGATCCTCGACAAGAACGAAGAGAACTTCGGCTACAACGCTCAGACGTCCGAATATGGCGACATGATCGCCATGGGCATCGTCGACCCGGTCAAGGTTGTGCGCACCGCGCTGCAGAACGCTGCTTCTGTCGCTTCGCTGCTGATCACCACCGAAGCCATGATTGCCGAACTGCCGAAGAAGGACTCTGCTCCGGCCGGCATGCCGGGCGGCATGGGCGGCATGGACATGATGTGATRAGGCACCAGCCTTATCACGATCATCGTCCATAAAGCCGCCCATCAACCAAAGATGCTTCATGCCGCAAAGCGGCATGAAGAGGCGGCATGGACATGATGTGATGAGGCACCAGCCTTATCACGATCATCGTCTCGGTTCGGACGCAAGGGTTTCATGCCGCTAAGGCGGCATGAACGATGGACGTGAGCTTGCTGTTTACAGCGAGAAGATGGTCATTGCCCCTCGTTCGTAGCTCCTTACGGATAAATCCGTATATTTACCGATAGGGCGCCAGCAATGGCGCCCTTTCTGCTATGTCAAGGTTGAACTATTTGCGCGGTTTTTGCGAAGCGCAAATTCACGCAAAAGATAGAATCCCGTTCGCACTCGAGATTCAGGAATTTTAACTTCGACATACAGCGCTGTCTGTTGTCGATTCATTTGCATGCCGGCGACGTCTATCTTGCGAAGTTAATAGGATCTTACCTGCTTTTTCTTACAAAGAATAAATCTAAATAATATTGAAGCAGGTGAATCACCGTCAGGAAACTGCCTCGCACTACTACAGCTTACGATGGATCTACACTCAGAAGAAATTTGAATAGCCCGGTATGACTCGAATTTCTATTGCCGTTCATCGAAAAGCTCTTATAAAGATGGGTCACGATTCGGGGGTGGACGAAGTCGGGGTCCGCGAAACGCCGTTTGCACGCATTTGGATTGATGGCACGTACGGGTCGGTCAGCGCCGGGTTTTGGCCGAAGCGATTGATCTGTGGAATGTGAGGGGATAGCTGAATTGCTGCGAACGCTCGGGCACGAGACCGGATTGGACAGGTTTTCGCCGAACAATAATAAACGGCCGGCGACGGCATAAAAGCTCTAGACAGGTCATTGAAGTGTTTAGGATATCAAAATCGAAAGCGCCTTTGACAGCCAGTTCCGGACCGATGCCGATCGCACTTTCGGATAGTTTTGAGATATCGAAATTTTGCGCCTCGGAAAACTGGACCGGCGACCTGTCCAACGGACTGTTCCAGATCGGCAAAGTGAGCAGCTATTTCCATGGATTGGACGAGGGGGAGTGCGGTCTTTTGACGCTGCTGCGCTGCTACGAGCCGAATGACCGGGTCAGCATTCTCGAACTGCTCGAAAACGCGTCGTCCACGCCGTCCTCGTTCTGTTTTTCGACTTATATCATCGGCGGTCCCGGCGAGCGCCAGCCGCTGATGTGCGTCGGCGAATCCACCGGCTTCATCGACAGCGCCCATGGCAGCATGCAGGGCGTGTTCGTTTTCCCGCGCATGGTCACCGACATTATCGGCACCCACTGACACCCGCGAGGGCCGGCGACGTCTGCCGCCAGCCGGTTCCTGACCGCTTAGTTGCGAGCGGGGATGTTGATGGCCTTCTTGCTCGCCGGGCGGGCTTGGCAGCGATCGACATAGGCGAGCACTTTCGGAAAGCGATTGATGCCGACCAGTTCGCCAGCTTCGTAAAAACCGTTGATGGTCCGGAGCCAGGGCCAGAGCGCGATATCGGCAATCGTATACTCTTCACCCATAATGTAACTGCGCTCCGCAAGCCGGCCTTCGATGACGCCGAGCAGGCGGGCGGCTTCGTCGAGATAACGCTGGCGCGGCCGCTTGTCCTCAAACTCCCTGCCGGCGAATTTCACGAAGAAGCCGACCTGACCGAACATCGGGCCGACGCCGCCCATCTGGAACATCACCCACTGCAGCGTCTCATAGCGGCCGGCTGCATCGGCGGGAATGAACTTGCCGGTCTTTTCCGCCAGATAGAAGAGGATAGCGCCGGATTCGAACAGCGCCAGCGGTTTGCCGTCCGGACCGTTGGGATCGATCATCGCCGGGATCTTGTTGTTGGGATTGAGCGACATGAATTCCGGGGTCAACTGGTCGTTCTTGCCGAAATCCACCAGATGCGGTTCATAGGCAAGGCCGGTCTCCTCCAGCATGGCCGAAACCTTGATGCCGTTGGGAGTGGGCAGCGAATAGAGCTGGATGACATCGGGGTTGTTTGCTGGCCAGCGTTTGGTGATCGGAAAGGCGGAAAGATCGGCCATCTGGGGGCAGTCCTTATGAAATGATGGGGAAGATGGAGATGTAAGACGCCCGCTAAATAGGTTCGGTCCATATAGGCCGCAAGGCGGAAACAGGTTGCACGGTTCGGAAAGAAGTCATTGTTCACTATTGATGGACAATATGTGAACCATCGGCAATCTTTCGAAGACGGTAGGATGCAGTATATTTCAACCATTCAACCGAACGGGAGTTCTGAAATGTCCAAGTCCATCGTCGTCCTCGTCGCCCGCGTGCTGCTGGCGCTCATGTTCATCGCTTCCGGCTTCGGCAAGCTCACCGATCCCGGCATGACTGCCGGCATGATCCAGGGTGCTGGCCTGCCTGCTGCCACAGCTCTTGCCTATCTTGCCGGTGTCTTCGAACTCGTCTCCGGCCTTGCCGTGCTCGTCGGTTTCCAGACCCGCATTGCCGCCGGCCTGCTGGCGCTTTTCTGCTTGTTCACCGCCTTCGTCTTCCATAGCGGCGCCATCAATATTCCCGGTTTCTCGCCGGAGGCCAATGGCCTGCTGACCGTCTTCAACGGCCTGATGATGTGGAAGAACATCACGCTCGCCGGCGGCTATGCCCTGCTTGCCTCGGTCGGCGCCGGTGAAATCTCCGTCGACGCCCGTCTCGGTCAAGCCGGCCAGCCGGTCGCCGCTTAATTCTGGTCACGGCAGCGTATGCAAAGCCCATCGGCGCAAACCGATGGGCTTTGCCTATATCGGCTTCACATTGCAGATGCCGGCGACAGCCGCGGGATCACGAGGATGCACGGTCGCGATCCCAAAACTCAGCAGATCGCGGCGCCCATAAAGATCGGCGATCCCCTCGGCGATCTCGCGGATGGTGACCGGCTTGCCGGAACAGATATTGGCGACGCCGGTCTGGTCGGTCTCCGCCAGCGTGGCGACCAACCGGCCGGCCTCGGCGACATCGAGGAAATCGCGGATCTTGTCTCCGGCGGAGAGCGACATCGGCTCGCCCGATGACAGCTTGCTATGCAGCGTCGGGAAAAGCCGTGCCGGATGCTCGCCTTCGCCATAGAGATAAAAGAGCCGGGCCCAGGCGAAATCCGTGCCTGTCCCCGCGAAACGCTTTTYCAACATGCGATAGAGTGCCAGCTTGGCGGCGGCATAGAGCGTAATCGGACCAAGCTCGGACGTTTCGGTGATCTCGGCATTCGGCAGCCGATATTCGAAACAGGTACCGATGCCGATGAATTTCCGCACGCCGGCGCGAAGTGCCGCCTCGGCAATCGCCAGGGAGCCGATCGCGCAGTCGATATTGCGCGGCGAATCGAGATATTTGCCGGGCTCCACATACCAAGCCGCATGGATCACCGTGTCTATGCCCGTAAGAGCCTCTGTCCACCAGTCCGCCCCCTCGGCAAACAGATCGGCGGTCTCGACGACCTCCGCTACGCCATCCGGCAGGCCGCTGCGGGCAAATCCGCTCGGCCTGAGCACCAGCCTTAACCGGTGGTCGCGTTCGAGCAACGCCTTGGCGATCTGGCAGCCGACGAAACCGGAGGCGCCTGTGAGAAGGATATCGCTCATCTCGATCTCTTGAAGCGTTCCCGATCGCCGCTGAATAGCAGCACGCTCTAGCCACGGGCAAGCGTCGGCGCGCTAATCGTTCGTAGCTGCACGGAGAGATTCGGAGACCGATGGCGGAAATCGTAGACGAGCGCGTAGAAAGCGACGGTCGCCATATGGCCCGGCGCTTCGCCGCCGTGCCGGATATTCCGCGATCGACGGCACTGCTTAGCCAGATCGTCGGGGCCACGCCAGCCATTGCCGAAACCAGATCGGAAAAGCCGCTCGCGCTCTACGGCGCCGGCAATCTCGGCCGCATGGCCCGTGATTTCCTCCAGGCTGTCTGGCTGGATTTCGACTTCGTCGTCGATCGCAATGCCGAAGCGCTGCGCCAAAACCCCGACTGGCAGGGCATGACGCTTTATCACCCCGATGAGGTGCCGGCGACGCTGAAGCAGAGCCATCTGCTGCTAGTCTCAGTGGTGCTGGCGCCCTATGTGCCGATCGAGGCCGATCTGGCGGCGCGCGGTTTCGCGCATGTCATGCCGTTCTACGATTTTGCCGAGAATTTCCGTCACATCCATCCGCTCTCCAACGGCTGGTTCGCCGGCAGCCTCGACGCGACCGACCGCGCCATGACCGCCAAAGTGACCGAGGGCTGGGGAGACGACATTTCTCGCGCCCATCACCTGGCTTTTCTTGCCTGGCGGCGGCTCCGGCAGGAATGGACATTCGAAACCGCACCCGTCACTGTCAATGACCGCTTCTTCATTCCCGAAATTCTCGCGACGCTCCACTCGCACGAAGTGCTTTTGGATGGCGGCGCGCATTTCGGCAGTGTCATCCATAAATTCGATCAGCTGACGAATGGCAGTTGGGATCGGATTGTCGCTGTCGAGCCCGACAGCGCCAACCGCAATACTCTCTTCGCCTTTGTCGCAGAGACATGGCCGAAGGCCGGCAAGCGGCCGGAAGTGCTCGATGTTGCGCTCGGTGCGTCTGCTGGAACGGCGCTCTTCCACGAAGGGCTTGGCTATGCGTCGCAGGTTTCCGCCACCGGCACGACTGAAATCGAGGTTCAGCCGATCGATGCACTCGACATCGCGCCGAGCTTCATAAAACTGCATCTTGAAGGTTTTGAGCTCGAAGCGCTGAAGGGCGCAAGCCGGACGCTGCTGCGTCACCGGCCGATCGTCGTCGCCACCGTCTACCACAATGATGACGGCATCTGGCGCACGCCGCTCTGGTTGATGCGGACGCTTCCGGATTATCGGCTGTTGTTTCGTATCCATAGCTATTGCGGCACCAGCGCAGTCGTCTATGCCATTCCGGCCGAGAGGATGCGGTGATGGCTTTCGATCTCCAAACACTGTCGCATATGGCAAGCGATATTCTGGCCGCTATCCCGGCTTCTGTGCTCGCCGGCGAGCAGCCCGCCGCTCTCTATGGCATGGGTTTCCTCGGCCGCTGGATCCTCGCCGATTTGCCGGCGTCCGGTATCCGCTTCAACCGCTGTTACGATGGTAATCCCACGATGGCCGGAAAGGCGGTCGCCGGTGTCCCGGTACACGCACCGGAGGCCATTGGCACTGACAAGCCCGACCTCGTGTTCATTTCTGCCCGCCATGCCGTCTTGCCGATCTCCGCGCGATTGGCTGCCCTCGGCATCCCCCATGTCTCCTGCGATGCCTTCTATGTGGCGCGCGACTTCACCGCCTTCGCTGCGATCCACGACGAGATGCTTGCGGACGAGCATTCCCGAACCGTGCTGCGGGCTGTCATGGCCACTATGCTGACCGGCGACCGCCGCCATGTCATGGAGGTCTTCGAAAAGGACCAGTATTTCGCCCTACCGCCATTCTGCGGCATCGAGAAGGAGATCTATGTCGATGCCGGCGCCTATGTCGGCGACAGCCTCGAACGCTTCATCTGGACGCATTACGGCGTCTTCAAGCGGGCGGTCGCCTTCGAACCAGGTGCACGGCAATTCCGCTCCCTGGAAACGCGTGCAGCGCGCCTGCGCAGCGAATGGGCACTGGACGACCACCAGATCGCGCTCGTCCCCGCCGCTCTCGGCGAGGCGAGCGAAACCGCACGCGCCGAAAGCCAGAGCGGCCAGATGACCAGCCTTGCGCTCGATGCCCATGGCGGCGAAGAATTCCGTATCGAAAGCCTGGACGCCTTCCTTGCCGGCGAACCCGTCACTTTCTTGAAAGCCGATGTCGAGGGCATGGAAATGCCGCTGTTGCGCGGTGCGGCCGAAACCATCCGCAAACACCGCCCCAAACTCGCCATTTGCGTCTACCACTACCCATCGGATATTCCGGTGATCAGCCATTATCTGAAATCGCTCGTTCCGGGCTACCGCTTCGCGCTGCGGCATCATTCGCCGCAGTTCATGGAAACGGTGCTTTATGCCTGGATCGAGGACTGAAAGGAGAAAACCGTGGATCCCGTCGAACATTTTCGCCAGCTCGTTGCCGACAATATCAGGAAGATTGGTGAGGACCGCGATTTCATCGGCCTTTCCAATGTCTGGGTGCGTGAATCGATCCGTCACGGCTATGCGCAGAATTTCACCTGGCTCGGCCGCCCGGTCATCCAGGTGCCGCAGGACCTCTACGCCATCCAGGAGCTTATCTGGTCCTGCCGTCCCGACCTGATCATCGAGACCGGCATCGCCCATGGCGGCTCACTGGTCACCAGTGCCTCGATACTGGCGCTGCTCGACTATTGCGATGCCGTCACCGCGGGCACGGTGCTTGACCCCAAAGCCAGCCGCCGCAAGGTCGTCGGCGTCGATATCGACATCCGCGCCCATAACCGCAGTGCCATCGATGCCCACCCGATGCGTCATAAGATCCACCTGATCGAGGGCTCCTCCGTGGCGCCGGACGTCATGGATCAGATCGCCGCCCATGCCAAGGGCTATAGCCGTATCATGGTATTTCTCGACTCCAACCACACTCACGAGCATGTGCTGCAGGAACTGGAGCTCTACGCACCCTATGTCAGCAAGGGCTCCTATTGCGTCGTCTGGGACACAGGCGTCGAAGACCTGCCGGAAGGCTTTACCGCCGACCGTCCCTGGGGCAAGGGCGACAATCCGAAGACGGCCGTCTGGGAATATATGAAGCGCCTGTCCAACGAGGGCCGCACTGGTCGCGATGGCGAAAAGCTGATCTACGAAATCGACCATAAGATCGAGCACAAGATCACCATCACGGCCTCGCCGGACGGTTTCCTCAGGCGACTTTGAGCCGACAATCGTACCGAAAATTCGTCGCGCCCGTCGGATACCGGCGGGCGCTGCTGTTTTCTGCTCCAAGCGACTCGGCTATCATCGTTTCCGGCTCGACCCAAGCCTCCCCCCTCCATCGGGAAAGTATCGATCATGCGGGGTCTTTTGATCATCGAACCTACTGTTCGGGCATCCGGCATAAGGAGGGGTTGCGGTCATGGCTCGCAATAGGAGGTCACGATGAAACTTTCCCAACCCGTCCATAGATTGAAACGCAAGGCGAAGCTTGCGTCCCGTCAGGAGAAAATTCCGCTGCATCAGGCGCTCGATGCTGTCGCTGCGGAAGAGGGGTTCGCCAATTGGAGCCTGCTGGCAAACAAGCTGTCGCGCCGCACGATCGCCGAGCGGGTTTATGCCGGCCTCGCGCCGGGCGATCTTCTGCTGGTCGGCGCGCGGCCGGGCCACGGCAAGACCTTGCTGAGCCTTGGACTCGCGGTCGAGGCGATGAAGGCCGGAAACCGCAGCTATTTCTTCTCGCTGGAATATACCGAGCGGGATATTACCGGCCGGTTCCAAGCTATCGGTGCCGATAGAGTGTCATTTCAGGATCAGTTCGAATTCGACAGTTCGGATGCCATCAGTGCGAGCTACATCATTCGTCGGCTGGCTTCGGCAGAACGCGGCACCCTCGTTGTCGTCGATTACCTGCAACTCCTCGACCAGCGACGCGAAAATCCCGCTCTGATGGAGCAGGTGCGCACGCTTCAGGTTTTCGCGCGCGAGAGGAGGCTGATTATCGTCTTCGTCGCGCAGATCGACCGTTCTTATGACCCGATCGCGAAACCTTGCCCTGACCTCAGCAATGTTCGGCTTCCAAACCCGTTGGATTTGACGCTATTCAACAAGACGTGCTTCATGAACGACTGTGAGGTCGAGTTCCGGGCTGCGGCGTGATGGCCTGGCTTCGCGAGCGGGATTTGCCCCTCACCCTAACCCTCTCCCCGTAAACGGGGCGAGGGAATCCACTCCCAGCATGCCGCACCCGAAATGCCCACCAACGTCTGAGAGGG